>NZ_CP017184.1:1266243-1582804 GCF_001729805.1 Enterobacter roggenkampii | reverse complement strand
CGCGAGCTTGTACGGCTTATCGCTGTACAGCCAGCGGTTGCCATTGACCGGAATACCCGCCACGAACTGCAGGTAACCCATCATGGCATCGGAAAGCACCACATCTCTAGCCTGCCCTGTTACGGCAGGATCGGTTAACAGCTCAACCCACTTTGTAAACTGCGGCTGAAACCCTGCAATTGCGACCTCCGCCAGCTGTTGCTGAAAGGCACGCACTGCATCGCGGTTTTCCCACATCGGTTTCATATCGCGGGCGGCATAAAGCAGCGTGAGCTGATTGAGATAGACAGGCGTGTAGCCTGACGGCAGCCCCGACTGCAGCTGCTGGCTGAGCGATTCGGCGTCGATGCCTTCCGGCAGCGGCTTAATACCGGCCATTATCGCCGTCGCCGGAGATTGCTCCAGCGGCTGGGACAACGACGTAGGCTGCGCGCCCGTCGTTGCCGAGCTGTCAGTCGGCACAATTTCAGGCTCATCGGCCTGGGCGGTTAACAGTGGAGCAAACATCACTGCCAGACATAAACTTAGCGCCGACAGCTGACGACCACATTTTTTCTTAAGCAACATCCCTTGCCCCCTGTTTTCACGACATGCCCATCACGTTGGGGCTTTCTTTCATTATAGGTAGACGGCTAAGCTGTTGCCTTACCTTATGTAAAGAAGTTTAAAGATAACGCAGCCCTAAGCACAAGTTAAGTTTAAAAAAAAAAGCGGCGCCAGAGCGCCGCTTCGGGTCAGAAGACACTTCAGGAAGCGTCCGCCGTGGTTTCCGGCAGTGACTCCGGCGGCTGCGGCGCAAAGCCGCGCAGCCCGACAACGTGAACGTGCTCGCTGTTCTGGAACACTTTACGCACCAGCTTGTAGGTTGTCCCTTTTTCAGGGCTAATGTTCTCCGGTGCGGCAATGATGAGCTGCATATCGAGACGTTCGCAAAGCTCAAACAGCGTGGCAATGGAGCGCGCATCAAGACGCGCCGCCTCATCCAGGAACAGCAGTCGGCATGGGGAGATGTCTTTGCCGCGCAGGCGGCGCGCTTCGTCTTCCCAGCTCTGTACCACCATCACCAGAATCGACATCCCGGTACCGATCGCTTCACCGGTAGAGAGCGCCCCGGATTCCGCGCGCAGCCAGCCGTCGGAGCCACGGTTTACCTCTACCTCCATTTCCAGGTAGTTACGGTAATCCAGCAGCTCTTCCCCGATGGTTTGCGGCGTACGCTGTCCCATATCAATCTGCGGATTCAGGCGCTGATACAGCTTCGCCAGCGCTTCGGAGAAGGTCAGACGGTTGCTGTTGAACAGATCCTGGTGCTGCTCGTGCTGCTCAGACAGCACTTCCAGCAGCGTCGCGTGGGCTTCACGCACGTTGACGTTGAGGCGTACGCTGTTCACCTGTCCAAACGACACGCTCTGCAGACCCTGGTTCAGCTGGCGAATGCGGTTCTGCTCGCGCTGAATGGTTTTGCGGATGATATTCGCCACGCTGCGGGAGCTGATCGCCAGCTTCTGCTCGCGAGAGGTCAGCTCTTCCGTCAGACGCCCCAGCTCGATTTCCATCTGCTCAATGGCTTCGACCGGATCGTCGGTACGGATAATGTCCTGACGAATACGCTCGCGCAGGTGCTGGTAAACCGCCACGAAGAACTGGATTTTACGTTCAGGGCGTTTCGGATCTTCTGACATACGCAGGACATCGCGCAGGTGTTCGTTATCCGCCACCGCCAGACGCAGCGCACCCAGCGCCTTATCCGACATGGAACGCAGCTCATCGGCAGAGAGATACGCCAGCTCGCGACGGTGCAGACGACGCTCAACGTTATTGTCTTTCACCATGCGCATTACCGCGCACCAGCCTGCCTTGGCGGTCACGACCTGCTCGCGCATTTCATGGTAGTCGCGCTCCAGCTTGCGCAGGCGACGGGTCAGGTTATCCATTTCTGCTTCGCAGAAGGTGAGCGCTTTTTCCAGCTGATTGCGACGCGCGCGGTTGTTGCTGAGCTGAGCATGCAGCTCGTCACGACGAATGCGCGCGCGCTCTTCCGCCCCGCTGTCGGCACGGACGCCGATGTCCTGAAGCTCTTTCTGCAGGTCGTTTAACAGCTCTTTCTTGGTATCGAAGGAGCTTTTCAGCGAGGCCAGCACCTGGTTGTACTGGTTCAACTGAGCGGAGTGGCTGCGCATCGCTTCGCGGGCGCGGGTACGCTCCGCTTCCGCCTGCTCAAGGCGCTGACGCAGCTTTTCATTCAGATCGCTGTTACCGCTCAGCATTTCCGCCGAATCGGAGTAGCCGAAATGGGCGCGACGCTGCACCACTTCCGTCAGGGCAAACGCCTGCTGACGCGCTTCGCGCTGCACCTGCTGTGACCAGGCATAATCTTCTTTTAACTGCTCGAACTGTTCCGGGTCGCTCTGCAGGACAGAGACAACCGGCTCCAGCTTCGCCAGCTGATTGCCGTGCTGCTGCACGAAGCGCGCGGCTTCCTGCGCTTCATCCAGACGCTCCTGGATCTCATCCACGCGGTCGGCCAGCGTGTCGTCTGCCAGCAGATTCAGGCGCGGCAGAATACGGTTAAGGGCCGCGACGCCCTCTTTCGCCTGCTCGAACTGGACGCGACTCTGCTGGTTGTCGCTTTCATGACTGGCAATCGCCCGTTCCAGTTCGCCACGGCGGGTATTGAGTTTGCGAATTTCCGCTTCCGGGTCGGCTTCGAAGGCCACGGCCAGATGGCTGCCGATAAAGCGGCTAAACGCCTGATGCAGGCGCTGGGTTTTCTGCACGTCAAACGACAGCGTCGCAAAACGTTCAGACAGCGTCTCACGCTCGGCGTGCAGGCTTTCGATGCGGCTTTCACGCGCGGCGCGGCCAAACAGCGGCAGTTCCGGGAAGCGGGAATAGCGCCACTGACGGTCGGCGATTTTCACCACCACCGCTTTTTCCAGCTCGTCGACGCTGAACACGCTGTCATCGAACGACTGCGGATCCCCTTCGATCAGGTAGAGATCTTCCGGGCAATCTTCCAGACCGGCAAGCTGCTCAGAAATCAGCGACAGATCCGGCACCACGATCGCGTTACGCGACGGGCCATACAGTGCCGAGAAGTATGGCGCATCGTCCAGGCCGACATCGTCGTAAATCTCAGACAGCAGTACGCCGCCAAAACGCTCTGCCAGGGCATTGAGGCGCGGGTCTTCCGCACCGCCCGGCTGGCTTAAGCGCTCAATTTCTTCGTCGACGTCACGCTTGCGCGCGCCCACTTCATCACGCTCAACAATCGCCTCGCGCTCGCGCTCCAGCAGCTGCTGCAGGTATTCAGTGACTTCCTGGCTGGATTCGAACTGCTCGCCGCACTGCTCACTGAGCTGGTTAAGGCTGCTCTGGGCCGCCAGCCAGACCGGGGCACGCTGCAGAAGCGCTTGCGAACGGGACTGAAGCTGTTCCAGCTCCTGACGCAGGGTCATACGCTGTTCGCTGGCGCTGGAGACCGTGTCTGAAAGCGCAGCGATACGCGCCTCGAGTTCCTGATGCAGGGCCTCAAGCTCGTCAAAATCGTAATGTTTGCCCTGACGCTTGCAGAATTCGGCCAGCAGACGCTCGGCCTCCTGCTGCTCGCGCAGGCGCTGTTCCAGCTCGTTCAGACGCATACGCAGCGGCTGAACCTGCTCGGCCAGATGGCGCTGGTTCACGCCATCGCGCAGCAGCTCGCGGGCAACGTCCCAGGCTTCGTTACGCGCCAGCGGGCCGTTAATCGCCACAACCAGCTGATAGGCCTGCTCAAACTGGCTGTGCGCCGTTTGGGCGACGCTCATTTTCTGTTCGAGGGACAGCAGTTTCTCAGTGGCTTCCTGCTCTTTGGCCTGGAAGGTATCCAGCCACTCGTCGGCGCTTTCCGGCGTCAGGTCTGGCAGATGGCACAGCTCTTTCGCGCGCTGTAATGCCTGCAGTGCCTGGGTGTACTGGATCGCGCGCGTCTGCTGCACGTCCAGCGCCTGCTGATAATCGGCAAGCTGGCTTTTCAGCTCATCCACTTCCAGCTCGGCCGCTTCGGCGCGGGCTTCGTTCTCTTCCTGCATCTCGGCGGCTTCGGCCACCACTTCATTTTGCTCTTCAAGACGAATTTGCAGCTCGTCGAGGTCCGCTTCATAGCGCTCGATTTTCTCCTGCTGACGCAGCGCGGTCTGCACCAGGTTCAGGTGATCGCTGGCGGCCTGGTAATCGGCTTCCAGGTCACCTTCAGCACCGTTGTGCTCACCGAGCTCGCGCGCCATTTCGACGTGCTTGTACTGCTCGGCCACCAGCTGTTTGCGGGAGGTAAACAGCTCGCGGCGGTATTCTAATGCCTGATCGAGGTGGACGCGGCGCTCGTTGGCGTGGCGCATGTAGTCCGCCGCCACGTAGTTAGTGGCTTCGCTGATCAGGTGTTTAAACAGATCGCGGTCAGACTGGGTCACGCGAATCGCTTCCAGCGTCATGCGGTTTTCACGCAGCGCCGCCTCCATGTCCTGGAAGGCCTTACGCACCCCACTGTTTTCCGGCAGCAGGTAGTCGCGCAGGGAGCGGGTAATGGCGCTGGAGATACCGCCGTACAGGGACGCTTCGATCAGGCGGTAGTATTTGCTACGGTCTGATGCGGTACGCAGACGACGCGCCACCACGCCGAGATCGAACATCAGCGAGTGGTAGTCTGTAATCGAGTTGAACTGTTTGAACTGCACGCCTTCGATCGCTTCGAGCTTATCTTTCAGCTCCTGCAGCGTCAGCACGCGCGCCTGGCGCTCGTTCAGGGTTTCCGTCAGCAGCGCCGTCGGCTGTACAGACGTTGGCAGCCCCTGGATGGCGAACGGTTTAATGTCGACTTTACGGTCGCGACCGGCAACCTGCTGCAGGCGCACGCCCACCACCACGCGCTGATGGCGGGAGTTAATGACGTCCAGAACCGAATAACAGACGCCCGCTTTCAACTTACCGTGCAGACCTTTATCACGGGAACCGCTTGTGGCCCCCGCTTCGGTGGTGTTACGGAAGTGAAGCAGCGTCAGGTCAGGGATCAGCGCCGTGACAAAGGCCGCCATGGTGGTGGATTTACCCGCCCCGTTACCGCCGGAGAGCGTCGTGACCAGCTCATCCAGATCGAACGTTCGGGCAAAGAAGCCGTTCCAGTTAATCAGCGTCAGTGAGCGAAATTTACCGCGTTCAATCATTACTCTTCCTCCCCGCTATCCGGCAGATTCTCTTCATGCTCATCATTGAGCTGCAAATGGTTTTCCACCGGCATCGCTTCACCGTCGCGGATCATGCGAAGCTGCGCTTCACGCGCGTCATCGCCCGCACGCACGTCGGCGCCGAAGCGGAAGACAGATTCCGTAATGCGGAATTTGCTGCTGTCGTGCCCCATAAACCAGACCATCCCCAGACGACGCAGACGGTTCAGGGAAGAGCGGACTTTTTCCTGTAATTTCTGACGATCGAGATCCGACCCCGTGGAGCGGTTGTTCACCAGCTTGAGCAGCTTGCTCTCATCTGCCAGCGTCAACAGCTCGTCGTAAAGTTCCTGCTGGGTGAAGATCCCTTCATTCGCCAGACGTTCCGGGCTGAGGTAGAGGTAGCAGAGAATTTTGCCGACCATCATGTCCAGCTCGGAGAGCACGGAACGCGGAATCAGCGTCGTGGAGCGCGGGCGCAGGTAGAAAAACCCTTCCGGCGCGCGGATAAGCTCCACGTTGTAGCGGGCGTAAAACTCTTCCAGGTACTCCTGGAAGTCCATCAAAAAGGCGTGATTATCCAGCTCGTCTAAGCCAATGTGACGACCGGCACGCAGCTGGCTGTCCAGCGCCGGAAATAACGGATTCGCCAGCGCCTGTGCCAGCTTAACCGGCATCACTTGTTCAATATTTGTCAATGACATGCGCCTGTACCTTGGCTCCGTAATCGTTAATTGGCTGCCACTTCGGCGGCAGTCCGGTGAAATCGGCTTGCGCGATACCCAGGCGAACCGCCTGGTCTACCACAATGCGGGCTACGTCGAAGTGGCGCGCGCGCGGATATTGCGCCAGATAGTCGCGCACCACGAGCCCCAGATCCAGCGGAGCTTGTCTGGTTTTGTAGACCGCGAGCTGTTCTTCGATCATCGCCGCAAGCTGTTCGCGAATTTCGTTAAATTCTTCGTATTCCAGATCCGGCGGCAGTTCACCGGTTACCTCTTCATCACGCAATGCCATCTCTTCGTCGCGCATATCCAGCAGACGATCGGCATTGGCGTAGGTCAGCGCCCACGGCGCATCGAAATAGGTCTGCACCGACTGGCGCAGACGCTGGGCAAAGACGCGGTTTTTATCCATATCGATCGCGGTACGGATAAATTTATGCACGTGTCGGTCGTAGCCGATCCACAGGTCGATCGACTGCTGGCCCCAGCTGATGATGCGGTCCAGTTTACTCTGCAGGTCGAACACCAGACGGTCGATAAAGTGCAGATCGTCGTGTGCCAGCGTCGCGTCCTGGATGCGCAGCAGGTTCGCCTGCAGCTTATCCCCTGCGGCTTCCAGCGTATCCTGCAGCTCACGCAGCGTACCGGAGGTTTCTGACAGCAGAAGTTCACAGCTGGAGATGGCTGCACGCCAGTCTTTATTCAGCAGCTGTGCGATATCGTCTTTCACCTGCTGCTGCTGTTCGTCCATCAGGCGCTGGGTCAGATCGATACTGTCGAAGATTTCCGCCACCGAATATTTCAGCGGTGCATAGACGTTTCGGTGCCAGTGGAATTCGTCACCGTCTTCATCTGCCGCATCGGCGGCGCGCTTAAGCTCACCGGCCACGATCGACAGCTGCATGGACAGACGCAGCGTGGAAAATTCGCGCTGGCGAATGTAGTAATCGGTGATGCCGATGCCCAGTGGCGTCAGGCGATAGATGGCGTTTCCTTCCGCCTGCTCGCTGGTAAAGCGGTTCAGCAGACGTTGACGCACCATATCGTTAATTGCGTTGTTGGCACGCACGCTAATGGTTTCGCTGGTTTGCTCAAACGCATCACTGACGTGGCGGAACGCATCCACCAGTTCACCCTCGCTCATTTCCCCATCCAGCCGCTCGCCGTTCAGCGTGGCGACCGCCAGCAGGAAAGAGAGTCTGTCTACCGGCAGCGAGATGGAGAAATCGTTTTTCCTGGCCCAGGCAACCAGTTCGGGGACTGTCTGGGAAAATTCACTCATAGGTTATCCTTGCATCTGCGGCTTGTGCGCGGTGACGTGAATATAGCGGCCAAGGCTGACAAAAGGCTCCTGGCGGCAATACCGCGTTTCCAATTCTGTTAAGGTGTCAAAACAGTCACGCTGTTTGTGTTTTTCACGCAGATAATCATGAAACACCCTGACGCCCGTCTTCCCGACAATCTGCCAGCCAATCGCTTCCAGCCAGCCATAGACCTGCTGTGGATCGCGCGGATAGTCCGGGGAAAGCGTGCGTTTTTTCTTTTTGGGCATCCCGACCTGAACATAGTCGAAGTTTCCCGCAACCATGTTGTGCATCAGGAAGCCGTTAGCATTGTAGAACATCAGCGACAGCGTGCCGCCCGGGCGCAACATCGACCACAGGGTTTGTAACACGCTTAGCGGATCGGCAACCCACTCCAGCACCGCATGAAACAATATCAGATCAACCTGGGTTTCCAAATGCTGTGCGATGTCCTGAGCGGCGCATTGTATAAAATGCATGTTGTCGCTCACACCTTTCTCTTCTGCCGCACGCGTCGCGCGTGCGATCATTTCAGCAGAAAGATCGCAAAGCGTGACGTGATGACCGCGTTCCGCCATTTTTATGGCCGTCTGCCCTTCACCGCCACCGGCGTCCAGCACGCGCAACGTTTGACCACCAAAGGTAGCCAGAATGGTGTCCAGATCCTGCCAGAGGATCGTCTGACGGAGCTGCCCTTTCGTGGTGCCATAAATGTTGCGCGAAAACTTTTCCGCGATGTCATCAAAATTGCGATCCCGCATTGGGAGAGTTCCACTCGCTAACTGCAAAACCGCTATTTTGTCACACCCGCGCGGAGAATGAACCTCTCTGGTGTAATATCACCGTCAATCACCTGCTATATGGTCAAAAAAGGAACCAAAAAGGATGCTTTTTACCCTTAAGAAATACATTGGAGGGATGATGCTTCCCCTTCCGCTGCTGCTCATCATCATCGCGCTGGGGCTGGCGCTGGTGTGGTTCAGTCGCTTTCAGAAGAGTGGCAAAACGCTGATCACGTTCGGCTGGTTGGTCCTGCTGCTGCTGAGCCTGCAGCCGGTGGCTGATGGTCTGTTACGCCCCATCGAAAACAGGTACCCGACATGGCAGGGAAATCAGAAAGCGGCGTACATCGTGGTGCTGGGCGGCGGATATACCTGGGATCCTGACTGGGCCCCTAGCTCAAACCTGATCAACAACAGCCTGCCACGGCTAAACGAAGGCATTCGCCTCTGGCTGGCGAATCCGGGATCAAAAATGATCTTTACCGGCGCGGCGGCCAAAACGAACCCGGTGAGTACGGCGGAAGCGGGCGCCCGGGTCGCGGAATCACTCGGCGTACCGCGCTCCTCCATTATCACTCTGGACAGCCCGAAAGATACCGAGGAAGAGGCCGCCGCAGTCAAGCAGGCGATTGGCGATGCCCCGTTCTTACTGGTGACCTCCGCCTCGCACCTGCCACGCGCGATGATTTTCTTTGAAAAACAGGGCCTGC
Organism: Enterobacter roggenkampii; assembly: GCF_001729805.1. Taxonomy (NCBI): domain Bacteria; kingdom Pseudomonadati; phylum Pseudomonadota; class Gammaproteobacteria; order Enterobacterales; family Enterobacteriaceae; genus Enterobacter; species Enterobacter roggenkampii. The sequence continues at coordinate 1,574,085 of NZ_CP017184.1, read as the reverse complement.
ACCCGCTTCCCGCACCGGCGAACCAGATGGCCATCGACGCGCCGCTTAATCCGTGGGAGCGGGCGATACCGTCCCCGGCGTGGCTAATGCATAGCGATCGCGTCGGTTATGAGACGCTCGGACGCCTCTGGCAGTGGCTGAAAGGTTCCTCAGGCGAGCCAGGGCAAGAGTGATTTAGTCGCCAGATCGAAGTTTGCGCGATTAAAGCGTCCGGTGTTAACCAGCTGCGCAACTTCGTCCCAGAGCAGGTAGAGCCAGCGCCGCCAGAGAAACGCTTCCGCAACGGGGGCGCGTTGAAGGTAATGCCACAGTAAACCTTCCGCCGCCCCGCTGTCGCTGAGCCTGAACAGCTCATATTCGCGCGGAGCCCAGAGCATGATCCCCGGCCCCACCATCGCCAGAAGCTGATCGCTGCGGGGGTCTTTCAGCATACTGCGCAGGGTGAAGTTACCGTGGATCAGCACGCAGTTATCGTTAAAACCTTCGAACAGCGCCGGTAAACACTCCCGGGTGCGAAAGAGAATACGTTTGTCCTGCATGGTTAAACCGGTATTGTTGAACTGGTTAAGCGTTCCCCACAGCACTTCAACCCGCTGGCGATACCACAGCGGCCAGAGATTTTCCTGAGTGCTGTCGACCGGCCCGACAAGTCCGCGGCTATCCTGACGGTGCCACGCCAGCAGCGCCTCGACAATCTGGTCTTTTAGCTGTTCCCAGCGTTCCGGCGTTCGCGCGGGCGCTTCAACGGGTACACCACGTAAACGTTCAATCAGCAGTACGTCCGGGCCGGGGTGTTCCTCATGGGTCATCACGCCGTACACCGTTGGCATACGCACGGTTCCCTCCCGCGCCAGCATCGACATTTTCCATGCAAGCTGCCTGGCAACGCCGGGTGACGTGAAACTCCGTGCCATCAGCGGCATTGGGTTACCCTCACTGTCGTACAACGACCAGAGCGCGGTATCGGCTTTTTCACTCACGCATTCGACCCGGCTTAACTTTTCACCCAGCAGATGGCTAAGTTCGGCACGCAGCTGTTCCATATGAGATTACCCCCATTAAGACTACTGCTTTTATAATGAGCGTCCTTAATGAAGATGTCACCCGGAAGAGATCAATCAGGAAAAAGAAAGTGAAAAATAAACCGGAGAGTGCATCTCTCCCAACGGAGAGATGCCGGTAAGATTAACGCAATTCAGCGCGAACGCGCTCAAGATCTTCAGGGGTGTCTACGCCCGTGCCGGGGACTTCCTCAGCAACGGCAACGTGAATTTTCTCGCCGTACCAGAGCACGCGGAGCTGCTCCAGCATTTCGATATGCTCCAGCGGACTCGGGGCCCAGGCCACATAGCGGCGAATAAAGCCGGCGCGATAGCCGTAGATCCCAATATGACGCAGGAAGGTATCACCGATGGTCTCTTTAGAAAGCGCAAAGCGATCGCGATCCCACGGGATCGTGGCACGGGAGAAATAGAGCGCATAGCCTTCCGCATCCATGACGACCTTCACCGCATTCGGGTTGAAAGCTTCTTCTGCATGATGAATGGGTACCGCCAGCGTGGCCATTCCGACCTGACGCTGCGCCAGGTTTTCGGCCACCTGACGGATAATGACAGCGGGGATCATCGGCTCGTCACCCTGCACGTTTACGATAACCGTATCATCACTGAAACCGCATTTCTCAACCACTTCTGCCAGACGCTCGGTGCCGGACTGGTGATCGGCGCGGGTCATGCATACCTCACCGCCTGCCGCCTCAACCGCACGAGCGACATCCGGATGATCGGTGGCAACAATCACGCGGTCAGCACCGGATTCACGCGCACGCTCAAGGACATGCACAATCATCGGCTTGCCGTTGATATCCACCAGCGGCTTACCCGGCAGACGCGTTGAGGCATAACGCGCAGGAATAATGACAACAAAACTCATGGTTTGCTCTCTTCTGCCACCAGGGAACGGGCTTCGTTTTCCAGCAATACAGGAATACCGTCGCGCAGCGGGAAAGCCAGGCTGTCCAGCTTGCAAATGAGCTCTTGTTTGTCCTGGCTGTAGTAGAGTTTGCCGTTGCATACCGGGCAGGCAATAATTTCAAGTAAACGGTGATCCATAGTTCCTCCGTATGGGTAATCGCTAAAGCTTAACACATTCCTTTTTCAGGGCGTGCCTGTTTCCCAGCCACTTCGACAGGATGTAAACAATCCGTCAGGTACCCGGCCCAGCGTCACGTCGTCGGCCCCCTGCCAGCGCGCGAATTCGCTAATGGCGGACGTTAACCCTTTTTCCAGGCTCGCCGTCACCCTGACGCCCTCTTGCAAATAAAGCGCAATGATTTCAAGCGTGCCGGTCTTGCGGTGCATTTTGGCATCCATGCGCCCGACCAGCTGCCCCTTATGCAGGAGCGGTAAAACAAAGTAGCCATACTGGCGCTTTGGGGCCGGGGTATAACATTCCAGCCGGTAGCTGAAATCAAAGAGCTGCTCGGCGCGTTTTCTGTCCCAGACGACCGGGTCGAAAGGCGACAATACCGCGCTGTGGGTCGCCTGCAGTTTCCCCTCCAGGGCCTGAGGCAATAGCGGGAGGAGATCCGCATGTAGCCACATTTCGCCCAGCGTTTCCACGGTAACGGGAATGACGCGCTGTTCGCGTTGCCACGTGTCCAGCAGCGGTTTCAGCGCGGGCTGGCGCAGGCGATAGTAATCTGCCAGCCATTGCGTGCGAAAAATCCCCAGACTACGGGCGCTGTTCTCCAGCATAATGGCCTCGGCCGCCTCCTGGGTAAGCAGGTCGCGCTCGTCGTCCCAGTGGGGCATCACGCGATGCGTGAGGTCGTAGACGCGCTGAAAATTACGCCGCTCAATCACCATGACTTTGCCTGAGGTAAACAGGCCTTCGAGATGACGCTTGTGCGGCTTCCACTCCCACCAGCCGCTTGTACCTTTGCGCGGGTGTTCAAAATCGGCGGAGCGTACAGGACCGTTTTCCTGAATATGCGCGATGAGCTGCTCTATTTCAGCCGCATGTTCCTGCATCCACGCCTGCCGGTATTTCCAGCCCATCTTTTCCGGCGCAAGCATACGGTGACGCACAAGGGCAAAATCGCTGCGGGGAAGGAAGCAGGCTTCGTGCGCCCAGTACTCCATCAACTCCCCCTTGCTGAGCGCCTCATCCAGCCACTGAGAAGGATAGCTCCCCAGGCGGCTGAACAGCACCAGGTAAGGGCTACGTGCCACAATATTAATGGTGTCGATCTGGAGTAGCGACATGCGCTGTACGGTAGAGAGAATATCGGCAGGCTGCGCGCGGCGGCGGGGCTTTTTGAGCAGCCCCTGCGCGGCAAGGTGGAGATTACGTGCGGCTGAGAGCGAGAGTTGCGGTAAAGACATGCGTTTTCCTGTCAGTCAAAGCGCCACCAGAACCGCGTAAGCCTTTAGTGCACCAACGCAATCAGTTCCTTGAGCAAATGTTCCGGCTGCTCACCGCTGAGTTCGGCGTCAACCGGCAGATACCACCAGTTATCTTTCGCAAAGGCGCGGCATTTCACCGCATCTTTTTCGGTCATGATCAGAGACTGCCCGGGTACGGTCAGGGCGTCTACCTGCCCTTCCACCAGCGCCTGGTGGTCGGCCAGCGGAACGCGTTTTTCAAGCCGGGCACCACACTGTTCCAGCGTCGCGAAGAAGCGCGGCGGATGACCAATGCCCGCCATCGCTACCAGTGAAGGCAACTCTGAAACCGACCGGCGTTCACCCGTCACCAGGTTGATTGCCAGACCCGGCTGCAGGTGCATCGGGATTTCACCCGTTTTCGCCTCACCACCGTTCAGGATCACCGCATCAACGGACTTCAGACGCGAAGCGCGTTCGCGCATGGGTCCGGCAGGTAACCACCAGCCGTTCCCAAAACGGCGAACCCCGTCGATGACCACAATCTCTTTATCTCGCGCCAGGGCATAATGCTGCAGGCCATCGTCAGTGATAATGATCTGTACCGCATGTTCGGCAAGCAGTGCCTGAACGGCATCGCTGCGCACCGGGGAGACCGCGACCGGTACGCCAGTACGCTGGAAAATCAATACCGGTTCATCACCCGCTTCAGCCGTCGTGGTTTCCGCCGTCAGCACCAGCGGGTAATGCGCCGCTTTACCACCATATCCCCGCGATACCACGCCCGGGCGTATACCGCGCTTTTGCAACTGCTCCACCAGCCAGATCACCACCGGCGTTTTGCCGTTGCCGCCCGCCGTAAGATTACCGACAACCACAACGGGCACCGGCGCGCGCCAGGCCCGCTTCACCCCAAGACGATAAAGCAGACGGATAATGCCGCTCACCAGGCCGTAGAGCCAGGAGAGCGGCAAAAGCAGCAGCCACAGCGGGGATTCACCGGACCAGATGCGTGCAATCATTCGCCGAACTGCATCTTATGAAGCTGAGCGTAAACACCGCGGTGTTCCAGCAGATCAGCATGGCTTCCGCGTTCAACAATGACCCCATCCTCAACCACGACGATTTCATCAGCCTGCTCGATAGTCGACAGACGGTGCGCAATCACCAGCGAGGTGCGGTTCTTTTGTAGCTCATCCAGCGCCGACTGAATCGCGCGTTCAGATTCCGTATCCAGCGCAGAGGTCGCTTCGTCCAGGATCAGTATCGGGCTGTCGCGCAGCAGCGCTCGGGCAATGGCGATACGCTGACGCTGCCCACCGGAGAGCAGTACACCGTTCTCGCCAATGATGGTATCCAGACCGTTATCCATCTTGTTGATAAAGTCCATCGCGTAGGCCATACGTGCGGCGTTCTCAATCTGCTCGCGGCTGTACTCTTCAGTGCGTGCATAAGCAATATTGTTTGCCACGGTATCGTTGAACAGGTGCACGTTCTGGGAGACCAGCGCCACCTGGTTACGGAGCGACTGCAGGGTATACTCCCGCAGATCGTGACCGTCTAACAGAATTTCACCTTCGTCAATGTCGTAGAAACGGGTGATCAGGCTGGCAATGGTCGATTTACCCGAGCCGGAACGGCCTACCAGCGCAACGGTTTTCCCCGCCGGAATGGTCAGGTTGATATTGCGCAGAGCCGGTGTTTCGCGGCCAGGATAGGTAAAGGTCACATTGCGGAACTCAACGTCGCCGTTCGCGCGCTCAATGACGCGTTTGCCTTCGTCTTTTTCCTGTTCGGAATCCAGAATGCTGAACAGGGTCTGACAGGCCGCCATCCCACGCTGGAACTGGGCGTTGACGTTTGTCAGTGATTTCAGCGGACGCATCAGGGCGATCATTGAGGAGAAGACCACGGTGATGGTACCCGCCGTCAGCGTCTCCATGACGCTCGGGAAGCTTGCCGCATAAAGAACGAACGCCAGCGCCAGTGAGGCGATCAGCTGAATAATCGGGTCGGAGATAGAAGAGGCCGAGACCATTTTCATCCCCTGCAGACGCATTTTGTTGCTCACTTTATCAAAGCGTTTCGTTTCAACGTCCTGACCACCAAAAATCAGCACTTCTTTATGCCCTTTCAGCATCTGCTCTGCGCTGGTAGTCACCTGCCCCATCGTATTCTGCATATTCTTGCTGATATTACGGAAGCGTTTTGAGACGACGCGGATAGCAATAGAAACCACAGGTGCCAGAACGATAAGGATGAGCGACAGCTGCCAGCTGTAGTAGAACATCATCACGAACAGGCCGATAATCGACGCGCCCTCGCGCACAACGGTAATCAGCGCGCTGGAAGAGGAAGAGGCAACCTGCTCGGAGTCGTAGGTGATCCGCGACAGCAGCGTCCCGGTTGACTGCTTGTCAAAGAACGCAACCGGCATGCCCATCATGTGACTGAACAGCCGACGGCGCATGGTCATCACCACTTTCCCGGATACCCAGGAAATGCAGTAGCTGGAGATATAGCTGGTGATACCGCGTAAGATCATCAGTCCGATAACCACCAGAGGCATCCATAGCAGCACTGAGCGATCCGTTTTACCAAAACCGTCGTCCAGTAACGGTTTGAGAAGCGATAGCATAAAGGTATCGCTGGCTGCGTTGAGGATTAACGCTACACCCGCCACGATCAAGCCTGCTTTAAAAGGGGCAATCATCGGCCAGAGTCGGCGGAACGTTTGCCACGTGGAGAGATCTTTGTCGTTATGCATTCAAAAAACCAGCATTGTTGAAATAGCCGCATATTCTACCCGTTATCGACGGGCGCGCCAAACCACTGATGATACCAACGTGGTAAAATTTGCTCTCGCAAGCGCCGGATTTGCCAGTGATGTTGCGAGAATGTCACCGATATTTGTCCTGAATGAGGGGTATCGTGCCAGATATACCCCTCTTTTCGATAACGTCGAACGACTTTTGCCGACGGGAAATGCCATGCGTTATAGCGGGCCGCAGAATCCAGGGCGATTTGTCCTTCCACCCGCTGTACCAGCGGCAATGAAGACGAGGTATTGCTGCCATGATGGGGGACCTGTATGAGCGTGGCCCTCAGATGACGCCAGTAATGGCTAAGCATAGCCTGTTCCGCCTGCACTTCAATGTCCCCTGTTAGCAGAACGCTTTGCTCCCCATCGTCCACCTTTACCACACAGGAATGGTTATTCCCCTGGGCCGGGTAATTTTCAGGAGGCCAGTGGACGGTGAAGGTTAATCCCTGCCATTCCCATTTTTGCCCACGAAAACAAGGGCGGTGCCCCGTCCTGCGTAACGGACTTCTTACCCATATATCCGGCCATGCTTTTTGCAACGACGCGAGGCCTCCTGCATGGTCGAGGTGTTCATGACTGAGAATGACTCCTTCTGGCCGTAGGTGATGCCAGCGAAGCCAGGGAATAATTAACCGCTGCGCGCTGTCTCCGCCCGGCCAGGCGAGCCCGGTATCAAAGAGAATGGCTTTTCCCTGCCTTTCAATCACCATGGACAGCCCCTGCCCCACGTCCAGCATATGCAGCGTCCAGCTCTCGCTTTTTTCCGCTCGCCAAAGGGGAAATGTCAGCAGGACACTGCCTGCAAGACAAACGGCAGGAACGGTTTTCCAGGCACGAAAACGCCAGGCAATAATACTCAACCACGGCAGTAATGCCAGGGCTTGCCAGCGCTGGTCGACAGTCTGCCAGCCATCAGGCAGGCGCATCAGTAGCCAGAAGAGTCCCGCAAGCGACTTATCGGCGGCAAACCAGATGGCACTTTCTACCGCAGCCAGCGGTAGCAAATGGAGCAGCATACCGAGCAGGATCAGCGGGACGGAGACAAACGTTACCAGGGGCACGGCAAAGAGATTCGCGACCAGGGATGAGAGGCTGAAGCCATGGAAAATCAGAACCTGTAACGGCATGAGCAGCAGCAACATCCCGACCTGCAGATAAATCAGGTTCAGTAGCGGCCGCATCCGTCGTGTCCAATTCCAGTCGGGAAGAGGCAGCCACTGAAACCAGAAAATCAGCGCGGCGACGGCAAAGGCTGACAGAGCCAGACTCTGCGAAAGTACGGCCAGGGGATCGTTAATCAGTATCGCCGCGATGCAGCAGCTCCAAACCTGCCAGGGAGACCATTGACGGCCAGTAATCCGCAACAGAGCAAGCACCGCAAGGGCGATGATCGTCCTCAGCGCAGGCGGTTGCAGACCGGTAAGCCAGGCGTAGAAAGCAGCAAAGAACAACCCGGCAAGGAGAGGCATTTGCCAGTGGACGCGGTGGCTGGGTAATAAGAACTGGAGTCCACGTGCAAGTAACCAGACGAGAGAGGCTGCCAGCGCGATATGCAGACCCGAAATCGCCATCAGATGCAGCGTGCCGGTTTCCCGCATCAGGTCTTTTATTTCACGGGGTACTTCCAGGCGTTCTCCCATCCCAAGCCCCAGGATAACCGCTCCCCATCGGTAAGCTGAAAGTCGGTTTTGCAGCGACATCAGATATTGCGCTCGCAGGCTGCAGCGCCCGTCGACGATCTCCGCACGGGTGAAGCGCCCGCTCAGCGTTTGATGTCGGGCAAAAGCGCTGCGCTGAGCATCATAACCGCCGTCGTTGAGTTCGCCGTGTGCAGGCCTGAGCCTGAGCGTCACGCTCCAGCGCTGCCCTGCACACGCCTTTTGCGGCAGATAATTGCCATACAGCGTTACGCCGGTAGAGGCCCACCAGCGCTTGCCATTGACGCTTAGAATGCTTCCCTGATGTTGAGTGGCGCCGTCGGTCGCGGTGAGCTCTATCTCAGCCTGCACGGCCCCCGTTGTTAAATGCTGCATCGGCCAGACGCTCTCCTGCGCGGCCAAAATGCCCCAGGCACAAAATAACAGCGTCATACCCGCATACTTCAGTCGACTGTTTTGCCATGCAGCAAGCGCTAGCCCGCCAGCCATCATTACCCACACGGTGTTGGGGGAAGGCAGTTCAGGTAGCCAGAGTAACGGAACTATCGCCAGAATGGCGCAGATGCTAAGCGCGGGAATTCCCATTGCTACCTCCCTGTTTCAGGGTGGCAGTATGCAAGCAGGCTGAGCGGTCGTCAGGCGTGAAGAATACGATTTACGGCAAGCGCAGCAAGGTATTTAACGGGTTGCAGAAAACGAAACGGAAAATGCGGGGCACCTTCAGAAAGAAAGCGACAGCGACAAAAAAAGCACCCGCAGGTGCTTTCTTTCGAACCCAGTTTAACCGGCTGGCTAAACTCAGTTGCCGTAAATATTGGCGCGATCGCGCAGTTCTTTACCCGGCTTAAAGTGTGGAACGTACTTACCTTCCAGCTCGACTTTATCGCCAGTTTTCGGGTTACGCCCGGTACGTGGAGCACGATAGTGCAGAGAAAAACTACCGAAACCGCGGATTTCAATGCGCTCGCCCTGGGCAAGAGTGGAGGCCATATGCTCCAGCATCTCTTTTACGGCATCTTCCACTGCCTTGGCAGGGATATGCGGTTGCTGACTGGCAAGTCTTTCAATCAATTCTGACTTGGTCATGATTCCTCCGGTTCCTTTCAAACCAATTAGCTGAACAGCTCATTAAACAAGGGCGGCCGTAGCCGCCCTTTGTTATTGATTACAGGACGAATCCTGTAATCTGTCAAGTTTGCTCCTCATCCTTCGCGCTGTAAATGCGTTACAGCGCAAATGATGCTGAGAACCTGATATTACTCGCCTTTAGCTGCTTTGAAAGCTTCAGCCATTGCGTTGTTAGAGAAGTTTGCATCTTCCTGTTTGTTAACAGTTGCGATTGCATCTTTCTCATCAGCTTCGTCTTTAGCACGAACAGACAGGCTGATTGCACGGTTCTTACGGTCAACACCGGTGAACTTAGCTTCAACGTCGTCGCCTACGTTCAGAACCAGAGTGGCATCTTCAACGCGGTCACGGGAAGCTTCAGAAGCGCGCAGGTAACCTTCAACGCCGTCAGCCAGTTCTACGGTTGCGCCTTTCGCGTCAACTGCAGTGACTTTACCGTTTACGATTGCGCCTTTCTTGTTCAGTGCAACCCAGTTGTTGAACGGATCTTCTGCGAGCTGTTTAACGCCCAGGGAGATACGCTCACGCTCTGCGTCAACCTGCAGAACAACTGCAGCGATTTCGTCGCCTTTTTTGTATTCACGAACTGCTTCTTCGCCTGCAACGTTCCAGGAGATGTCAGACAGGTGAACCAGGCCATCGATGCCGCCGTCCAGGCCGATGAAGATACCGAAGTCAGTGATAGACTTGATTTTACCTTCAACACGGTCGCCCTTGTTGTGGGTTTCCGCGAACTGCTGCCATGGGTTGTTTTTGCACTGCTTCAGGCCCAGGGAGATACGACGACGTTCTTCGTCGATATCCAGAACCATCACTTCCACTACATCACCAACGTTAACAACTTTGGATGGGTGGATGTTTTTGTTGGTCCAGTCCATTTCGGAAACGTGCACCAGACCTTCAACGCCTTCTTCGATTTCAACGAAGCAGCCGTAGTCAGTCAGGTTGGTTACGCGACCAGTCAGTTTAGTCCCTTCTGGGTAACGCTTAGCGATAGCTACCCATGGATCTTCGCCCAGCTGTTTCAGGCCGAGGGATACACGAGTACGCTCGCGGTCGAACTTCAGCACTTTAACAGTGATTTCGTCGCCCACGTTCACGATTTCGCTTGGGTGCTTAACGCGTTTCCACGCCATGTCGGTGATGTGCAGCAGGCCATCAACGCCGCCCAGGTCAACGAATGCGCCGTAGTCAGTGAGGTTCTTAACGATACCTTTGACTTCCATGCCTTCCTGCAGGTTTTCCAGCAGCTGATCGCGTTCTGCGCTGTTTTCGGATTCGATAACGGCACGACGGGAAACAACAACGTTGTTACGCTTCTGGTCCAGCTTGATTACTTTGAACTCAAGCTCTTTGCCTTCCAGGTGCAGGGTGTCACGAACTGGACGAACGTCTACCAGAGAACCTGGCAGGAACGCACGAATACCATTCAGCTCAACAGTGAAGCCACCTTTAACTTTGCCGTTGATAACACCGACCACAGTTTCAGCTTCTTCGTAAGCTTTTTCCAGCGTGATCCATGCTTCGTGACGTTTCGCTTTCTCACGAGAAAGCAGGGTTTCACCGAAGCCGTCTTCTACTGCGTCCAGAGCAACGTCAACTTCGTCGCCAACCTGGATTTCCAGCTCGCCCTGGGCGTTTTTGAACTGCTCTGCCGGAATGGCGGACTCAGATTTCAGACCGGCGTCAACCAGTACTACGTCTTTGTCGATAGCAACAACAACACCGCGAACGATGGAACCCGGGCGGGTTTCGATTTCTTTTAAGGATTCTTCAAACAGTTGAGCAAAAGATTCAGTCATGTTTAATCTTCAGGTTAATATTAACGTCCACCTGGCTCCATGCCGGATGGGGTTGTTTCACATACCCGCCGTCAATCCCTTGCAGCGGGGGTACTGCTAAATCGGTCGCGATTACGCGAGTGCCAGTTTTTGGCGCGCATATTGTAGCGCTTTTTCAATCACTTGCTCAATAGTTAAACTGGTTGAATCCAGAACTAATGCATCTTCTGCTGGAACAAGTGGGGCGACGGCGCGGTTACGATCGCGGTCATCGCGCTCTTTTATCTCGGATAAAAGGCGATCAAAGTTAACACTAAACCCCTTTTCCTGCAACTGAAGCATGCGGCGTTGAGCGCGTTCTTCCGAAGAGGCGTCAAGGAAAATTTTCACAGGTGCATCAGGGAATACCACGGTTCCCATATCGCGTCCGTCCGCGATCAAACCCGGTGCTTCACGGAACGCGCGCTGACGACGTAACAGCGCCTCACGAACGCGCGGGAAGGCCGCTACCTGAGAGGCCGCATTCGCCACTTCCTGAGTACGGATTTCCCCGCTCACGTCTTCCCCTTCAAGGATGACTTCCAGGTTGCCATTGGTCGACACGAAACGCACATCAAGATGCGCAGCCAGCGGAACCAGCGCTTCTTCTGACGCCACGTCCACATGATGATGCAGCGCAGCCAGGGCCAGCACGCGATAGATTGCTCCCGAATCTAAAAGATGCCATTGCAATGCTTCCGCCATCGCTTTGCACAGAGTCCCTTTCCCTGCGCCACTCGGCCCGTCAATGGTGATTACCGGGGCAATTGCCGTCATCTTTTTCTCCTTAAATAAGGCATACCGTTTACATGAACGCCGCGCATTATACGCGTCAACGTGCGCAACTGTTACCTTTGCGTGCAAATTACGGATTGATTGAAGCAGAGTGTAGAAGAAATGAACGGAAGTGTTCGTCAGGAAGCGTAAGGAAATGCCGCATCAGGTGATGCGGCAAAAGTCATCAGGCCGGCGTGCTAATGCGTGCCAGCTGTTCAAAGTAGTCCGGGAACGTTTTCGCCGTACATTTCGGATCGAGAATGGTCACAGGCGTGTCGGACAGTGCCACCAGCGAGAAGCACATCGCCATACGGTGATCGTTGTAGGTGCCGATCTCGGCAACCTGCAGTTTTGCAGGAGGCGTGACGCGAATGTAGTCTTCGCCCTCTTCCACCTCAGCACCGACCTTACGCAGTTCGGTCGCCATCGCAAACAGACGGTCAGTCTCTTTTACGCGCCAGTTGTAGATGTTACGCAGCGTGGTGGTGCCTTTTGCAAACAGCGCCGCCGTGGCAATGGTCATCGCCGCGTCCGGAATATGGTTCATGTCCATGTCGATGGCCTTCAGCTCGCCGTGGGTACAGGAAATGAAGTCATCACCCCAGGTCACAACCGCGCCCATTTTTTCCAGCACGTCCGCAAAACGAATGTCACCCTGCACGCTGTTGCGGCCAATACCGGTCACCTTCACGGTACCGCCTTTGATCGCGCCTGCAGCCAGGAAGTAAGATGCCGACGAGGCGTCGCCTTCAACAAGATAGCTGCCCGGAGACTGGTACTGCTGCGCCCCACGCACGACAAAACGCTGATAAGACTGGTTTTCCACCTCAACGCCGAAGGTTTTCATCAGGTGCAGCGTGATATCAATATACGGTTTGGAGACCAGCTCGCCTTTAATCGTGATAACCGTATCCTGCGGCGCCAGCGGCGCGGTCATCAGCAGTGCGGTCAGGAACTGGCTGGAGACGCTGCCGTCAACCTCGACGTGACCGCCGGTAAAGCCCCCGCGCAGACGCAGTGGCGGATAGTTTTCCTGCTCCAGATACTCGATCTGCGCGCCGCCCTGACGCAGGGCATCCACCAGATGGCCAATCGGACGCTCTTTCATGCGCGGCTCGCCGGTCAGCACAATGTTGTTGCGCCCCAGACACAGGGCCGCCGCCAGCGGACGCATCGCGGTACCCGCGTTGCCCAGAAACAGCTCAAGCTCTTCACACGTCTGCAGCGAGCCGCCGTTGCCGGTCACTTCGCAGCGGGTACGATCGTCGGAGAGAGTGTAATGAACGCCCAACGCTTTCAGCGCATTGAGCATATGGCGCACGTCATCGCTGTCCAGCAGGTTTGTAAGGACGGTGGTGCCGTTTGCCAGTGCTGCCAGCAGCAGAGCGCGGTTCGAGACACTTTTTGAACCAGGCAGATTAATGGTGCCATCTACCCGCGCGATAGGTTGTAACGTCAGGGATTCCATGAAAACTTAACTCTCAACTCAACATAATAAAAACCCCGCAGCAGGGCTACGGGGGTGAAAACAGCGCGATTAACCGTGGCGACGTTCGAAGTCGATCATGAAATCGGTCAGCGCTTTAACGCCTTCCAGCGGCATCGCGTTATAGATGGAGGCACGCATGCCGCCCACGACACGGTGACCTTTCAGCGCGTGCAGGCCGGCCGCGAAGGACTCTTCCAGGAACACTTTATCCAGGTTGCTGTCCGCCAGCTGGAACGGCACGTTCATGCGGGAACGGTTAGCTTTCGCCACGTCGTTGCGGTAGAAATCGCTCTTGTCGATCACGCCATACAGCAGTTCGGCTTTCTGTTGATTCACTTTGTCCATCTGCGCCACGCCGCCGTTTTGCTTCAGCCATTTGAAGACCAGGCCGGAGAGGTACCAGGCAAACGTCGGTGGGGTGTTGAACATAGAATCGTTGTCGTTCAGCACGGTGTAATCAAGAATGGACGGGCACGATGTATGCGCTTTACCCAGCAGGTCTTCACGCACGATAACAATCGTCAGGCCTGCAGGGCCGATATTTTTCTGCGCGCCCGCGTAGATCACGCCATAACGGCTGACGTCAATTGGTGCAGAAAGAATGGTGGAGGAGAAGTCAGCGGCAACCACGACGTCTTTACCGAAGTTCGGCGTCTCGTCGATGGCAATCCCATCAATGGTTTCGTTCGGGCAATAGTGCAGATACGCTGCGTTATCAGAAAGCTGCCATTCGCTCATTGGCTTCACGGCGCGCAGGCCGTCAACGGTCACTTTGGCGTCAATCACATTCGGCGTGCAGTATTTGTGCGCTTCTTTCACCGCACTGGCCGCCCAGTAGCCTGCGTCAACGTAGTCTGCCGTCGTTTTATCGCCCAGGATGTTTAGCGGTACGCCTGCAAACTGGCCGCGCCCGCCGCCGTGACAGAACAATACTTTGTAGTTCGAGGGAATATTCAGCAGATCGCGAAAATCCTTTTCTGCCTCTTCCGCCACCTGAATAAACTCTTTACCCCGGTGGCTGATTTCCATCACCGACGTTCCCAGACCGTTCCAGTCACAAAGTTCCTGTTGAGCCTGTTTAAGCACGTCTGCCGGTAACATTGCCGGACCTGAACTGAAATTAAAGACTTGAGCCATTTCCCCTCACCACGCTAAAAGCCATAAGTTATAACTGTGGATATCGGTTTTATCATTCAGTGACACGCGCCGCAATGTCTAAAACTTATGACCCGTGAAATGTGCCCCGCGTCACACAAAACAATCTGCCGCCTCGCCAGGACAAAACCGACAAAATGGCTGTCAGGTGTTGCGTTTAGCCCGGCTAACCTTCGTCCATTCCGGATTTGCACAGCGGGGGCATAATCGACGATCCCCCGGCTGCATCGCGACGACATGGCTACATCTCACGCAGGCATACTCGCCTGACTCAGGTACGGTTCTGAAACGCTCGACCAGCATATCCGGCAGGATGCACAGTCCCGGCCTCACCTCATCGTCAGAATAGTAATAGACGCTGATCTGCCCGTTGGTCTCCATGATCGCCAGACGCACCTGCCCGAGCTGTTCCACGCTGTTGAGGCGTAGCTCCATAAAAAACTCAAACTCGGTCATATTGGCACTTTGCACATTTTCCCAGGCCAGCTGACCGTCCTCGACGATAACGACCGGCTTCCCTTCAAGCAGATCTTCCAGCTTTTCACTTTTCGACATCAGCCACATGACAAGGCGGTAAAGCAGCGCCAGGGAGACAAAAACGATAAATACCGGCACCATCGGCACATCATCATAGAAGGCGACATCCCCCGCCGCGGAACCCAGCGTCAGGATGATCAACACTTCAAAAAGCGACATCTGCCGCACGCCGCGACGACCGGTGATTTTAAGAAACAGGAAGACCAGAACGAAGGTATACAGACTACGCAGCGCCACTTCGCCTAAAAATTCAGGAGGGACTTTATCAAACGCCATCCGCTGGAGATCGAATGCTTTCATTTTTCTATGCCTTAACAGTGAGTTACTGACAATAAGCATAGCCCAGTCTTTTATTTTCGCCGGAGATAGCACCCGTCACGCAAAACCCGTATCATTGCGCGCTTTACGTACGATAAAAGTGAACGCCATGACTCAAACGTTTATCCCCGGCAAAGACGCCGCTCTGGAAGATTCCATCGCTCGCTTCCAGCAGAAACTGACCGACCTGGGTTTTAACATCGAAGAAGCCTCCTGGCTCAATCCGGTGCCGCATGTCTGGTCTGTGCATATTCGCGATAAAGACTGTGCCCTGTGCTTTACCAACGGTAAAGGCGCGACAAAAAAAGCGGCACTGGCCTCCGCGCTGGGTGAGTATTTTGAGCGTCTGTCCACCAACTATTTCTTTGCTGACTTCTGGCTGGGCGAAACCATCGCCAACGGCCCGTTCGTTCACTATCCGAACGAAAAATGGTTCCCGCTGACCGAAGACGATGAACTGCCGGAAGGAATTCTCGACGCGCGCCTGCGTGCCTTCTACGATCCGGAAAACGAACTGACCGCCAGCATGCTGATCGATCTGCAGTCCGGTAACGACGATCGCGGTATTTGCGCCCTGCCGTTTACCCGTCAGTCTGACGAGCAGACCGTCTATATCCCGATGAACATCGTCGGCAACCTGTATGTGTCTAACGGCATGTCCGCCGGTAACACCCGCAATGAAGCGCGCGTGCAGGGGCTGTCTGAAGTCTTCGAGCGTCATATCAAAAACCGCATTATTGCCGAAGCCATCAGCCTGCCTGAAATTCCGGCAGAGGTGCTGGCGCGCTACCCGGGCGTGGTGGAATCCATCGCCAAGCTGGAAGCAGAAGGTTTCCCGATCTTTGCGTATGACGGCTCGCTGGGCGGCAAGTATCCAGTGATCTGCGTCGTGCTGTTTAACCCGACCAACGGCACCTGCTTCGCCTCCTTCGGCGCGCACCCGGACTTCGGCGTGGCGCTGGAGCGTACCGTTACCGAACTGCTTCAGGGCCGTAGCCTGAAAGATCTCGACGTGTTTACGCCGCCAACGTTTGACGATGAAGAAGTGGCCGAGCATACCAACCTCGAAACCCACTTCATCGATTCCAGCGGCTTAATTTCCTGGGATATGTTCAAGCAGGACGCGGACTATCCGTTCGTGGACTGGAGCTTTGCCGGTACCACGGAAGAAGAGTTCGCGACGCTGATGGCGATCTTTAACGCGGAAGACCAGGAAGTGTACATTGCCGACTACGAGCATCTTGGCGTTTACGCGTGCCGCATCATCGTGCCTGGCATGTCTGATATCTATCCGGCGGAGGACCTGTGGCTGGCAAACAACAGCATGGGCGCGCATCTGCGAGAAACGCTGCTGGCTCTGCCGGGCAGCGAATGGGAGAAAGAAGATTATCTGAACCTGATCGCCCAGCTGGACGAAGAAGGCCATGATGATTTCACCCGCATACGCGAACTCCTGGGCTTGGCGACCGGTAAAGACAACGGCTGGTACACCCTGCGCATCGGTGAGTTGAAAGCGATGCTGGCCCTGGCGGGCGGCGATCTGGATCAGGCCCTGGCCTGGACCGAGTGGACCATGGAGTTCAACCAGTCGGTCTTCTCTGCCGAGCGCACCAACTATTACCGCTGCCTGCAAACCCTGCTGCTGCTTGCACAGGAAGAGGATCGCGAACCGCTGCAATATCTGAATGCTTTCGTGCGTATGTACGGCGCTGAGGCCGTTGAAGCAGCCAGCGCAGCCCTGAGCGGCGAAGCGCCGTTCTATGGCCTGCAGGCTGTTGATAGCGATCTGAAAGCCTTCCCGGCGCATCAGTCGCTGCTGAAGGCCTACGAAAAGCTGCAGAAAGCAAAAGCCGCTTACTGGTCAAAATAAGCGCACATAACATTACCAGCAGTAGGCCTATTCAATCGTCTGGGCTATATTACGGGGCAATTTCATTGCCCCTTTTTTTATTTCCTTCGGCAATGATTGTTGATTGTAATAATAAAGTTAAACACGGGTAAATATAATAATATTGATCTGGGCTTTACTGTTACTTTTTATGGTTAATACTCCATATTAATTAACTGATAAAGAGGTGGCCGAACGAAAAAATTCAACTCTTTTCATAACTTTTAAAATTTATTTTTATACGGATAATCAAATACTTACTCCGCATTCGCTGTAAATCCATACACATTGCGGGCCTATAAGCCAGGCGAGATATGATCTATATCAATTTCTCTTCTATAATGCTTTGTTAGTATCTCGTCGCCGACTTAATAAAGAGAGAGTTAGTGTGAAAGCTGACAACCCTTTTGATCTTTTACTCCCTGCTGCGATGGCCAAAGTTGCCGAAGAAGCAGGTGTCTATAAAGCAACGAAACACCCGATGAAGACGTTCTATCTGGCGATCACGGCTGGTGTGTTCATCTCTATCGCTTTCGTCTTCTACATCACCGCCACTACCGGTACTGCCGGAATGCCTTTCGGCATGGCCAAACTGATTGGCGGCATTTGTTTCTCACTGGGTCTGATTCTTTGCGTTATTTGCGGCGCCGACCTCTTCACCTCAACGGTGCTGATTGTCGTGGCAAAGGCGAGCGGAAGAATTACCTGGGGTCAGCTGGCACGTAACTGGCTTAATGTTTACGTGGGTAACCTGGTTGGCTGTCTGCTCTTTGTTTTGTTGATGTGGCTTTCTGGCGAGTACATGACCGCCAACGGTGGTTGGGGCCTTAACGTCCTGCAAACTGCCGACCACAAAATGCACCACACATTTATCGAAGCCGTTGCTCTCGGCATCCTCGCGAACCTGATGGTCTGCCTGGCTGTATGGATGAGCTACTCGGGTCGTAGCCTGATGGACAAAGCCTTAATTATGGTTCTGCCGGTTGCGATGTTCGTTGCCAGCGGCTTTGAGCACAGTATCGCGAATATGTTCATGATCCCAATGGGCATTGTTATCCGCGACTTTGCGAGCCCGGAGTTCTGGACCGCAGTTGGTTCATCCCCGGAAAGTTTCTCTCACCTGACTATTATGAATTTCATTACTGATAACCTGATCCCTGTCACTATCGGGAACATTATCGGTGGGGGTCTGTTAGTTGGGTTGACATACTGGGTCATTTACCTGCGTGGCGACGATCATCATTGATGGTTTTCTCAGGCAGTAAATAAAAAATCCACTTAAGAAGGTAGGTGTTACATGTCCGAGCTTAATGAAAAGTTAGCCACAGCCTGGGAAGGTTTTGCGAAAGGTGACTGGCAGAATGAAGTAAACGTACGTGACTTCATTCAGAAAAACTATACCCCGTATGAAGGTGACGAATCCTTCCTGGCTGGCGCAACTGACGCGACCACCAAGCTGTGGGACAGCGTAATGGAAGGCGTTAAACTGGAAAACCGCACTCACGCGCCAGTTGATTTTGACACCTCCGTTGCTTCCACCATCACTTCTCACGATGCTGGCTATATCAACAAAGCCCTTGAGAAAATCGTTGGTCTGCAGACTGAAGCACCACTGAAACGCGCAATCATCCCGTTCGGTGGTATTAAAATGGTTGAAGGTTCCTGCAAAGCGTATAACCGCGAGCTGGACCCAATGCTGAAAAAAATCTTCACCGAATACCGCAAAACCCACAACCAGGGCGTATTCGATGTTTACACCAAAGACATTCTGAACTGCCGTAAATCTGGCGTTCTGACTGGTCTGCCAGATGCATATGGCCGTGGCCGTATCATCGGTGACTACCGTCGCGTTGCGCTGTACGGTATCGACTTCCTGATGAAAGACAAGTACGCGCAGTTTGTTTCCCTGCAGTCCGATCTGGAAAACGGCGTAAACCTGGAAGCGACTATCCGTCTGCGTGAAGAAATCGCTGAACAGCACCGCGCGCTGGGTCAGATCAAAGAGATGGCGGCTAAATACGGCTGCGATATCTCTGGTCCTGCTACCAACGCTCAGGAAGCTATCCAGTGGACCTACTTCGGCTACCTGGCCGCAGTTAAATCTCAGAACGGCGCAGCAATGTCCTTCGGTCGTGTATCCACCTTCCTGGATGCCTATATCGAACGTGACCTGAAAGCAGGCAAAATCACCGAGCAAGACGCTCAGGAAATGATTGACCACCTGGTCATGAAACTGCGTATGGTTCGCTTCCTGCGTACCCCTGAATACGATGAGCTGTTCTCCGGTGACCCAATCTGGGCAACTGAATCCATCGGCGGTATGGGCGTTGACGGCCGTACTCTGGTGACCAAAAACAGCTTCCGCTTCCTGAACACCCTGTACACCATGGGTCCTTCTCCGGAGCCGAACATCACCGTTCTGTGGTCTGAAAAACTGCCTCTGAACTTCAAGAAATTCGCCGCTAAAGTGTCCATCGACACCTCTTCTCTGCAGTACGAGAACGATGACCTGATGCGTCCGGACTTCAACAACGACGATTACGCTATCGCTTGCTGCGTAAGCCCAATGGTTGTTGGTAAGCAAATGCAGTTCTTCGGTGCGCGTGCAAACCTGGCGAAAACCATGCTGTACGCAATCAACGGCGGCGTTGATGAAAAACTGAAAATGCAGGTTGGTCCTAAGTCTGAGCCGATCAAAGGCGATGTGCTGAACTATGACGAAGTCATGGAACGCATGGACCACTTCATGGACTGGCTGGCGAAACAGTACGTCACTGCGCTGAACGTTATCCACTACATGCACGACAAGTACAGCTACGAAGCCTCTCTGATGGCGCTGCACGACCGTGACGTTATCCGCACCATGGCGTGTGGTATCGCAGGTCTGTCCGTTGCTGCTGACTCCCTGTCTGCAATCAAATATGCGAAAGTTAAACCAATTCGTGACGAAGACGGTCTGGCTATCGACTTCGAAATCGAAGGCGAATATCCGCAGTTTGGTAACAACGATTCTCGCGTTGATGACATGGCGGTTGACCTGGTAGAACGTTTCATGAAGAAAATTCAGAAACTGACTACCTACCGTAACGCTATCCCGACTCAGTCTGTTCTGACCATCACCTCTAACGTTGTGTATGGTAAGAAAACCGGTAACACCCCAGACGGTCGTCGTGCTGGCGCGCCATTCGGCCCAGGTGCAAACCCAATGCACGGTCGTGACCAGAAAGGTGCGGTTGCCTCTCTGACTTCTGTCGCTAAACTGCCGTTTGCTTACGCGAAAGATGGTATCTCTTACACCTTCTCTATCGTGCCAAATGCGCTGGGTAAAGACGACGAAGTGCGTAAAACTAACCTCGCGGGTCTGATGGATGGTTACTTCCACCACGAAGCGTCCATCGAAGGTGGTCAGCACCTGAACGTGAACGTCATGAACCGTGAAATGCTGCTCGACGCGATGGAACATCCTGAGAAATATCCTCAGCTGACCATCCGCGTATCTGGCTACGCAGTACGTTTTAACTCCCTGACGAAAGAACAGCAGCAGGACGTTATCACCCGTACTTTCACTCAGTCCATGTAAGTGGAATTGACTGAAATCACGCGTTAACAAGCGTACAATAAAGGCTCCACGTCAGTGGGGCCTTTTTAGCACCCTCTCCACCTCAGTCTCTTTTGTCCGCTATCTATACTGAATGGATAACAGCCAAAACAGACTTAACACAGCCGGCTTTGAGCTGTGCATACACAGGCCCCGGACGGGCCGATGATGGAGATATCACCGCAATGTCAACTATTGGTCGTATTCACTCCTTTGAATCCTGTGGCACCGTCGATGGCCCGGGTATCCGCTTTATCACCTTTTTCCAGGGCTGCCTGATGCGCTGCCTGTACTGCCATAACCGTGACACCTGGGACACGCACGGCGGTAAAGAAGTCACCGTCGACGATCTGATGAAAGAGGTGGTGACCTATCGCCACTTTATGAACGCCTCCGGCGGCGGTGTGACCGCGTCCGGCGGTGAAGCCATTCTTCAGGCTGAGTTTGTCCGCGACTGGTTCCGCGCCTGCCATAAAGAAGGCATTCATACCTGCCTCGACACCAACGGCTTTGTACGTCGCTACGATCCGGTGATTGATGAACTGCTCGAAGTGACCGATCTGGTGATGCTCGATCTCAAACAGATGAATGATGAGATCCACCAGAATCTGGTGGGCGTCTCCAACCACCGCACGCTGGAGTTTGCCAAATACATTGCCGACAAGGGCATCAAAACCTGGATCCGCTACGTGGTTGTTCCTGGCTGGTCAGATGACGACGACTCCGCGCACCGCCTGGGAGAATTTACCCGCGACATGGGCAACGTCGAGAAAATCGAGCTTCTGCCCTATCATGAGCTGGGTAAACATAAATGGGTGGCCATGGGTGAAGAGTACAAGCTTGATGGCGTGAAGCCGCCGAAAAAAGAGACGATGGAACGCGTCAAAGGTATTCTTGAACAGTACGGTCACAAAGTGATGTATTAAAGAAAAGGCCCGGTGAGAACCGGGCCTTTTTTATTCTATTTAAAGACGCCGTTAATAACGGAAGTCACAATCGCAGTACTCAGCGCAATTAAGACCAGGTCGTCACCCACTACGCGCCATTCGTAGCCGGGATAGGAAGGAAGCTGGTCCAGCATTGAGGCCGGAACGGCCTTCTTCGCAATACCCGGAGGCAGTGGTTTACCGCGCGCCAGGTTTTTTGCGATCCCCGGGGGCAGTGACTTATAGCCCGTTAAGCCGTAATTCACGGCCAGATGACGGACATGATCGAAGCTCACGCGAGCATCAACGTCATTACCGACATCTTTGCTGTTTTTGAAGTTCTTATCCGATTTTCCAGGGTTATCCTGTCCGCTATTTTGCTTATTACCATGGTTACCGGAGTTACCAGAATTCCCGTTACCATGATTGCCGCCATTACCTTGTCCGCCACCGTTTCCGTGACCACCGCCGTTCCCGTTGCCAGGATTAGCCATGACCGGAGCCGTTGCAAACGTTAAAGACAACACTACGGCAAGTGCGGTAGTGGAAAAACGACGTATAGACATGATTGTTGCCTTTTAGTGGTAGAACTCATTTGAATTATCGCCAGGCGGGAAAAACAAACAATACGTAAAAGTCTTATATGTGACAGGGACAAAAAAGCCTGTCGATGACAGGCTTTTATTTAATCAGGCGTGTGCCACAGGCGTTGGATGTTCGCCCGCTTTACGCAGCAGCATTAAGAGATAAATAAACGACACGCTGGCGATCATGATAAACAGTAAATTGTCGGAATAATTTTGCATCAGCATCGCGGTAAACGTCGGCCCTAATAAGCTGCCGATGGTATAGCTCAGTAACAGCGCCTGGTTCATTGCCACGAGCTGGTGATGTTCAACTTTCTCACAGGCCCACGCCATCGCGACCGGATAAAGCGTGAAACCTGCCGCCCCAAGAATAAACAGCGCAGGTGCCATCGCGGCATTGCTGAGCATGGCGAGGCATCCCATGATCACCACGAAGACCTGAACGCGCAGCACCAGCAGACGGCCAAAGCGATCAGCCAGACGGCCTATTGGCCATTGTCCAACAATACCTGCACTCACCATCACCGCCATCCAGAAGCCAATTCCGGAGTCGCTGACGCCCTGATGGTTCAGATAAAGCGGCATCAGGCCATAGAGCGAGCCCAGTACAATCCCCGAGATAATGCAGCCGTTAACGCCCAGACGCGCCTGACGCAGTCTCAGCATGGGCCAGACGTGGGTTGCTTCCTGGTGTTCACTGTTCTGGTTCACAATGCGCGTAAAGAGCAGCGGCAGGATTGCGGCCAGCACCATGCTCGTTACCCACGGCAGAACGCTCATCAGGTCGGTTGGCAGCTTGCTCACCATCAGTTGTCCCAGCACGGTGCCGACATAGTAAACCATCATGTAGGCAGCCAGCAGGCGTCCGCGGTTGCGGGAGGTGCCGCTGCACATCAGCGCACTTTCAACGACCACCCAAATCATCGCGCAGCCAACGCCGGCGATAAAGCGCCATGCCATCCAGCTCCAGAAGCCGACCATCAGGCCCAGCCCCGCACATCCGGCGGCGAAAATCAGCGAGGCCAGATAATAGCTGCGGTTAAAGCCAAAGCGCTTGATCAGGCTCCCGGTCACCAGCGTACCCAGCAGGTTCCCGGTAAAAAAGGATGAGCTGACCATACCCACCTGCCAGGTCGGTAATTTTTCATGGGCGAGCCACAGCGGGACGAGCGTATTTAACACTGCGATCGCCAGGGTCAACAAAAGCAGGCCACAGAGCAACAGCAGCACTGGCCGGGTATAGGTGGTCATGGATTAAAAACCGCGAGGAAGTTCAGATTTCGTGCGCATCATGCCACTGGCAAAAACAAAGTCAATCCACTGATTTAGCCGCCTCGCACAATATGTTCCCTGTCGATTTAAAAAACTTATCCTGCTAATGCCACGCCTGCTATAGATATTAATTATGTCTCTGTTTTCATTTATTAATGAGGAAAATTAAAACAAAACGACAGTCGAAAAATTTCATGATCGAAAAAAGAAAAAGCCGGGCACTCTGGCCCGGCTTGATATAACCAAATGCAACGTTAACTGGCGACAGCCATACCAACGGTCATATGCAACCCGTAGAACACGCCGCGACCAATCAGTTCACCCGCCAGTACCAGCACAAAAGCCAGTGACAGCAGCGGCAGCGCCGGCTGATAACCTTTGAGCTGAGGGGCAATCCAGAATACCAGCGCGGCGACCAGCAGAACGATACGCCAGGCCATCAGCGCACCGTAGTCCGGCACCAGGGCAGAGGCCTGCTGAATAGAGCTGTGAAGGGTTGCCAGTTCAGAACCCTGCATCAGGGCGACCATCGCACTCACTACCAGCGCCAGCAGCGAAACAGCGGGCAGCAGACGCATTGCCCATCCGTCGACACCCGCCACGCGCAGCAGCAGGTAGCCCAGCAGCGGCCCGCCAATAAACATCGTCAGGAAGAAGCTCATTGGCGTCCAGACGCTGTACCAGGTGGGGACGGTATCGATGGTGTTATAGACACGTATCATCATCCACACGAACACCACGCCCAGCACCATGGTCACAATCAGCCACAGGCTGCGCAGACCCGCAGGCAACTTCTTCATAGCGGCCAGCAGCCAGCCCAGCCCACCGACGGCAAAGAAAATTGCGCCACTGGCGATCTCGTTACTGAGGGATGAGGCCCCCACGCGGTTCAGGGAGTTAAACGCGCGCATCGGCGAGCCCAGGTGCAGCGTTGAGGCGATAAAGCCGATCCCCATCAGCACCCACAGGCCAAACATACTCAACACCAGGCGCTGCTGCTGTTCAGCATTGAGACGACCTTTCAACAACGCCAGCGCGAGCACAATGAAGCCGCCCGCTACGCACTGACCAAAGACCGTGAAGATCATCAGCGGCCATTCATGCCATCCACTTCCCATCTCACACCTCCTTCGGATTTGCCAGGTAGCCGGTGGTGTCACCTGTAGGACGGCTGTTGGCGTTAGGTTTAATCACAATACTCGGCTTCGTGAAGTGCGCAGACGGCAGCGGTGCCACGGCGGCAAGCTGACCGTGTTTTTGACGCAGCTCTTCAATAGGGCCGAAGTCCAGCGCGCGCAGCGGACAGGACTCAACGCAAATCGGCTTTTTGCCATCCGCTACGCGGGTGTGGCAGCCGTCGCATTTGGTCATGTGGCCTTTAGCGGCGTTGTACTGCGGCGCGCCGTACGGACAGGCCATATGGCAGTAGCGACAGCCAATGCAGACATCTTCATCCACCACCACAAAACCGTCTTCTCGCTTGTGCATCGCCCCGCTCGGGCAGACTTTTGTACAAGCGGGATCTTCACAGTGGTTACAGGCAATTGACAGGTAATACGCAAAGACGTTCTGATGCCAGACGCCGTTATCTTCCTGCCAGTCGCCCCCGGCGTATTCGTAGATGCGACGGAAGCTCACGTCCGGCGTCAGGTCTTTGTAATCTTTGCAGGCCAGCTCGCAGGTTTTGCACCCGGTACAACGGCTGGAATCAATAAAAAATCCATACTGAGTTGTCATCGGTTACTCCTTAAACCTTTTCAACCTGGACAAGGTTAGTGTGGGATGGGTTACCCTTCGCCAGCGGCGACGGACGCTGTGTGGTCAGTACGTTAATACTACCTGCCTGGTCGATGCGGTTGGCATCCGGGCTGTACCAGGCCCCTTCCCCTAACGCCACCACGCCGGGCATCATGCGCGGGGTGACTTTGGCTTCAATATGCACCTCGCCGCGACCGTTGAAGATGCGCACGCGATCGCCATTGCTGATGCCGCGCGCTTTCGCGTCCATCGGGTTAATCCACATCTCCTGGCGGCAGGCGGCCTTCAGCACGTCGACGTTACCGTAGGTAGAGTGAACACGCGCTTTATAGTGGAAGCCGGTCAGCTGCAGCGGGAATTTCGCCGTCAGCGGATCGTTATAGTTTTCAAAGCCCGGCGTGTAGATCGGCAGCGGATCGATAACATCCCCTTCCGGCAGCTCCCAGGTGGAGGCGATTTTTGCCAGCGCTTCGGAATAGATTTCGATTTTGCCCGACGGCGTGGTCAGCGGGTTCGCCTGCGGATCTTCACGGAACGCTTTGTACGCCACGTGGTGTCCTTCCGGATCGCGCTGTTTGTACATCCCCTGCTTGCGGAAGGTATCAAAGTCAGGGAGGTCAGGAATTGCCTTACGGGAGAGTTCATGCAGATGGCGCATCCACCCTTCCTGAGTACGCCCCTCGGTGAACTGCTGCTCAACGCCTAGACGTTTCGCCAGCTCAGAGGTCATCTCATAAATGGTTTTGCACTCGAAGCGCGGTTTAATCGCCTGGTCGGTAAAGATCACGTAGGACATGTTGCCGCAGGAGGCGTCCAGCGCGAAATCCATCTGCTCAGAGGCGGTGCAGTCCGGCAGCAGGATATCGGCATATTTTGCCGAGGAGGTCATGTGGCAGTCGATCACCACAATCATCTCGCACTTCTTGTCGTCCTGCAGGATTTCATGGGTGCGGTTGATTTCAGAGTGCTGGTTGATGAGACAGTTGCCGGCGTAGTTCCAGATCATCTTGATCGGCACGTCCAGCTTGTCCTTACCGCGCACGCCGTCGCGCAGGGCGGTCATTTCCGGGCCACGTTCAATCGCATCGGTCCACATAAACATGGAGATGCTGGTCTGAACCGGGTTATCCAGCGTTGGCATACGTTCAAACGGCACTTCATATGAGCCTTCACGCGCGCCGGTGTTACCGCCGTGAATACCGACGTTGCCGGTCAGAATGGAGAGCATGGAAATGGCACGGGTCGCAATTTCACCGTTCGCATGACGCTGCGGACCCCAGCCCTGGCTAATGTAGGCTGGTTTGGCTGAGCCAATCTCACGCGCCAGCTGAACGATACGCTCTGCCGGGATGCCGGTGATGGTGGACGCCCACTCCGGCGTTTTTGCCACGCCATCGCTACCCTGACCGAGAATGTAAGCTTTGTAATGTCCGTTTGCCGGCGCGCTGGCTGGCAGGGTTTTCTCGTCATAGCCGACGCAGTATTTATCCAGGAAAGGCTGATCGACGAGGTTTTCGGTGATCATCACCCACGCCAGCGCTGAGACCAGGGCCGCATCGGTCCCGGGACGGATGGGGATCCACTCGTCTTCACGTCCGGCACCGGTGTCGGTATAGCGCGGATCGATGATGATCATGCGGGCATTGGATTTGGCGCGCGCCTGTTCGAGGTAGTAGGTTACCCCGCCACCGCTCATGCGGGTTTCCCCCGGGTTGTTACCAAACAGCACGACCAGCTTGCTGTTTTCGATATCGGACGGACTGTTGCCGTCCGCCCAACCGCCATAGGTGTAGTTCAGGCCAGCCGCGATCTGCGCTGAGGAGTAGTCACCATAGTGATTGAGATAACCGCCGCAGCAGTTCATCAGGCGCGCCACCAGCGTTTTTCCCGGCGGCCAGGAACGGGTCAGCGTGCCGCCGAGCGTCCCGGTACCGTAGTTCAGGTAGATGGATTCGTTGCCGTACTCTTTAATAAGGCGCTGCATATTGGTGGCGATGATGTCGTAGGCCTCATCCCAGCTAATCCGCTCGAACTTCCCTTCCCCACGCTTACCGACACGCTTCATCGGATATTTCAGGCGGTCCGGATTATAGACGCGGCGACGCATGGAGCGACCACGCAAACACGCACGCACCTGATGTAACCCTTCGTAGTTATCGTCCCCGGTATTGTCGGTTTCGACATATTTAATTTCGCCATCCACCACATGCATACGCAGCGGACAACGGCTACCGCAGTTAACGGTACAGGCACTCCACACCACTTTTTCCGGCGAAGTGGCCGGAGACAGAGCATCTGCCGCCGACGCCAGTCGGGTAAAAGGGAGCGTGAAGGCACTACTGGCTACCGCCAGGCCGCCTATTGCCGTGGTTTTCATCAACCCACGGCGAGTGACCTCGGCAGCCATTAATGCTTCAGGCGCGTTGATTTTCATAGAGACTCACTTTGGTTGCTCACAAAAAAAAGAGAGGCGGCGCAAACCGCTATGTAGTTTTATATATAACGAATATTATCGTTATCAGCTTTTTATGCTGGCTTTCATTCGAAGGAGTATTACTACTTTAGAGGGAGAGGTTATTGCGTCGTATCAAACCAAAGGCATAAAAAAAGCGCCCTGAGGCGCTTTTTTGTTTTAAGACAAATTATTAGCCGATGTACTGCTGGCCTTTCATGTATGGACGCAGCACTTCAGGGATCTCGATACGACCGTCTGCCTGCTGATAGTTTTCCAGCACGGCAACCAGGGTACGGCCCACAGCCAGGCCAGAACCGTTCAGGGTATGCACCAGACGGGTTTTCTTATCAGATTTGCTGCGGCAACGTGCCTGCATGCGGCGCGCCTGGAAATCCCAGACGTTAGAGCAGGAGGAGATCTCACGGTAGGTGTTCTGCGCAGGTACCCACACTTCCAGATCGAAGGTTTTGCAGGCACCAAAGCCCATATCACCGGTGCACAGCGCCATACGACGGTATGGCAGACCCAGCAGCTCCAGCACTTTTTCAGCGTGGCCGGTCATCTCTTCCAGCGCGTCCATGGATTCTTCAGGACGGACGATCTGCACCATCTCAACTTTGTCGAACTGGTGCATACGGATCAGACCGCGCGTGTCGCGACCGTAAGATCCTGCTTCAGAACGGAAGCACGGAGAGTGCGCCGTCAGTTTGATTGGCAGGTCATCTTCGTCAATGATCTCATCACGCACGAGGTTAGTCAGCGGCACTTCCGCGGTTGGGATCAGCGCGTAGTTGCTGCTGTCTGCTTCCTCGTCCAGCGGACGGGTATGGAACAGGTCGCCGGCAAATTTCGGCAGCTGGCCCGTACCGTACAGCGTATCGTGGTTGACCAGATACGGCACATAGGTTTCGCTGTAGCCATGCTGCTCGGTGTGCAGATCCAGCATGAACTGCGCCAGCGCACGGTGCAGATGGGCAATCTGGCCTTTCATTACCACGAAGCGAGAGCCGGTCAGCTTAACCGCTGCCGCAAAATCCAGGCCCGCGTGCATTTCGCCCAGCGTCACGTGGTCGCGCACCTCGAAGTCAAACTCACGAGGCGTACCCCAGCGTTTCACTTCAACGTTGTCGTTTTCATCTTTGCCGACAGGCACGCTGTCGTCAGGAATATTCGGGATAGCCAGGGCAATATCACGAATTTCGGCCTGAAGAACATCCAGTTCAGCTTTCGCCTGATCCAGTTCTTCACCCAGCTTGTTCACTTCCAGGCGTAATGGCTCAATATCTTCCCCGCGCGCTTTCGCCTGGCCGATGGATTTCGATCGAGAGTTACGCTCTGCCTGCAGATTTTCAGTTTGTACCTGCAGTACTTTACGACGCTCTTCAAGAGCGCGCAGCTTATCTACATCCAGCTTAAAGCCCCGGCGTGCCAGTTTTTCAGCGACTGCGTCTGGCTCATTACGCAGCAGATTGGGATCGAGCATGCTTATCCTGTGCTTATCGAATTAAAATAGGAAATGTGACCACAGCCTGCGGCCACAAGGATACAATTGCCAACATTACCGCAACGATTGAACTAACGGTAGCGTTTTATAGGGCTATTTTGATCCTGTCCGGCGAGCCAGGTGAGCTTTTCACCAATCTTGCCTTCAAGACCTCTGTTTGTGGGGTGATAATAGCGCGTTTGTGCCATCTCCTGCGGGAAATATTCCTCCCCGGCAGCGTAGGCATTGGGTTCATCATGAGCGTAGCGGTATTCCTGCCCATACCCCATCTCTTTCATCAGTTTGGTCGGCGCATTACGCAGATGAACCGGCACATCGTAGTCCGGGCGTTCGCGTGCGTCAGACATCGCTGCCTTGAAGGCGGTATAAACCGCATTGCTTTTCGGCGCACAGGCCAGATAGACTATCGCCTGCGCAATGGCGCGCTCACCTTCTGCGGGTCCAACCCGGGTGAAACAGTCCCAGGCCGACAGTGCGACCTGCATGGCGCGAGGATCGGCATTGCCGACATCTTCTGAGGCAATCGCCAGACAGCGGCGCGCGACGTATAGCGGATCGCCACCCGCAGTAATAATACGCGCATACCAGTACAGCGCCGCATCCGGCGCGCTGCCGCGCACGGACTTATGCAGCGCCGAAATCAAATCGTAAAAACGGTCACCTTTATTATCGAAACGCGCGCTGCGTTCCCCGGCAATTTCGGTGAGCAGTTCCGGTTTTAGCACCCGCTTGCCGGCATCGTCGACCTCGGCCATGTCGGCCATCATTTCCAGCGTGTTCAGCGCCCGACGCGCATCGCCGTTAACCAGCTCGGCAATCGCACGACGCGTCTCGTCAGGCAGAACGATATCCTGTCCGCCGTAGCCGCGCGATTTGTCGTCCATCGCCTGAGTGAGAACCTTTTCGATATCCTCGGTCGTCAGCGATTTGAGCAGATAAACGCGCGCACGGGAAAGCAGCGCCGAGTTCAGCTCAAACGACGGGTTTTCGGTGGTCGCCCCAATGAAGAAGATCGTGCCGTCTTCAATATGCGGCAGGAAGGCATCCTGCTGGCTCTTGTTGAAGCGATGGACTTCGTCGACAAAAAGAATGGTGCGGCGTCCGGCGTTGCGGTTCTGACGCGCACGCTCGATAGCCTCACGGATCTCCTTCACGCCGGACGTCACCGCTGAGATACGCTCAACGTCCGCGTTGGCATAACGGGCAATCACTTCTGCAAGCGTAGTCTTGCCGGTGCCTGGGGGGCCCCAGAGGATCATGGAGTGCAAATGCCCCGCCTCAATGGCGCGCGGCAAGGGCTTCCCGGCAGCCAGCAGGTGCTGCTGACCGATGTACTGCGCTAAATTTTCTGGCCGCATACGGGCGGCCAGAGGTTGAAACGCGTTATCTGAAAAATCGAGCGACAGATTGCCCACTCACGCCTCTTACTTATTGCGTTGGTCGTCCACCGTTACGCCCTTCGGCGGGGTAAAGGTGAACTTCGATGCATCAACGGCGCCGTTCTGCTGAGATTTGAGCTGATAGCTGCTGCGCTGATCGTCCTGCTCAACCGCGCCGAACTGATTAATGGTACCGTTGGTGCTGACATTGATGGTGAACTGCTTCAGGTTGCCGTTGCTGCCTTTCGGCGTCAGGACAAACTCGTCACCCGTCTGTTTAATATTGTACTGCTGCCAGTCGCTGGCCTGGTTACGGGCAATCAGCATAAATGGCGTATTGCTGGTGGCATCTTTCAGCCAGGTCGCAGTAGCCTGCTCAACGAACGGGTTGTAGAACCATAAGGTTTTACCGTCAGACACCAGGATGCTTTCATCCGGCTGGGTCATGTGCCAGTTAAACAGATTTGGCCGTTTTACCCACAAGTCCCCCTGACCTTCCTGCACCGCGTTGCCGCTGCCGTCCGTCACTTTCTGCGTGAAGCTGGCGTGGAAGCTGCTTACTTTATCCAGTCGGCTTTTAAGGTCGCTGGCTGCATCAGCCCAGACGCTGCTGGCGACAAAACTGGTGAGTAATGCACAGGCGATGGCGATTTTTTTCATTGTTATTCCTTAAAATACGTCTTCCCGATATGGGGTTTCCGACTTCTATTCTGGACCTGCCCGGAGGCAGGCGACAGAAGAAAATGCTTAATTTTGGCTGATTTACCCTTCTTTGCAATCGCAGAAGGTTAATCAAACGGTGGCGGAGCCAGCACCTCGCGGTTACCGTTATGCCCCTGCTCGCTCACAATGCCCTGCGCTTCCATCTGCTCGATAATGCGCGCAGCGCGGTTATAGCCGATGCGGAACTGACGCTGTACGCCAGAGATAGACGCTTTGCGTTTTTCGGTAACGAAATTCACCGCCTGATCGAATAACGGATCCAGCTCTTCACCGCCGTCAAAGCCACCGCCGCCGCCTTCGCTTTCCGTATCGCTGGTGATGCCATCGACGTATTGCGGACGACCGCGCGCTTTCCAGTCCTGCACGACCGCGTGCACTTCCTGGTCGCGCACGAACGCACCGTGAACACGCACCGGAGAGGTGGAGTTCGGCCCGGAATAGAGCATGTCACCCATTCCCAGCAGCGACTCTGCACCGCCCTGGTCAAGAATGGTACGGGAGTCAATTTTACTGGATACGGTAAAGGCGATACGCGTCGGAATGTTCGCTTTAATCAGACCGGTGATAACGTCCACGGAAGGACGCTGGGTCGCCAGCACAAGGTGAATACCGGCCGCACGCGCTTTCTGCGCCAGACGGGCAATCAGCTCTTCCACTTTCTTACCGACGGTCATCATCAGGTCAGCGAATTCGTCGACCAGCACCACGATATAAGGCAGTTTTTCCAGCACCGGATGCTGGGCATCCATGCTGTCACCCGGCTTCCAGTACGGATCCGGAATCGGACGGCCCATGCGCGCCGCTTCGGCGATTTTCTCGTTATAGCCGGCCAGGTTACGCACGCCCAGCGCAGACATCAGCTTGTAGCGGCGTTCCATCTCATTCACGCTCCAGCGCAGGGCGTTGGCGGCGTCTTTCATGTCGGTGACCACTTCAGTCAGCAGATGTGGAATACCTTCATAGACCGACAATTCGAGCATTTTCGGGTCGATCATGATGAAACGCACATCTTCCGGCTGCGCTTTATAGAGCATGCTGAGGATCATGGCGTTCACACCGACGGACTTGCCGGAACCGGTGGTACCCGCGACCAGCAGGTGAGGCATTTTTGCGAGGTCTGCCACCACCGGATCGCCAGCGATATCTTTACCCAGCACCACGGTCAGTGGAGATGGGTTATCACGGAACTTGGTGTTATCCAGCACTTCACGCAGGTAGACGGTCTGACGTTTCTTGTTCGGCAGCTCAAGACCAACGTACGGTTTGCCCGGTATCACTTCCACCACGCGCACCGCCACGGTTGACAGCGAACGCGCCAGGTCGCGGGACAGGTTGGAAATACGCGCGGCTTTTACGCCCGGCGCCAGGTTCAGTTCAAAACGGGTGATCACCGGACCCGGCGAGTAGTTCACGACGTCCGCCTTGATACGGAAGTCAGCCAGACGGGCTTCAACCAGACGGGCCATCTGCTCCAGCGCAAATGTATCAACCGGCTCGACTTCAGCTGGCGGCGGCGTCAGCAGGTCCAGCGACGGCAGCGGCGTGCTTGGACGCTGCAGCGGACGGCTGTCACCGTTACGCATCAGCAGCGGGTGAATCAGGCTCTCCTGCGGCTGTGGCGCAGGCTGCTGGAACTGCTGTTGCTGCGGCTGCTGTGGTTGCACATACGGCTGTTGAACAGGTTGCTGTGCGTAGGTCGATGGTGACGGCTGGCGCACAGGCTCAGCTTCCGGCATCACGCTCGGGGTAAATAAAGGCTCGCTTGGGCCATCATCCACCAGATCTTTCATCGGCGAGAATTCAAAGTCCGAC
This sequence comes from Enterobacter roggenkampii, assembly GCF_001729805.1. Lineage (NCBI taxonomy): Bacteria > Pseudomonadati > Pseudomonadota > Gammaproteobacteria > Enterobacterales > Enterobacteriaceae > Enterobacter > Enterobacter roggenkampii. The sequence goes on along the minus strand of NZ_CP017184.1, from coordinate 1,541,091 downwards.
AGCGAGAACGGATTTGCCCCTGCCGGCTGTTCACCGGAGTAACGCTGCTGCTGCGTTGCCGCAAACTGGCGCGCTAATTCGGCTTCTGCCGCATCATCTTCGTCTTCCAGCGCAGGTTCGTCGTGCTGATAGTCTTGACCGTAGCGCTGATTCTGCTGCGCAGCGAACTGGCGGGCCAGCTCGTCCTGCTGCATTTCATCAGCATCATCGTCGTACTCAGACTCGCGCGCTTTTTCTTCAGCCATGCGCTGGGAAGGCAGCTTGATGCCATAAGAAGCAAGCTGACGGCGGGTTGGCACGCGGACGCGGTTAGGACGAGGCAGTTGCGGACCAATCCCCTCTTTCACCTGAGGACGCGGTGCGCCCCCTGTTGCCAGGCTAAAGACCGGTGCCGCCGCTGCTGCGGCCGCAGTAGCCTGCTTAACGCCTTCCGCTACGGGTGCTACAGCAGGCGTCGGGTCGACCGGCGGAACAGAAACAGAAGGCGCCTTCGTAACCGGCTCCTGCACCGGTTCAGGCACAGGCTGATACCAGGCGGCCAGCTGTTCGCGTTCACGCGCACGGCGCTCTTCGACTTCTTCGAAATAGTACAGCGGTGGACGCGCAGGCTTCACCTCTTCCACGATTTCAGGCTCAGGTTCAGGCTGCGGTGCCACGTAAGGCTGCACAGGTTCAACGGGTTCAGGCACGTACTCCTGATAAGGCTGGGACACTGGCTGCTGATATTGCTGCGGTGCATACTCAGGCTGCGGCGGCTGATAAGGCTGCTGCCACTGTTCCTGCTGCACGGGGATGTAGCTTTCAGGTTCAGGCGCAATAACGGGCTCCGGCGTGTGAACACCCGGCGCAGTCTGCCAGTCAACCTGAGGTTGCTGAATAACGGATTCCGGCGGCGGGACCGGCGCGGATGGCATCACGGCGTCGACAGGCGCGGCATACGCCTGCGCAGCGGTCGTCGCGGCGGCGGCAGCCGCAACCGGCTCGGTAACCGAGTGGCCGTTCAACAGTGGATCGTATTCGTCGAAGTCACCCGGCGTGGCACGGCTACCGGAAAAAAGCACATCATCAGGATCGACGGCGGTACCTGCTGCACGATACTCAACCTGCTCGTCTTCATCCATGCGTTTACCGGAGAAGAGCGCCGCATCGGTTTTACGGCCCAGCGGGTTGGCAAATTTCTCAGCAACACGCTGGCGACGCGCCAGCGCACCGCGCAGAATTCGGGCACGACGAGACTCGCGACGCTGCACAGGCGCATCGTCTTCCTCTTCATCTTCGTATTCGTCTTCATCCACCCACGTATCGTCACGACGGGTACGGTTACTGGCGAAGGTCAGAATGGTGAGGATAAAGCTGCCAATTTTCTCGGCAATGCTCACCCAGGACCAGCCGGTAAACAGCGTCAGCCCGGCGGCCCAGATGCACAGCAGCGCCAGCGTGCCGCCGCTGCTGTGCAGCATCGGCTGAAGCGCGGAACTTAATAAGCTGCCGATTACCCCGCCAGAGGCGAAGTACCAGATATCATCCGCATTGATCGCTGCCAGCCCGCAGGAGGTGAGGATCAGCGCCAGCGCGCCAATCAGGCGCAGCGAGACGGCGAAATAGTCGATGTAATCATCGTTCTGACGATGACGCCACGCAAACCAGCATCCGCCAATGATAATGACGGGAAGGGTGTAGGCCATCACACCGAAAATGAAAAACAGCGTGTCCGCAAGCCAGGCACCGGGGACACCGCCTAAATTATGGATAGGCTCATGCCATGCAGTTTGTGACCAGCTGGGATCAGAGGGGTTGAAACTGAGTAAGGCTGCCATCAGCCAGACGGCAAAAAGGGCAATAACAATCAGCAAAGCCTCGAGGAGACGACGTCCGCTGCTTAGCTTCGATAGTGTGACTTCTTTGTCTTCAGTGTATTCCTGGCTCAAGAAAGGCTCTCCAGGTATCAGGCATATCCTGCCTGTTTGCTAAAACGGACAACAGCGCCGGGACTCCCCGGCACTGTTGCTGTATGGATTAACAGGAGTGTAATCAAACTACGCTGATTTTGCACCTGTTCCGTGTTAGCGCGTCTTAATAACCAGACGATTGCTCTGTTTGACCTCTTCCATTACCACATAAGTACGGGTGTCGTTCACGCCCGGCAGACGCAACAGGGTTTCCCCCAGCAGCTTACGGTAGGCGGACATATCAGGCACACGGGTTTTCAACAGGTAGTCGAAATCACCGGACACCAGATGACACTCTTGAATTTCTTCAAGTTTTTGTACAGCGGCGTTAAATTGCTCAAACACATCCGGCGCACCACGATTCAGAGTAATCTCAACAAATACCAGAAGTGAGGCATCCAGATAATGCGGGTTCAGCAGAGCCGTATAGCCCTGAATAAAACCCTGTCTTTCCAGTCGGCGCACACGCTCAAGGCACGGCGTCGGGGAAAGTCCCACACGTTTTGAAAGCTCGACGTTGGAAATACGCCCATCCTTTTGCAATTCATTCAGAATGTTACGATCGATACGGTCGAGATCTTTGCCAGGGCGCTTCTTGCTATCTACCATTATTATTGTCTCTCTGTATTCCTTCCCTACTCCTGCCTGGACCCTGTGCACATCACTGTTCAGAGCCTGTACCCGTTAGTCATCACATCGCCTGGTTTTGTATTAGACGCGATGCGGATTCGGGTTCTGTTGGTAAGAAGACCGTTGCCCGAAGGCTGTCACCGACATCACGTATGGCGTCTGTCCACGCCATGCGTAGATTTCACTGACCCGGTAAAAATGGCATTTACGTGCATGCCTATGCGGCATACGGTTAACGCGGTTTTTTTTCTTCCTTGAATGTTTTCGCAAAAGCGCAGGGGATTGTCAAAGCAAAACATCGTTTTTTAGTACAACATGCCGGATATTCATTACGACAGGGTATTAATCCTCATTTTATTGCCTTATAAACGACCGGTTTTCTTAAGAAAGCGTGATGTTATCGCGCGCGATTCATCGTCCACGGCTATTACACAGATTGATATCAAAATTGCTGCGCTCTTTTTTTACGGCAACAAATTCCCTACAATCCAGCCAAATGTCTGCCAACAACAATGGGGATCTCATGGGCACGGCCAAACACAGTAAGCTGCTAATCCTTGGTTCTGGACCTGCGGGATATACCGCGGCGGTCTACGCTGCACGCGCTAACCTGCACCCGGTACTCATCACCGGTATGGAAAAAGGCGGTCAGCTGACCACCACCACCGAAGTGGAAAACTGGCCAGGGGACCCGAACGACCTGACCGGGCCGCTGCTGATGGAGCGCATGCACGAGCATGCCGCTAAATTCGAAACCGAAATTCTGTTCGATCACATCAATAAGGTCGACCTGCAGAACCGTCCGTTCCGCCTGACGGGTGACAGCGGTGAATACACCTGTGACGCGCTGATCATTGCAACCGGCGCCTCTGCCCGTTACCTCGGCCTGCCATCCGAAGAAGCGTTTAAAGGCCGCGGGGTTTCTGCCTGCGCCACCTGCGACGGTTTCTTCTATCGCAATCAGAAGGTCGCGGTCATCGGCGGCGGCAACACTGCCGTGGAAGAGGCGCTGTATCTGGCCAACATTGCCTCTGAAGTGCACCTGATCCACCGCCGCGAGACCTTCCGCGCGGAGAAGATCCTGATCAAACGTCTGATGGATAAAGTGGCAAGCGGCAACATCGTGCTGCACACCAACCGCACCCTGGAAGAGGTGACGGGCGACCAGATGGGCGTTGCCGGTCTGCGTATCCGTGATACCCAGAACACCGATAACGTCGAAACGCTGGAAGTGGCGGGTCTGTTCGTGGCTATCGGCCACAGCCCGAACACCGCAATCTTCGAAGGCCAGCTGGAGCTGGAAAACGGCTACATCAAAGTGCAGTCCGGCATTCACGGTAATGCGACTCAAACCAGCATCCCGGGCGTATTCGCGGCCGGCGACGTGATGGACCATATTTACCGTCAGGCGATCACCTCTGCGGGCACCGGCTGTATGGCCGCGCTGGACGCTGAACGCTATCTCGATGGACTGGCTGAACAAGGTAAATAATCTTTACAAGTCAGTAACAAACGTAAATAAAGGCGGCGATAAGTCGCCTTTATTGTCTCCCCGTTGTAACATTGCGCTGCCCAACTTCTAATAACGTCACCTGCAAAGTACGCAATGGAAAAAACCCGTCAACAAGAGTTAACACGCTGGCTGAAACAGCAAAGCGTTCTTTCCCGCCGCTGGCTTACGATTTCCCGTATTTTGGGTTTCATCAGCGGTCTGTTGATTGTTGCCCAGGCATGGCTGCTGGCCCGCATTCTTAATCACATGATCATGGAGAACATTCCCCGCGAAGCGCTCCTGCTGCCCTTTATTGTCCTGATCCTGATTTTTATCCTGCGCGCCTGGGTGGTGTGGCTGCGTGAGCGCGTCGGCTTCCACGCCGGGCAGCACATCCGCTACGAGATCCGCCGTCAGGTGCTCGACAGGCTTCAGGAAGCCGGGCCCGCGTGGATCCAGGGTAAACCGGCCGGTAGCTGGGCGACGCTGATCCTTGAGCAGATTGACGATATGCATGACTACTACGCGCGCTATCTGCCGCAGATGGCCCTTGCCGTCTTCGTTCCGCTGCTGATCGTGATCGCCATTTTCCCGGTGAACTGGATGGCAGCGCTGATTCTTATGGGCACCGCCCCGCTGATCCCTCTTTTTATGGCGCTGGTCGGGATGGGGGCAGCGGATGCCAACCGCCGAAACTTCCTGGCATTGGGTCGCTTGAGCGGTCATTTTCTCGATCGCCTTCGCGGCATGGAGACGTTACGCATTTTTGGCCGCGGTGAAGCGGAAACCGAAAATATTCGCCTGGCGTCGCAGGACTTCCGTCAGCGCACCATGGAAGTGTTACGCCTGGCCTTCCTGTCCTCCGGCGTACTGGAATTCTTCACCTCACTGTCGATTGCCCTCGTGGCGGTCTACTTCGGCTTCTCCTACCTCGGGGCGCTGGATTTCGGCCATTACGGCACGGCGGTGACCCTTTCCGCCGGGTTCCTGGCGCTGATCCTGGCGCCGGAGTTTTTCCAGCCGCTTCGCGATCTGGGGACCTTCTATCACGCCAAAGCCCAGGCGGTTGGCGCCGCCGATAGCCTGAAAACGTTCCTGGAAACGCCGCTGGCCCACCCGGAGCGCGGTGACGTAACGCTGAATGCAAAAGACCCCGTGACCATTGAAGCGCAGGACTTTTCCATTCTGTCGCCCGAAGGCAAAGTGCTCGCCGGTCCGCTGAACTTTACCTTACCTGCCGGACAACGCGTGGTGCTTGTCGGCATCAGCGGTTCCGGGAAAAGTTCTCTGCTGAACGCGCTATCCGGTTTTATGGCCTACACGGGTTCACTGCGAATCAACAAAACCGAACTGCGCAACCTCGATCCTGACGCCTGGCGTAAACAGCTCAGCTGGGTAGGCCAAAACCCGCAGCTTCCCGCCCCGACGCTGCGCGAAAACGTGCTTCTGGCGCGCCCGGACGCGCGTGAAGATGAGCTGCAATCGGTTCTCGACCGCGCCTGGGTCAGCGAATTTCTGCCGCTGCTGCCGCAAGGGGTGGATACCGTAGTCGGCGACCAGTCCGCCGGGCTGTCGGTCGGGCAGGCGCAGCGTGTGGCCGTTGCCCGCGCGCTGCTTAACCCATGCCAGCTAATGCTCCTGGACGAGCCCGCAGCCAGCCTTGACGCACACAGCGAGCAGCGCGTCATGGAAGCGCTTAACGCCGCCTCCCTGCAGCAAACCACCCTGATGGTCACCCACCAGCTGGAAGGGATTGCCGACTGGGACCAGATCTGGGTCATGGAAAACGGCCGTATTGTTGAGCAAGGCGATTACGCCTCTCTCGTTGCCGCCCAGGGGCCATTTGCGACCCTGCTGGCGAACCGTCAGGAGGATATCTGATGCGCGCTCTGCTGCCTTATCTTGCGCTCTATAAACGCCACAAATGGATGCTGACGCTGGGGATTGTGCTGGCGATTGTTACGCTGCTCGCCAGCATCGGCCTGCTCACGCTTTCCGGCTGGTTCCTGTCGGCCTCGGCCGTCGCGGGGTTCGCCGGATTATACAGCTTCAACTATATGCTTCCGGCCGCCGGGGTTCGCGGTACCGCTATCACCCGTACTGCCGGACGCTATTTCGAACGGCTGGTCAGCCACGACGCCACTTTCCGCGTGCTGCAGCACCTGCGTATCTATACCTTCAGCAAACTGCTGCCCCTCTCCCCTGCCGGGCTGGCGCGTTTTCGTCAGGGCGAGTTGCTTAACCGCGTGGTGGCGGACGTTGACACGCTGGATCACCTTTACCTGCGCGTGATTTCCCCTATCGTGGGCGCGTTTGTGGTGATTGTGGTGGTCACGCTGGGGCTGTCTGTTCTGGATGTTCCCGTTGCGCTGACCCTGGGTGGGATCATGCTCCTGACGCTTATCGTTCTGCCGCCGCTGTTTTACCGCGCCGGGAAATCCACCGGGGAAAACCTGACGCGCCTGCGCGGGGACTACCGCCAGCAGCTGACCGCCTGGCTTCAGGGGCAGGCAGAGCTGACCATTTTTGGTGCCAGCAAGCGCTACCGCGCGCGGATGGAAAGTACGGAGCTGAACTGGCATGAGGCCCAGCGCCGTCAGTCGGAGCTGACGGCCTTCTCTCAGGCGCTGATGATGCTGATCGGCGGCGTGGCGGTGATTGCCATGCTGTGGCTGGCTTCCGGCGATATCGGGGGAAATACACAGCCGGGTCCGCTTATTGCCCTTTTCGTTTTCTGTGCGCTGGCCGCGTTTGAAGCGCTGGCTCCGGTGACGGGCGCCTTCCAGCATCTGGGGCAGGTCATCGCCTCTGCCCTGCGCATTACCCAGATTGCCGAGCAGAAGCCTGAAGTCACGTTCAGTGCCGGGCAGACCGCTGTCCCTGAGCAGGTTGCGCTGACGCTTGAAGATGTTACCTTCAGCTATGACAAACAGGCGCAGAACGCGCTGGACGGTATCACCCTTTCTGTGAATGCCGGCCAGCGGATTGCGATCCTCGGCCGTACCGGCTGCGGTAAATCGACGCTGCTGCAGCTGTTGACCCGCGCCTGGGACCCGCAGCGCGGTCAGATTTGTTTTAATAATACGTTGCTGACCGATTTCAGCGAGCAGGCCCTGCGCAAAACCGTCAGCGTCGTTCCGCAGCGGGTGCATCTGTTTAGCGCCACCCTGCGCGATAACCTGCTGCTGGCTGCGCCAGAGGCCTCTGATGATGCGCTTCGCGCCGTGCTGGAACAGGTCGGTCTGCATAAGCTGCTTGAGGGCGATGGACTGAACAGCTGGCTCGGTGAAGGCGGTCGTCAGCTTTCCGGCGGAGAGCTGCGCCGTCTGGCGATTGCGCGCGCGCTGCTGCACGATGCGCCGCTGATGCTGCTTGACGAACCTACCGAAGGGCTGGATGCCACGACCGAGAGCCAAATCCTTGATTTGCTGGCCAATGTCATGACCGGTAAAACCGTCCTGATGGTTACGCACCGCCTGCGCGGACTGGCGAGTTTTGATCGGATAATTGTGATGGACAACGGACACATTATTGAGCAAGGTAGTCACGCAGAGCTGTTGGCGAAACAGGGTCGCTACTTCCAGTTTAAACAGCGTCTGTAGACTATATTTGTAGCGTCCTCACTCGCGTACTGGAGTTTTGCTGTCATGCGCCTGGTCCAGCTTTCTCGTCATAACATCGCGTTCCCTTCTCCAGAAGGGGCGCTGCGTGAACCCAATGGGCTGCTGGCCCTTGGTGGTGACCTCAGCCCTGCGCGGCTGTTGATGGCGTACCAGCGCGGCATCTTCCCCTGGTTTTCTCCCGGCGACCCGATTTTATGGTGGTCTCCCGATCCGCGTGCCGTGCTGTGGCCAGAGCAGTTTCACCTGAGCCGCAGCATGAAGCGTTTCCATGCAAAATCACCGTACCGCGTCACCCTGAACCACGCCTTTGGTCAGGTCATTGAAGGCTGTGCCGAAGACCGGTTTGAGGGAACATGGATAACCCGCGATATCATTACCGCTTACCACCAGCTTCACGAGCTTGGCTACGCGCACTCCATTGAGGTGTGGGACGGCGGAGCACTGGTCGGCGGCATGTATGGCGTGGCGCAGGGGACGCTGTTTTGTGGTGAGTCGATGTTCTCCCGCGCGGTTAACGCCTCGAAAACGGCGCTGCTGGTCTTCTGCCAGGCGTTTGCCCAGCGCGGCGGACGCCTGATCGATTGTCAGGTGCTCAATGAGCACACGGCTTCCCTCGGCGCCGTTGAGATACCGCGACGCCAGTACATCGAGCATCTGGATGCCAGTCGTCAGGAAAAGCTCCCGCGCGACTTCTGGATACCGAGAACGCTCTTTATGCCCAATGCCTAAATGTTTTCCGCATATTTTTTGTGAGGGTGTTATAATTATGCCGCAGAGTAGCTTCTGCCTGTTGCCCCGCCGCCGTTTGGGACCTTCGCTTCAGATAACGTCCTGACGTTTATCCTGTTGTCTCCCCTTTACGAATGCGCTTCCTGTTCGGTTGTACCGTGACGCTTGGGCAATGCGCCGAAACTGTTTTGCTGCGTTTCAAACGCGCAATTCTTTACTTAATTGATGAATTTCGGCATTATCTTGCCGGTTCAAAACTTGGTAGTGATACCCCAGAGGATTAGATGGCCAAAGAAGACAATATTGAAATGCAGGGTACCGTACTTGATACGTTACCTAATACCATGTTTCGCGTAGAGCTGGAAAACGGTCACGTGGTAACTGCGCACATCTCCGGTAAAATGCGCAAAAACTACATCCGCATTTTGACGGGCGACAAAGTGACTGTTGAACTGACCCCGTACGACCTGAGCAAAGGCCGCATTGTCTTCCGTAGTCGCTAATTGTTTTCGCCTGTAATGGCAGATGAATATTAAATAAGGCCGGGATATTCCCGGCCTTATTTTTTTGTGTCGCAGTTGATTATTTGAACAATTATTTAGCCGTTCGTTCCAGCTTCAGGGCTGTCTGTTCGACAGTGCACGGTGCGACGACTGTTAGGCCTTATTTTCTATTTTGCTGAGCTGCGTGTGCGGCAGTGCATCCTTATACTCACTCCATCACTTTGATTCCAGCTTTCTAAGCTGCCTGTACGGCAGTGCACTTCGACCAGTGCGTTAAACACTGCGACCGGGTTTTTCTAAGCTGCCTGTACGGCAGTGCACGGCTTTACCCGGGCGGGTGAGAATAATAACGATTTCTAAGCTGCCTGTACGGCAGAGCACATTCGCGCCGCGATCACGAACGACGACGCCACTTTCTAAGCTGCCTGTACGGCAGAGCACCCCACGCGCGTGCGCTGGTCTGGTTTCGCGCATTTCTAAGCTGCCTGTACGGCAGAGCACGGCAACCAGGCGGCGGCATCCATTGCGCAGCATTTCTAAGCTGCCTGTACGGCAGAGCACTTTGTCATTTTTTTCTCAGAAAACCGGGTCCATTTCTAAGCTGCCTGTACGGCAGTGCACTCACCACATCAGTGATATTCGCTGCGGTCGTTTTTCTAAGCTGCCTGTACGGCAGTGCACTCTTCCGAGGTGTCACACCTGATCGCCACGATTTTCTAAGCTGCCTGTACGGCAGTGCACTCATCGAAGCCGGACTCACGCAGCAGCTTGTCTTTCTAAGCTGCCTGTACGGCAGTGCACGGAGAGATCCTCCAGAAGTCCGGCAGGCTTGCTTTCTAAGCTGCCTGTACGGCAGTGCACTTCCCCCTGGATTAACTTTGCTGCGTCGTGGATTTCTAAGCTGCCTGTACGGCAGTGCACATCCATCGTTTTCAAAAATATCTCGTGAGATGTTTCTAAGCTGCCTGTACGGCAGTGCACTAAAAAAATCGGTAAGATGTTTGCGTACAAGATTTCTAAGCTGCCTGTACGGCAGTGCACGCTGCTGAGTCGTGAAGACAGTAGCGTCACCATTTCTAAGCTGCCTGTACGGCAGTGCACTGTAATAATATCCCCACACCCTTCTGATTTGCATACAAAAAAAGCTAAAAAACCTTCTCTGACCCTCTTTTTTACCCACCAAGAATACTCATTTAAAATCAATAAATTACACAAACGCTAAAAATTAGGGTCAAAACACCTTCTTCGCATCAATCCCCCTCACAAAAACACCCATTCCACCCACCCTGACAAATGGCTATACTTACCCATGACAAATGACATTACTCAGGAGGTGACATGAGAACATGGATCCCCGCACAGAAACCTGCTGATAACGCACTTTGGCGTTACGCCGGTTTACCCGCCAACCGAGGTATGCGGTTGATTGAATTTCTCAATCAGGGATTACCCGTCAGTGTGCTCGACAACATCCACGAGTGGACGTCCATGTCGAAAGCGGACATTTTGCGTGTCACGGGTATCAACGAACGTAACGTGGCCCGCCGCAAAAGCGCGGGACGGACGTTAACGCCCGGCGAGAGCGAACGCGTGGCCCGTTTCGTTCGGGTGCTGGATGCTGCCGTTGACTATTTTGGCAGTAAAGAAGAAGCATGGACCTGGCTGCAGGCACCGGTGCGCGGACTGGGGAACGTGGCGCCCGTCGACTTAATAGCGACGGAAACCGGTGCGCTGGAAGTCACCGATTTGATTGGTCGCCTGGAACACGGCGTGTTCGCATGATTTTTTATCGTCTGGTGACAGGACGCTATGCCAGCGAGGCGTGGAGTGGGAGTGGTGCAAACCAGTATGGCGGACGGTGGAATCATAAAGGCCATCCAGCTGTGTATGTCTCCACCTCCATCTCGCTGGCCTCACTGGAGATTTTGGTACATGTCAGAAAAGATACCGTGCTGAATCAGTACCAGCTTTTCAGCATTGATATCCCGGATGACCAGATAGATTACCTGGATAAAGCGTGGCTCCCCGAGGACTGGCAGGAAAATCCGGCGCCGGTATCGACAATGGATCTGGGAACCGGTTGGTTGCAGGCTAACAGTGCCCTCGCGCTTATCTTACCTTCCTGTATCATTCCTTATGAAAACAATGCCATCCTTAACCCCTTACATCCGGCGTTCCACTCGGCGCTCAATTCAGTTCAGCAACTCCCCTTTATTTTTGATACCCGCCTGGCTGAAAAAACCGCACCCTGAACGCGGATGCGGTTATACGTATTAGAACCAGGGAACCGTCGCCGTCGCGCTGAGTCCGTAGGTCGTAAACATCCCGGAGACAGGCGTAGAGAGCAAATCACCATGGCGAATGAAGAGCTTAAAAGACTGGCCGGTAGAGAGACTGCGCAGGTTAAGCCAGGGTAAATCCGTCCTCGCTTCCTGCATCGTCAGAAGACGTTGTTGCGCCTCCTCCTTTGTTAACCATCCTTTTTTCACCGAGCGTCGCATGAGCCTCTGCGCACTGCTTTTCACCTGGACGCGGCTCACGCAGCGCCACTGGTTGACGACAGGCACGGGCTGGATGTCTGAGGACATGCAGTAGTCACTCAACCCTTTCCGCCAGGACAATGCTTCAAGTTCGCTTAGTGCCTGATGATGACCGTGCACGCGTAAGACGGGGCCAGGCTTAAGGCCATATGCCGGGAAGCTGATCCCTATATCCCCCTGCCCTCGTTGTCCCAGCGCGCGGTGCAGCTTGGCCACCAGCGCAGCCATCAGCATCTCCTCGCTGAACTCCGGATCGGGCAGAACGCGGATCTCAAGATAGTGATCCATAGCCACTCCTTAATCGCCCTTTTCACCGAAAACGCCACCGCGGATCAGCACAGCCATGACGTAATGCTGCTGCTCAACCTCGGGTTTCAGTCCTTTCGTCACCCAGTTATCAAGCAAGGTGTAGAAGTCCATTTTCTCTTTCGGCTGACGACAGGCCACACCGCGACTGGTGACTGAGCCGTACGGCTCAACGGCGATAGCGCCCAGCGCATCTACCTGAGGGTGCCAGGTATCGATAGTTCGAATGGCATTCCCGATTTTCTGCGAGTGCATGCCCGCAACGCTGTCTACCTGATACAACAGGCGGCTCTTGCTGCTGTTGCTGTCCAGGACCAGCTCCTGCGACGGAAAAATCTCCTGTCCGGCACCGAGGAGCACCTGCGCTTCGACGTTCAGGAGAACAAACCCTCCACCGCTGAGCCCTTTTTCGATTTCCTGCGCCAGTGCGTTTAGGCTCTCGTCGCTGGCTGTAAAATCTCGCAGCGCATAATTGTATGCATCAAACGTCCACGACTTACTGCCCGTCACGTTCACGATGATTTTTTCAGCACCGACGCGGTTGCGCCATAAAAAACGCCCGTTCGCCAGGTTAGTTGCGTAGCGGCGCGCCAGTTCGGCAAAACCGTGTTCAGTGATATAGCCATCGATAACCTGCTGAAGTTCATCCTGATACGCGCGGTCATTACACACAGAAGGCGTCGACAGGTTTCCCAGCACGCGCAGGGTAAATTTCACCTTCAGGGTGTCTGCATCGGCAGGTAGCGACGCCACATCCACACGCTGCAGGTTCGCTTTCTGGATCTCGGCATCCAGTTTAGCCGGATCGTTGGTGAGCGCATTTTTCAGACGGTTAGAGATGGTGCCACGCACCGCTTTTTCCTGGATGCGGATCGGTTGCCACTGATTGCCCTGCCAGCTTCCGGAATACATCACTGCATCCGAGGTTGCCAGCTTACGTTCAAATGCCAGTACAGATGCCGTTTTAACGGCCGTTGGAGCCTTTGCCATAGATAAGTCCTTTTTAATTAATAAATTCTGATGTCACCGGCGCGCCCGCGCCCTGACAGTAGTAGCCTGTTTCCGTTGTCCGATAACGCCAGAAAATCTCGTCCAGTGACCGAATCCGGTGCAGACCGCACCACTCGCCCACGCCATACACCGCTTCGGTAAACGCAAAGGGCGTTTCTGCATCACGCGCGTTTGCCACGACGCCCGGTGCGTAGAGTTCAGAGATGCGCTGATAACCCGTCATCAACGGCACCAGATAACCGGGGTTGGGTTTCGGAACAACGTGCCAGTTGGCCGGGTCGCCTTCCTGGATATCGCTATCCTCTGGCGTTTCTGCCTGTATTTTTAGCGCGGCAAAATCCAGCCAGGCGTCGAGAAGCGTTGCATCCGGGTTATGTTCAAGCAGAGTCGTATGATGCTCGCCCAGCCAGCCGCTGCGATCCCGCAAGGCAAAGCCCGGCATCAGTTGCCACGTTAATCGCCCCATCTCCTGAGCGCTGGCAGGCATCGCCATAACCGAAATGTCCTGGATATCGACGATGATTCCTCCCGCAAGTCGGAGCGTCGGACACACCTGCCTGAGATGCTCGGCAAGATCGCGCTGACCGTATTCGCCATTTGGAATTTCCCCGTGACACTCCAGCAGCAGCGAAACCATCATGTGCATGCGCCCCTCTTCGTTAAAGGAGGCCGTTTTCGCGTCCCGTGTAAGCGGATTGCGGGTCAGGGCAAACTGATAATCGCGGCCAGAGGTGTGCGCGTGGATCTGGTGCTCGTGGCTGATCACGGCACAGCCATCAATGCGCAGCTCGTGCGTTTCGGCCAGACGGCGAGACAGCGCATGGGAAAATCCCAGGAAATGGGTAATGGCGGGAAAACCGTAAGTCATACCAGCAATCGCGTTGGCGTTTTCAACTCTCACACGGCGAAGCAGGATCAGTGAGCTCATTTCAGCGCCTCCCGGATAATTTTTTCCATCTCACGCAGGTTGCTGCGTAAACGCTCACGGGTTTGCCATTCACGCTGTTCCACATACCCCACATCCTTTAATGCCTTGCTCAGGCGCGCGTTAAGCCACAGGGCAAAATCTGTTGCGACGCTTACCTGCCAGTCGTCTTTATCCCGCTCGAGACGAAAAGCCTCATCGGTTTTGGTGCGCCAGGGATCGAGCCAGAGTTGTTGATGAGTGACTAATCGTTCGCACGAGAGCGTCCAGTTTTGCCATGTATCACGCTGTAGTTCCGACGCAACCACAAACAGCAGGTCGATAAGCGCATCAATGTATTCATCACGCGCTTCGCGAATACGGACATTGGTGTAATCACCGGTTCTGGCCAATAAAGACACAAGCAGTTGAACAGTGCTGTTTGCACGTCGATCAAACTGACCACCTAAAGTGAAAATAGAACGTAACGTCGTCGGCGGCTTGTCTGCTTTTTTCCACTGCGGCGGCTGACAGGATAGAAGCCAGCTACGCCCGCCGCGGACGCTGTTGAGATAGGAAATGTTTTGCGGTTTGGTGCCACCAAAGTGTATTTCCGCTGAATCCGGGAAAAGCGTCAGCGGAGTGGGATGCCAGGTTTTTTCCCGGCGTGCTTTCCAGATAGCTTTAACATCGTCGCCAAAACGGAAGGCAATCATTTTCTGATGCATGGCGTGAACAAGCGAGGTGGCAAATAACGGGCTCAGCAGATGGTAATTTTCACCTACCGGGAAATAGCCCTGCTTAGCCAATTTGTGCGAAGCGGGTTCTCCGGACGTTAACGCACGGGAAAATCCCGCAATCCATTCACCTAGTTGGTTCGCATCATCGGTAAAAGCGGCCAGCGCAGCGCGATCTCCGCGTTTCAGGCTTGCCAGTAGAGAATCACCACCGTTAACCCGTGTTTGCAGCAATTTCGCGACGTCCAGCGCCGCGGCGTTTCCCACGGCATCCGGTTCCAGACCTGACAACGCAGCGGTGCTGAGATACCCTTCCTGCGCCACTGCCTCGCTGTAAATACTGCTACTTTTTGAATCCCCGTGGGTAAATTTCGCCGCATGGGTCACGAGGTTAATTTGTCCGGCTCGCTTCGCGGCATCCGTCAGCCAGGCTTTCGGTTCATAGCGAAGCTCCAGTTCCCGACGTTCTGCCGCAAGCGTCGCGCTCTCTTCAGCGCTGCGTTTTGCGGCCTCTTTATCAAATGCTTCCAGCTTTGTTTGCCGTCGTCCGGCAATGTACTCAGCGATGAAAGCGCTTAGTGCTTCAACTGACATACTCGCTCCTGGCTCCTTATCGATATTCTCTGAACACACCCAACGCTGGGTGATACAGCCATTGCTCTGTCTCCTCCTCCCTGCTGATTCTCAATGTGATTTCGCCATACCGTCGCGATACCGCGCCCAGCTCCATCTGCTTAGTCTCGGCCAGCGCCTGTAATACCTCGCCATAATCAATCGCCATCCACGGCTCTACACCCTCGGCCATCGATAAGGACTTCTCGCAAAACCGTCCCGCAGGTTTTAACACCCCGTTCTCCTGCATCAGGCAAAACTCAGGTTGATCACCTTCCTCTTCCATACTCAAAAAGAAAGTGTCCTGCGGCGACGAGCGGCGAAACGGTGTACGTCTCTGAAGCTCGCCGTTCCACGTCAGCGGCAGCCGCCACCACGACGCGGCTACAGCATCTGATTTATCGCCGCCGTCCAATAGCGCGGCGCGCAAACGGGCATGCTCCAGCGCCGCCAGCGCATTGCCGGGCAGGTTTTCCACGATGCGCGGGATCGCATTCAGCGTGCGATAGCCCTCTTCGCTGAGCAGTTCATGGAGATCGTGGTGAGGCAGCAGATGATGCTCGGTTTCAAAACCGGGCCGACAGTAGGCAATCTCTTCTCCGCGAAGCGCACGCACGTTGCGTTCCAGAATCACCAGGTTTTCATTTTCAGGCACGATCTGACGATGGCGCTGAATACGGCCCGCAAACTGAATAAGTGAACGCATCGAGCTCGGCTCGATAATCCCCCAGTCGGCATCAAAATCGCGCCCGACTTCGAGAACGGATGTGCCAAGCACGACAAAGAGATGATGCTGTTCCGGTGACGTCAACGCCTGCTTAACGTCAGGCAACTGCCAGACCCGCTCCGGTTCGTGCCGCGTGAACGCGGCGTCGAGCCGTTTTTCAATCGCCGCACGCACAGCCAGCGGGTGCTGGCTGTGGTACACGCAATAATGAATGCGGTAATTGTCCGGAGAAGGTAATGCCATCAGCACCTGCGCGACGGCAACCAGCGGGTTGATGTTCGCCATCCGCACCAGACCAAACGACACGGTTTTGCCGCTTTTATGGGTGCTACGGTGATGACCGTGCAGCGCGAACATTTGCTGGTGCAGCGTCTGCGCCAGCGCAGAGACAACATCAGCATTCCGGGAAGCGTGCGCCTCCACGGCGGCCAGTTTACCCAGGCGAAGCCGGGGCTGGTCTGGCAGACGTTTAATCCGCTGCGTGACAAAATCGCCATGCGCCTGACGAAATTGAGCATCGTCGGCCACATCCTGCGACTGCGCGCCATACTCATCAAACCAGGCGCAGCAGATACTCATCGGTCTGTCCGACTGACCGCACGCGGCCTGCCAGGCTCTGCGCCCTTCCCGATAGGCTTCAAACAGCGCTTCCGTTAACGCGGGGGGGAGCGTTGCCGAGGAAAGTAGCACGCGAGAACCGAGCATTCCCGCCCAGTTCACCAGCCGACACAGGGTGTGCAAATCATCAACGTCAAAATCGTCAGGTTCATCAAGCACCAGATCGCTGGTCATCAGGCGCAGCATGGCGGGGATCTGCCTGCCGCCGCGTACGCCTTCCGTTGCCGGCATCAGGTGATCGATAGTTGTCACCAGCACCGGGGCACTGACCAGGCGATTGAGCGCCGGTTCTTTCGCCAGCCACTGCTGCGCGATGCCGCTACTGGTCGCCCCTTCGTAATGCACGTAATGGTGGCTGGCGAAAAACGTTTCGTCGCTGGCGCTACTGGTGTCTTCAGCATCGTTGCCCTGATACAGTTCCTTCACTGCCGCAGCACCGGTAACGACGGCCAGCGTGTCGTCATCCAGCCCCAGGCGCGACTGCAGAGCCTGCCCCGTTTGCAGCGTCAGCGTGCGTAACCCCAGCGCCACGCTGAAGCGGCACCCCTCCTGCTCATCCGAAAGAGCATACATAATCCGGGCATTAGCATAGGTTTTCCCGCATCCGGTCGAGGCCATATTGATGCCGAAGAAGCCCTGCCCGGCACTCTTCTCGCGCAGAGAAGACGCTACGTCCCACGCCTTGTTTTGCCAGTGAAAACGCGATTCTTTCGCCCTTTCCCGGAACGTTTTATGCCGGGCGATGGCGGGCAATGAACGGCGCAACGCAGGAAGAGAACGTCCCATCAACAGCGCCTGATGTGCGACACCGACATTGTGCTCATCCAGTTTTTGCTTAAGCTGTCCGGACTGGCGGTCGCTGTTGGCCCAGCACGGGACGGCAACATCCTGCCAGGCTAAATACGCGGGTTGTGAGGAGTAAACGTGATCGGCCAGCATCAGCGACAGGCGGGCGAGATGGAGGGTGAAAAGATTATCCAGCGATCCCGCCTGAAGTAGTGCAGGCAGGTTCCGGATGCGTTTACCAATCTGTCGGGCCTTCTCGCGCCAGGTTTGACTTTTTAGCGGCGTGCCGTGCGGAAATGTCCAGACATTTTTAAAATCACGCGTTTTCCATGGATGTTTATCGGTAGATTTATGGTTGAGCGAGTTCCAGTCTGCATTCAGCTGTTTCTCAATCCAGCCTTCGCTGTACAGTAATGAGGTCTTTGCCGGATGCGGTTGAGGTAAACGGTGGTGCGATAGCATTAGCCACGCCACCACCCTCGCTACCGGGGGCAATTTTTCGAGCGGGCTATTGCTCCACTCTGCCCTGTCCATCTTCAGCGCTTTCAGCATGGCTTTTTCGTCAGCGGCCTTAAGCTGCGTTAACGATGCCAGCCACTGTTCATCACTACGCTCTCCTACAAACGCCTCGAACAGACGCACCGAGATCCACTCATGCCGATACGGCTGACAAACGTGCTGACTTTCCCCCTTAAGCGTCTGCTGGAAGCACATCCCCGCTTTGCCAAAATCATGAAACAGCCCGGCAATCGCCGCCAGCAGGGCGATGCTTTCCGCACTTTGCCAGCGGTGTTCCCCGTCGTTGCGGATAATTTGCAGCGTCGTGCGATTCGTAGGCACGCGCCCTTGCGCATTAAAGCGACGCAAATTCCCGACTATCCACAACAGCTCGGTTTGACCGTTTTTTTTCAGCCAGTGACAGGCCACGGCGGTGTTACGGCGTGCCGTTTTACGCAGCAGCTTGCGCAGCGTGTTAACGCCTTCCATCGTCATCGTCGTCTGCCACGCGGCATCACCGGTACGCTCAGCAAACTGATCGATAATCTGGCAGCTTTGCTCACGCGCGCGTTTGGTACACCGGGAGATAATCAGCACATTCATTGTGCCACTCCCGCCAGCGATTGAGAGGTGTCCTGCAACGTGGTGATCATCACATCCAGCGCATCAGACTGTTGAAATGCGTTGATGCAGCGCTGACGAAACTGTTGACTATCCTCACCCTCCATAGCCGCAACAAACGCCTGCGGCATAACGAGGGCGTCTTTGATTAAATCGGCAATATCAAAAACCAGCCCGCCGCGTCGGGTTTTACCGTGCATGACCGCCAGACCGTGAGGAATGCCCGTTACCCAGGCCGCGACAGCCGCCAGCCCGTAGGCCAGATAGTTGCCCTGATCGAGGAAACGGTTCGCCATATCCGCCCCACCACCGCGTTTGGCACGGGTAAAGCTGCCATAGCCCACCGTCTGACTGGTCAGTTTGTAGAGCGATTTCGTGAGCTGCGCTTCCTGGAGCATCAGCGAGGTGTGGTCCTGTGCGTTTTCCATGCCCGTTCTGGCCCGATCCAGAATAGTCTCCAGCGCGACCTTATCAGGCTGAAAAGGCGTTTCCCGATGCATCCGCAGCCTCTCCCACTGTTTTTCAATTTGCAGTAAACGGACAAGCTGAAAATGCTTTGCCGCCTGCAGACGTTTTTCTTCATCAAACCAGAATGAGACCCAGTTTTGTAAATATGCGGTCGGACGGTATTCGCTTTGCGGGCTGAGCCATGAGACGTCAATGTCCACCTCGTTCGCTGAATAAAGCGGCGTACCATCCGTTCCACAGAAACCGACCATCACGCCCGCCCGGGCAAACTCCCGCATTGCCATTTGTGTAACGGATGTTCCCATTCCCAGCATCACTGCCGTGGTATTCGCGATGGGAATATTCCAGTAAAAAGATTCTTTTCCTTCCTGGGTGACATATTCAACACGCCCGCCATTCACCTGGATGCGACATTTTTCCAGGTAATAAATATTGGCGCGCTTTGAATGCAGGATAGTTTTCAAATCTGTAGGGGTGATGCTATTTGCAGGCATGGCAACGGCTTTTATTTCAAGGTGTTGAATGCGGGTATGTTATCGGACATAAGACAAATGCAAATGTGATAGATATCAAATGAATGGAAATTTCGGTGATAATTAAACAAAAAATCATTTTTTCCTTTGATGTATCATTCTTACAAATAATATATCAATAGCAATATAATTAACTCCTGAATGGGATTTTTATTTAATCAGAAAATGGAGAGCGTGGGTATGATGGTATTGCGTTTTTAAATCGACGCGGTGAATATTTGTGAGAGATTGTTACGTGTGCTGTCCGTGTGGCAGTAACGCCATTTCCATGACATCAAAGCCTGGCGGCCTTTTTCCAAGCTGCCTGCACGGCAGTGAACAGCAGCGTCGTATCAAGACCGCGCCCGTCGTTTTTCTAAGCTGCCTGCACGGCAGTGAACTCCCCGTGGTCGTGGTGTCAATTCCCGCCGTATTTCTAAGCTGCCTGCACGGCAGTGAACGATGCCAGGCTGGCACCACTTTACTCATCTCCTTTCTAAGCTGCCTGCACGGCAGTGAACTCGCGCCAGGCGTGGCGTGCTTATCCCAGTCATTTCTAAGCTGCCTGCACGGCAGTGAACATCCTGGCTCTCATTGAGCGCTTCATGTCTTCTTTCTAAGCTGCCTGCACGGCAGTGAACGGGCGATGGGCTGACAAGTCATAGCCCCGCGATTTCTAAGCTGCCTGCACGGCAGTGAACCATCACCGCCACGACGACAAGACTTGCGATAATTTCTAAGCTGCCTGCACGGCAGTGAACATGAAGCAGGTGCAATGTGGCCACGCTGGTCTTTTCTAAGCTGCCTGCACGGCAGTGAACAATCATAGCGAGTCTGGCGCGAGAACATCCGATTTCTAAGCTGCCTGCACGGCAGTGAACTTGTTTGTGTACGAACCATCATGAATATAGCGTTTCTAAGCTGCCTGCACGGCAGTGAACTGGGGGGAGGTGTGCGTGTGGCGTCAGTCAATTTTCTAAGCTGCCTGCACGGCAGTGAACACCGCAGCGGAGCGATTCATGAGCGCGACGGGTTTCTAAGCTGCCTGCACGGCAGTGAACCCGTGGTGCTGAACATTGTTTTGCCAGTTCCGGTTTCTAAGCTGCCTGCACGGCAGTGAACCATACCAGCGGTCTATAGCCCGCTTATGATAATTTCTAAGCTGCCTGCACGGCAGTGAACGCTTTAGAGATGGCTGCGGCCAGCTTGCCACTTTTCTAAGCTGCCTGCACGGCAGTGAACATCGGAGCGAAAGAGCTTATGTCTCACTATACTTTCTAAGCTGCCTGCACGGCAGTGAACTTGAGAGTTTGCGATCTTACTCAATTCCCCCTTTTCTAAGCTGCCTGCACGGCAGTGAACGGTGTCTTTCCCTTCCCTTTCTTGAATTTTTTTTTCTAAGCTGCCTGCACGGCAGTGAACTGAAAAGAAACCACGCCATCTTATTGTTAGAAAAGAAAATAATCAAATTTCGCTCATAAAACCCTTTTTTCTAACTCGTAAATTAGAATCCTCTAAATCAATAAGTTACGTAATCATCAAAAAAAAGGTCAAGCCAGTGGCGTCCAGGGATTATCCCCGACGCCACAAACTAAATTCAGGAAATAATGTGAACTACCGTTTCTGCACGTTGAGGCGCAACGACATCTGCAGCTATCGAATGCGCAATATCATGGAGTAGCCCTGTAAGGTGCGGCAGCATATCGGGATCAAAATGCGACACCAGCAGCACATGATTCAACGCCCGACAGTAATCACATTTCGTTTCGGTGTCTTCCAGCAGCCACTCTTTTTGTCGCGGTTGTTCTGCTTCGTCCGCAAATTCCACCACCTGAAAATCACGCATAGATTCTGTGAGTCCGGATTTTACCTCTTCCAGATAAGCCCCGAGGCAACGACATACGGGCTGCGTTTGTGGGAGTAATTCGCAATCCAGCAGGATTTCGGTGAGCAGTTTGCAGCGTTCGGCCAGGGTGGGGAGATCGGGGTTGAGGGAGAGTTCGCTGTAAAGTTGGGCGAAATTATTAATATCAGTCATATGTAATCCTTTATGCACGTAAGATTGTTTGTGCACACTTTCAGGACGCCAATCCCAGCACCTGATTTTGCAGGTGCGCCGCCATTTTATTACTGTGGATTTATCCAGCAACCAACGTAGTACGAAACTGGGAAGCTCCTCGCAAAATTCCTCTGCGGTCTGTTGCCCTCACCCCAACCTTCTCCCTGTACGGTCCGGGGACATGGTAGACAGGTGTTCGGGGACATGGTGAACACTTTTTAACATCCTTTACCCATGGTGATCGACTTTTTCTTCAGGTCGATCACCCCCACTTTCGTGCTGTACCACCACACTTCGTAGCGGCCGTCCTCCTGCATCTCCTTCAGCCCGACCCGTTCTCCCCTGAACGCATTGCCTGCCTTCAGACTTACCCCTTTCACGCTCAGCTTTCCGCTGATATCCACCTTCCTGACCATCACGCCCTCGTCGTATTCCGGGGGCGTTGTGTTGCCGCTGTACCGCCGCGCAGACGGCTGATACCGCGAGCCCGGTACCGCCATGTCCAGCGCCTCATGCGGGCGTTCAAGGTTATAGACCGTCCGCCAGTGGTCGAAGGCGCGCTGCAGTTCGCCCTCGTTCGCGAACCACTTGCCCTGCAGCACTTCCGCCTTCAGGCTGCGGTGAAAACGCTCCAGCTTGCCCTGCGTCTGCGGATGATACGGCCGGGAGTGCCCCACCCGGATACCATGGCGCATCAGCCACAACTCCAGCGCCGTCCAGGTGCCGGTGGTGTCTCCCCACGGGGCGCCGTTGTCCATTGTCATCCGGTCCGGCAGGCCGTAGCGTTCAAACACGCTGACTAGCCGCTGCTGCACGGTCTCACGCCGTTCATCGGTACAGTGCGCCAGGCACAGGGAAAAACGGGAGTGGTCATCCAGCAGGGTGAGCGGATGGCAGCGGCCACCGCCAAAGGGAAAGTTGCCCTTAAAATCCATCTGCCAGAGCCGGTTCGGCGCGTCATGTTCGAACCGTCCCGTGACGGGAATGGCCGGTGAAGCGCCCGGCAGCAGGCCGTGACGGGCCATCAGGTTATGAACGGTGCTGAAGGCGGGCATACGGTGCCCCTGGTCTTCCAGCCAGCGCTTTATCTTGCGTGCGCCCCAGCGTTCATGGCGGTCATGGGCCATACGCAGCAGGGCAGTGATGTCGTCAGATGAGCGGTTCGGGGAATGGTGCGGTATGCGCGGGTGGTCCTGAAGGCCGGCGGCACCTTCCTCAGCCCAGCGACGAAGCCACTTGTAGCCGGTGGCAGGGGAAATGCCGTAGTGACGACAGAGGGAACGGATGTTCGCCCCGTCCTGCGAGGCGAACAAAACAAACTCGGTACGTAATGACATGGTATCTCTCGCATCCCAGGGCATAAGCGACTCCATAAACGGGTTCTTATGCCTTAGTTGTAAGTGTCTACCATGTCCCCGAACAAGTGTTCACTATGTCCCCGGACCGTACACTCCCACAGGGAGAGGGAGAAAAGCAGGCATAAAAAAACCGGGCATTCGCCCGGTTTTTAACATTAACGTTCAACTCACTCAGTGAGCCGCTTCCGGCTTGTGCTTCGCTGCACTCTGGAAATCGTACGTCAGTTCGTTCTTCGCCTGGTCCAGCGCCACGGTCACCTGGCCGCCGTCCACCAGCGAGCCAAACAGCAGCTCGTTCGCCAGCGGTTTCTTCAGGTTGTCCTGAATCACGCGCGCCATCGGACGGGCCCCCATCGCACGGTCGTAGCCTTTCTCAGCCAGCCAGTTGCGGGCCTCCTGGCTTACTTCCAGCGACACGCCTTTCTGATCCAGCTGAACCTGCAGCTCGACGATGAACTTGTCCACGACCTGATGGATCACCTCGGTAGAGAGGTGATCGAACCAGATAATGTTGTCCAGACGGTTACGGAACTCCGGCGTGAAGATCTTCTTGATCTCCTCCATCGCATCGGTGCTGTTGTCCTGGTGGATCAGGCCGATGGATTTACGCTCGGTTTCACGTACCCCGGCGTTGGTGGTCATCACCAGCACCACGTTACGGAAGTCCGCTTTGCGCCCGTTGTTGTCGGTCAGCGTCCCGTTGTCCATCACCTGCAGCAGGATGTTGAACACGTCCGGGTGCGCTTTCTCGATTTCATCGAGCAGCAGTACCGCGTGCGGATGCTTGATCACCGCGTCGGTGAGCAGGCCGCCCTGGTCAAAGCCCACGTAGCCCGGAGGCGCACCAATCAAACGGCTGACGGTGTGACGCTCCATATACTCGGACATATCAAAGCGCAGCAGCTCAATGCCCAGCGCTTTGGAGAGCTGAACCGTTACCTCAGTTTTCCCCACGCCGGTCGGGCCGGCAAACAGGAAGGAACCGACAGGCTTGTGCTCATGCCCCAGTCCTGCGCGGGCCATCTTGATCGCTTCGGTTAAGGCCTCAATGGCTTTATCCTGACCAAAGACCAGCATTTTCAGGCGGTTGCCGAGGGTGCGCAGCGTGTCGCGGTCGCTCTGAGAAACGCTCTTCTCAGGGATACGCGCGATGCGGGCCACCACGGACTCAATATCCGCCACGTTAACGGTTTTCTTACGCTTGCTGGCCGGCATCAGGCGCGCACGCGCCCCTGCCTCATCAATCACGTCAATCGCCTTATCCGGCAGATGACGGTCGTTGATGTATTTCACCGCCAGCTCCACCGCCGCACGCACCGCTTTCGCGGTGTAACGCACGTCGTGGTGCGCTTCATACTTCGGCTTCAGGCCGTTGATGATCTGCACCGTTTCCTCGACGGACGGTTCGGTCACGTCGATCTTCTGGAAGCGGCGCGCCAGCGCACGGTCTTTCTCAAAGATGTTGCTGAACTCCTGGTAGGTGGTGGAGCCAATCACGCGGATCTTGCCGCTGGAGAGCAGCGGTTTGATCAGGTTAGCCGCATCCACCTGGCCACCGGAGGCCGCCCCTGCGCCGATGATGGTGTGGATTTCATCGATAAACAGGATGCTGTTGGTGTCCTGCTCCAGCTGCTTTAACAGCGCCTTGAAGCGTTTTTCAAAATCACCACGGTATTTGGTGCCCGCCAGCAGCGAGCCGATGTCCAGCGAGTAGATTGTGCAGTCGGCAATCACTTCCGGTACGTCGCCCTGCACAATGCGCCAGGCAAGGCCTTCGGCAATCGCGGTTTTACCCACGCCAGATTCCCCCACCAGCAGCGGGTTGTTCTTGCGGCGACGGCACAGCACCTGGATCGCGCGCTCCAGCTCTTTATCGCGACCAATCAGCGGGTCGATACCGCCAACGCGAGCAAGCTGGTTAAGGTTGGTGGTGAAGTTTTCCATACGATCCTCCCCGCCTGCTTGCTCTTCATTGTTATTGACCTGATTGCTGGAATCCGAGGCCTGGTTAGGCTCGTCTTTGCGCGTTCCGTGAGAGATAAAGTTAACCACGTCGAGGCGGCTGACTTCGTGTTTGCGCAGCAGATAGGCAGCCTGTGACTCCTGCTCGCTGAAGATGGCGACTAAGACGTTTGCGCCAGTCACTTCACTACGTCCGGAAGACTGGACGTGGAATACCGCGCGCTGCAGCACGCGCTGGAAGCTGAGCGTCGGCTGCGTGTCGCGCTCCTCTTCACTGGCTGGCAGCACCGGTGTGGTTTGTTCAATGAAGGCTTCGAGTTCCTGACGTAGCGCCACCAGATCCACGGAGCAGGCTTCCAGCGCTTCGCGGGCAGATGGGTTGCTAAGCAGTGCGAGCAGTAAATGCTCGACGGTCATAAACTCATGTCGGTGCTCACGCGCTCTGGCGAAAGCCATGTTTAAACTGAGTTCCAGTTCTTGATTGAGCATAGGCACCTCCCCCAATTTTATGCCTTATCAGGCCTTTTCCAGCGTACACAGCAACGGATGCTCGTTCTCCCTCGCATAGTCGTTCACCATCGCCACTTTGGTTTCCGCCACTTCGGCTGTGAAGATGCCGCAGATAGCTTTGCCACGATAATGAACGGTAAGCATCAGTTGCGTTGCACGTTCTACATCATAAGAAAAGAACTTTTGTAGCACGTCAATAACAAATTCCATCGGCGTGTAATCATCGTTCATTAACATAACTTTATACATAGATGGCGGTTTTAGCGCGTCACGCACTTTGTCTTCCGCCAGCTGGTCAAAATCCAGCCAGTCGTTGGTCTTACCCATTTTGCATAACCACTTTGAATCTACCTCAGATGTTAGATAACAATCATCTATTACTGTCATCCGCGATGTCTGTCACAAACTGTTGCAATAGCGTTAACTGCTTCAAACTTTGGTTGATTATTGTCCCATCTCCAGCGCCAAACGCTTGACGACGTCTTTCGTTTCTCTAAATTGTACAAGCGTGAGATGGCGAGGTTTTGAACAGCCCCCACTCCACCACCGGTTCATTCCATCTTAACTTATAAGATTTACGAAGGATGTCGAAGCATGGAAATGGGTACTGTTAAGTGGTTCAACAACGCCAAAGGGTTTGGCTTCATCTGCCCCGAAGGCGGCGGCGAGGATATCTTCGCTCACTATTCCACCATTCAGATGGATGGTTACAGAACGCTCAAAGCCGGGCAGTCCGTCCGGTTCGATGTCCACCAGGGACCAAAAGGCAATCATGCAAGCCTTATCGTCCCCATTGAAGCAGAGACGGTTGCATAGCTCTCTGTTTTATTGTGTACATCCCGCAGTCAAAATGCCAGCCCGATCGGCTGGCATTTTTATTTTCGGGTTATTCCCGAGCCAGCGCATCCACCGGATCCAGCCGCGCCGCGTTGCGGGCGGGCAACCAGCCAAACAAAATGCCGGTAAAGGTTGAACACAAGAATGCGGTAATAATGGCCACCGGCGAGAAGCCAATCTCCCAGCCGGGTAAAAAGAGCTGGAGCGCGAAGGCGATCATCATCGAGAGCGCAATCCCCATCGCACCGCCGACCAGACACACCAGCACGGCTTCAATCAAAAACTGCTGCAGCACGTCGCTGGCTCTGGCCCCGACCGCCATGCGGATGCCAATCTCCCGGGTACGCTCGGTTACCGACACCAGCATGATGTTCATCACCCCGATACCGCCGACGACCAGCGAAATCACCGCCACCAGCGTGAGGAACAGCTGAAGAGTACGTGTGGTCTTTTCCGCCGTTTTCAAGAGGCCGTCCATATTCCAGGTGAAGAAATCTTTCTTTCCGTGGCGCAGGGTGAGCAGCCGCTCAAGCTGCTGTTCGGCCATGGCGCTGTCGTAGCCCTCCTTCACGCGCACGGTGATGGAGTTGAGCCAGGACTGGCCCATAATCCGCCCGGAGATGGTGGTATAGGGAAGCCAGACGCGCAGGATCTTGCTGCTGCCAAACATCGACTGCTTCTCTTCCGCCACGCCGATGACCGTGGCAGGCATGTTGCCGACCAGGATCACTTCGCCCACCACGTTAGCTTTATTGGGGAAGAGCTGTCTGCGCGAGTTCGCGTCCAGCACCACCACCTGCGCCCTGCCCGCCAGCTGTTCGGCGTTAAAGGTGGCGCCTTCGCTGAAGGTCATACCGTAGACGTTGAAATAATCCCCGCTGACGCCGTTCGCGCTGGCCGCCACGTCAACATTGCCCACGCGCAGGCGCAGGTTTTGCGACACCGCAGGCGTGGCGGAGTTGACCCACGGCTGCTTCTGAATGGCCGCCAGATCGTCGTATTTCAGCGCCTGCTGATACTGCGGCTCGTCGTCCCCGAAGTCTTTGCCGGGATAGACGTCAATGGTATTGGTGCCAATAGCGCGGATATCTGCCAGCACCAGCTGCTTGGCCGCATCGCCCACCACCACAATCGACACCACCGAGGCAATACCGATGATGATGCCGAGCATCGTCAGCAGGGTACGCATTTTATTGGCCGCCATCGCCAGCCAGGCCATGGTCAGCGCTTCACGAAAGCCGCTGGAAAATTGTCCCCAGCCGGTTGATGCCGGAAGCACTTCTTTCGGCGCCGCAGCCCTGGAGTCACGCGGCGGCGGGTTGCTGACCAGCTCGCCGTCGTGGATCTCAATGATTCGCTCCGCCTGCGCCGCCACCTGCGGATCGTGGGTCACGATAATGACCGTATGCCCCTGATCGCGAAGCTGGTGCAGGATCGCCATCACCTCTTCGCCGGAATGGCTGTCGAGCGCGCCGGTTGGCTCATCCGCGAGGATCACCTGCCCACCGTTCATCAGGGCTCGGGCAATACTCACGCGCTGCTGCTGGCCGCCGGACAGCTGCGAGGGCTGATACTCCACCCGCTCCGCCAGCCCCAGGCGCGTCAGCAGCATCTGCGCGCGCTCGAGGCGTTTTTTCCGCTCGACGCCCGCATAGACCGCCGGTACTTCTACGTTCTGCGCGGCATTGAGGTGAGAAAGCAAATGGTAACGCTGGAAGATAAAGCCGAAGTGCTCCCGACGCAGCTTCGCCAGCGCGTCGCCGTCCAGCGTTGAGACGTCCGTCCCGGCCACGCGGTACGTGCCGCTGGTTGGTTTATCCAGGCAGCCGAGAATGTTCATCAGCGTCGATTTACCGGAGCCAGATGCCCCGACAATCGCCACCATCTCGCCCGCCTCCACGCGCAGGGAGATGCCTTTTAGCACCTCCACCGGGCCATCACCCGACGGATAGCTGCGGCGAATGTCTTTCAGCTCAAGCAATGCCGTCATTTCGCGGCTCCGGGCAGGCTTTCGCTGATGACAACCTCCTCACCCTCTTCCAGCCCTTTCACCACCACCACGTCGGTGTCGTTGCGCGCGCCAATCACCACTTCGCGCTCGCGCGTTTCGCCGTTGCGCAGCACTTTCACTTTATAGCGGCTATCACCGGCGGACTCACCCAGCGCGGAGAGGGGAATGGTCAGCACGTTCTTCACGCCGGTCAGCTGGATATGCACCTGCGCGGTCATGTCGAGACGCAGCACGCCCTGCGGGTTCGGCACTTCAAAACGGGCATAGTAGAAGATGGCGTCGTTAACCTTTTCCGGCGTCGGCAGAATGTCTTTCAGCACGCCTTCGTAGCGCGTCTGCGGATCGCCCAGCACCGTAAACCAGGCATTCTGCCCCGGCTTAAGATGGATCACGTCCGCCTCGGAGACCTGGGCTTTGACCAGCATGGTGCTCATGTCCGCCAGCGTCAGAATGTTGGGCGCCTGCTGCGCGGCAATCACCGTCTGCCCCTGCAGCGTGGTAATTTGCGTCACTTCCCCGGCCATCGGCGCAACGATTTTGGTGTAGTCGAGGTTGGTTTTCGCCGTATCCAGCGAGGCCTGGTTGCGTTTGATTTGCGCGTCAATCGTGCCAATCTGCGCCTGCTTCACCGCCAGTTCCGTGGTGGCCGTATCTAAATCCTGCTTCGAGATCGCCTGGGTTTTGGCCAGCGCCTGCTGACGGGTCAGCGTCACCTGGGCCAGGTTACGCTCTGCCTGCGCCTGCGCGCGCTGCGCGCGCAGCTCCATCAGCGTGGCTTCCACCTCGCGGATCTGGTTCTCGGCCTGTTCAGGATCGATCACGCCGAGCAGCTGGCCTTTTTTTACCTTATCGCCAATCTCAACCGACAGCGTTTTCAGCTGACCGCTGACCTGTGCGCCAACGTCAACCTTGCGCAGGGCATCAAGTTTGCCCGTCGCGAGGACGTTTTGTTGCAGTTCGCCCGGACGAACAATCAGCGTCTGATACTGCGGCACCGGCGCATTCAGCACCTGCCATAGCCAGTACCCACCGGCTAACACCACGACCGCCAGCAGCAGAAACAGCGTTCTGCGTTTTCCCTTGAGGTTCATAAATATTCCAAATAAATGTTCTGGCAATGATAAATGCTGATTCTATCTAAACGACTCCTCAACGAAACCCCTGTTCTCCGAAATCGTCACAATTTGTTTACGAGACGTTGAAAGTCCGCCTGCTGAAATGGAGATCTTCATCAAGAAGCAGGATCTAACATGTCTTCCATCGTCGATACACCTTTTTCAAACCTGCCACAGCCTGCATCGGGTTGGCAGCTCTTCAGTCATCTGGCTTCCGGTAAGCTCACGCCAGGGCTGGCGTGGCAAAACCCCGCCTATCGACGTAAATTCATGCTACGTTCGCTGGCGACGCCTGTAAGTACCGCTCGCCTGTTGACGAGCCTTGCAAAACAGCCGAGCCTGATGCAAATGCTGCAGGTGCAGCCAGGACTGCCGTGCCGTCTGCATCGCCCCTGGCTGACGGTGAATATGGATCGCCAGCAGGCCCTTGAGTCCCTTAACTGGCACTATCAAACGATGAGCCGCCATATGCCGGCATCGCTGCTCTCGGGTTATCTGTCGAAAAAGGGCTTCACGCTGCTCACCTTAACCGGTAAAGATGAAGAGCAATTTACCGTCCGCCTGTGCGCCGATGCGTTTCTGGATAAAGAAGGGGAAGCCACCCTCGCCTTCTGCGACCACCAGAATACGGTGCTGGCCGAGATGACCTTCACCCTGTGCCAGTTTGAGGGAAAATCGACGCTGTTTATCGGCGGCCTGCAGGGCGCAAAAGCCCACGTTCCCCATGAGCTGATCCAGGGTGCGACGAAGGCCTGCCATGGTCTGTTCCCGAAACGCCTGCTGGTCGAAGCCGCCATGACCCTCGGCACCGCCTTCCAGGTAGAACAGATTGTCGCCGTCAGTAATGACACCCATATTTATCGCAGCTGGCGCTACCGCAAGAAAAAAGAGGGGAAACTGTTGGCCGATTACGACAGTTTCTGGATCTCCATCGGCGGCGAAAAGCAGGATAGCGGCAACTTCATGCTGCCACTCGTCATGCCGCGTAAACCGATGGAAGAGATTGCGAGCAAAAAACGCTCCGAATATCGCCGCCGCTACGCGCTGCTGGACAGCCTGATTCAGCAGGTGAACCAGGCGACTCAACGTTAATCCGCTCTCCCGCGTGCCAGCCACAGCACGCGGGAAAACATCTTCCGCAGCAGGGTCGGCACCGCCTCCACGCCCCGTCTCCCCGCTTCCGTCGCCACTTCAATGGCTAAATCCGGTTTTGAAGAACGACGAATAGCTTTGGCGATCACGCGCCGCATGTTCATCGGGACATCGACCGGCACCATGGCAATTCGGTGGAATACGTCGTCGAACCCCTGACGATACATAAAGTGTTCCATGTCCATCGCGGGCAGCATGGTTAAATGGTCGCGCTCTTCCTCGCGCTCGTTATTCAGCAGGCTACGCACGGTCGAGGCATATTTTTTGCCCGCCTCATCACCGTCGACCAGAACGTGCCACTCGATCCCCATCCGGCGGGCAAATTTTATCAGCGGCTTGAGTCCCGACTGGGCGAATTCAATCACCTTGATGCCTTCCGCATCAAAATGGTGGCCGCACTGGCGCGCCAGTTCGTTGATGACCCAGGTTTCCGTCTCTCCTTCCACCAGCAGCCAGCAGCGGGCAAAGAGCGACGACGCGCGGTTAAAGCGAATATGAAACGCGATGCGCCGCCCGTCTTCCGCGTTCAATCCACCCGGACCTAACCGGTAGGCGGAGACGCGGGAAGATTCACGCACCAGACGACAGACGTGCTCGACCGGCGTCAGCGATAATAATTCGCCGGAATTGGTGGTCGTAACGCGCTGGAGCGGCAGCAGGTTCAGCAGATGCCATGCCACGGAGAGCATGATGGGATGCAGGCGCGTTTCCGGGTCTTCCACCAGCAGCAGCGGCCGGGCGTCCCGGTCAAGACGCACGGTGCCCTTCGCCTGCAGAAGCGTTGAAAACAGCCCCAGCAAAATCACCCGATGGGTACGACCACCGGGCCGGTCGATCATCCGGTTAATGATATCGAGGTAGCGCCAGCTGCGCTGTTCGTCATGAGAGCGGCGGCGCATCAGGCGATGGCGCGACTCCGACGTTCCCTGCTCGGAAAAATAGTGCTCCAGCAGCTGTACCATTGCGGACAACCCCTGACGAATTTGACCGTCGGTCAGATTCTGCGGACGCGACACCAGCTCTCTCGCCAGAAAATCCAGCTCGCGGGCGGTGACTTCCACTTCCGGCATATTCGGTACGGTACCGTTACGGATGCGCCGCATAAAACGCGCGTCGCGCAGGCGCAGCACCGGCGTCAGGCGGATCAGGTGGCGGGCCAGATCGTCGATATTGTCCAGCGGGATCGGGCTGGCCTTCTCATCAAGAAAATCACGCAGGGTCAACACGCCCTCGTTTTCCGCCATCTCCCCTTCCAGCCGGTAGAATATGCGGTGGAAACCGTCATCGCACGGTACCCAGCAGGGTGACAGCGGGCGGAAGCGACGCACGCGATGACGTCCGGGCTCGGACTCGCGGAACGTCAGGATAATATGCAGGTGCTTCTCGCGCCCCGTCACGTCGCCGGGGGGGAACCAGAAATCGTCGCGAACGAAGTGATACAGATCGTCTTCGGGCGAAAGCAGTAACGTCAGCGCATCCAGCAGGCTGGACTTACCCCAGGCGTTCTCGCCGATCAGGACGTTGTTCTGTTCCAGCTGCAGCGACAGGCGGTTAATACCGCGAAACCCGACAATTTCCACACGTTCGAGAAGCATAAATCCCCCGCGCAATGTTCACTTTTTCCTTTAAGTTATCAGCAGTATAGCGGGAGGCGCCCTGTCACGACAGCACAACATTCACCCTGACGAGAATTGGTCTATGCTCTATTTACCGCTGATTTGAACAAGGATTGACATCACATTGCCTTAAATCAAATTAATCGAATTTATTTAAGTGGCGAAGGGGTGTTATTGGTTTCTAAAATACGGACTCTTTGAGTCGTCATCCCTTTATGGCGATATATCCCGCGCGCGGGAAAGCGTGCGGAAAATTATTTGAGGTGGTTATGTTTAGAAAATTGGCAGCAGAATGCTTTGGTACATTCTGGCTGGTATTTGGTGGCTGCGGTAGCGCCGTTCTGGCAGCAGCATTCCCGGAATTAGGTATCGGTTTTGTCGGCGTCGCGCTGGCATTTGGTTTAACCGTATTAACCATGGCCTTTGCCGTGGGGCATATTTCCGGCGGTCATTTTAACCCGGCAGTGACATTAGGTTTATGGGCCGGCGGTCGTTTTCCGGCGAAAGAGGTAATTGGTTATATTGTCGCTCAGGTGGTGGGCGGTATTATCGCAGCGGGCGTTCTGTACGTCATTGCCAGCGGTAAAGCTGGCTTCGACGCGGCGGCCAGCGGCTTCGCCTCTAACGGCTTCGGCGAGCATTCTCCGGGCGGTTATTCCATGCTGTCTGCCATCGTGATTGAAATTGTGCTGACCGCAGGTTTCCTGCTGGTGATCCACGGCGCAACCGACAAACACGCGCCAGCCGGTTTCGCGCCGATTGCCATTGGTCTGGCACTGACGCTTATCCACCTGATCTCCATTCCGGTTACCAACACCTCCGTTAACCCGGCACGCAGCACCGCCGTCGCCATCTTCCAGGGCGGCTGGGCGCTTGAGCAGCTCTGGCTGTTCTGGGTGATGCCGATTATCGGCGGTATCCTGGGTGGCGTGCTGTACCGCACCCTGCTGGAAAAACGCGATTAATTGCGCGCGGTGTCGGGTGGCGCTAACGCTTACCCGACCTACGTGAGTGTGCACTTGTAGGCCGGGTAAGGCGCAGCCGCCACCCGGCTTTTTTATTGCCGCTTTACTGAACAGCCTTTATTGGGTAGTGTCTCTGGCGCTCAACAGATACTCAAAAGGACCGGCTGTTCATGTTTTCAGGACTCCTCATTATTCTGCTGCCCCTGATTGTGGGCTATCTCATCCCGCTGCACAGAGAATCCGCATTACGGCTTATCAACCGTTTTCTCAGCTGGATTGTTTACGTCATTCTTTTCTTTATGGGGATCAGCCTGGCCTTCCTGGATAATCTGGCGACGAATCTGCTTTCCATCCTGCATTATTCTGTGGTCACCGTGGTGGTTATTTTGCTGTGTAATATCGCCGCATTATTCTGGCTTGAGCGCACCGTTCCGTGGAAAAACCATCATCATCAGGAAAAACTGCCTTCCCGAATTGCGATGGCGCTGGAATCATTAAAACTGTGCGGCGTCGTGGTGATCGGTTTTCTTCTTGGGTTGACCGGCTGGGCATTTTTACAGCACGCGACAGAGGCCAGTGAATATACGCTAATTTTCCTGCTGTTCCTGATCGGTATCCAGCTGCGAAATAATGGCATGACGCTGAAGCAAATTGTTTTAAACCGTCGGGGAATGATGGTTGCGGTCATTGTGGTCGCCAGTTCCATGGTGGCGGGCGTGATTAACGCTTTTATTCTCGACCTGCCGCTGAAAACCGGTCTGGCGATGGCGTCAGGCTTTGGCTGGTATTCCCTCTCCGGTATCCTGCTGACCGAATCCTTTGGCCCGGTCATCGGCAGTGCCGCCTTCTTTAACGATCTGGCGCGCGAGCTGCTCGCCATTATGCTGATCCCGGGGCTGGTTCGCCGCAGCCGCTCTACCGCGCTGGGCCTGTGCGGCGCGACGTCGATGGACTTTACCCTGCCAGTGTTACAACGCTCTGGCGGGCTGGAGATGGTGCCCGCCGCCATCGTTCACGGCTTTATTTTAAGCCTGCTGGTTCCGGTTCTGATGGCCGTCTTCTCGGCCTGATACCTCTTTGGCGGTAGGGTGCCTGCCGCCAAAATTGCGCTAAATCAATCTCCCTCTATTTTGTAGCAGAAAGCCCTTTTCTCCGTTCTGGCACAGGCATAACCTTAAACATGTATATCAAATATAACTTTAACAGGTGTGATTATGTTTTGTGTGCAATGTGAACAAACCATCCGTACCCCGGCAGGCAATGGCTGCTCTTACGCACAGGGTATGTGCGGCAAAACCGCAGAAACATCTGACCTGCAGGACCTGCTGATTGCCGCCCTGCAAGGCCTTTCCGCATGGGCGTTCAAAGCCCGCGAATATGGCATCATCGACCACTACGTCGACAGCTTCGCCCCGCGCGCCTTCTTCTCCACGCTGACCAACGTTAACTTCGACTCTCCGCGCATTGTCGGCTATGCCCGCGAAGCCATTGCCCTGCGTGAAGCGCTAAAAGCGCAGTGCCTGAAGGCGGATGCTAACGCCCGCGTGGAAAACCCGATGTCTGAACTCCAGCTGGTGAGCGACGATCTCGGCGATCTGCAGCGTCAGGCGGCCGAATTCACCCCAAACAAAGACAAAGCAGCGATTGGCGAGAACATTCTCGGCCTGCGCCTGCTGTGCCTGTACGGCCTGAAAGGCGCTGCGGCCTATATGGAACACGCGCACGTGCTCGGCCAGTACGATAACGACATCTACGCCCAGTACCATAAAATCATGGCGTGGCTGGGCACCTGGCCTGCCGATATGAAC
The DNA here is from genome assembly GCF_001729805.1 of Enterobacter roggenkampii. Lineage (NCBI taxonomy): Bacteria > Pseudomonadati > Pseudomonadota > Gammaproteobacteria > Enterobacterales > Enterobacteriaceae > Enterobacter > Enterobacter roggenkampii. The sequence continues at coordinate 1,506,432 of NZ_CP017184.1, read as the reverse complement.
GCGCTGCTGGAATGCTCAATGGAAATCGGCCAGATGAACTTCCGCGTGATGAGCATTCTGGACGCGGGTGAAACCGGCACCTACGGCCACCCGACGCCGACGCAGGTCAACGTCAAAGCGACCGAGGGCAAATGCATCCTGATCTCCGGTCATGACCTGAAAGATCTCTACAACCTGCTGAAGCAAACCGAAGGCACCGGCGTTAACGTCTATACCCACGGTGAAATGCTGCCAGCGCACGGCTATCCGGAGCTGCGTAAATTCAAGCACCTGATCGGTAACTACGGCAGCGGCTGGCAGAACCAGCAGGTGGAATTTGCCCGCTTCCCCGGTCCTATCGTGATGACCTCTAACTGCATCATCGACCCGACCGTGGGCGCGTATGACGACCGCATCTGGACCCGCAGCATCGTCGGCTGGCCGGGCGTGAGCCATCTTGAAGGTGACGATTTCGGACCGGTGATAGCGCAAGCGCAGCAGATGGCAGGCTTCCCGTACAGTGAGATCCCGCATCTGATCACCGTCGGCTTCGGTCGTGAAACCCTGCTCGGTGCCGCCGATTCGCTGATCGATCTCGTCAGCCGCGAAAAGCTGCGCCACATATTCCTCGTCGGCGGCTGCGACGGCGCGCGCGGCGAGCGTAACTACTTCACCGATTTCGCCACCCGCGTGCCGGAAGACTGCCTGATCCTGACCCTGGCGTGCGGTAAATACCGTTTCAACAAGCTGGACTTCGGCAACATCGAAGGCCTGCCGCGCCTGATCGATGCGGGCCAGTGTAACGATGCTTACTCGGCCATTATTCTTGCCGTTACCCTGGCGGAAAAACTGGGCTGCGGCGTGAACGATCTGCCGCTCTCGCTGGTGCTCTCCTGGTTTGAGCAGAAAGCGATTGTCATCCTGCTGACCCTGCTCTCTCTGGGCGTGACCAACATCGTGACCGGCCCGACAGCGCCAGGCTTCCTGACGCCGGACCTGCTGGCCGTGCTGAACGAGAAATTCGGCCTGCGTTCCGTGACCAACGTTGAAGATGATATGAAGCAGCTGTTGAGCGCGTAAGGAGTAATTTATGACCATGCCAACCTCACAATGCCCGTGGCGGATGCAGGTGCATCACATCCATCAGGAGACGCCGGATGTGTGGACGCTGTCGCTGCTGTGCCACGACTACTATCCGTACCGAGCAGGTCAGTATGCGCTGGTTAGCGTTCGCCATTCGGCGGACACCCTGCGCGCCTACACCCTCTCCTCCACGCCGGGCGTCAGCGAATACATCACGCTCACCGTCCGCCGCATTGATGACGGCGCGGGCTCGCAGTGGCTGACCCGTGACGTGAAGCGCGGGGATTATATCTGGCTCTCCGACGCGCAGGGGGATTTCATCTGTGACGACAAAGCGGACGATAAATTCCTGCTGCTGGCGGCAGGCTGTGGCGTAACGCCGATTATGTCGATGCGCCGCTGGCTGGCAAAAAACCGCCCGCAGGCCGACGTGCAGGCGATCTTCAGCGTGCGCTCTCCGGACGATGTCATTTTTGCCGAGGAGTGGCGTGATTATCCGGTGACGCTGGTGGCTGAGCACAACGCGACGCACGGTTTTGTGCCCGGTCGCCTGAGCCGCGAGCTGCTGCAAAGCGTGCCGGATATCGCGAACCGCACCGTGATGACCTGCGGCCCGGCGCCGTACATGGCTATCGTGGAAGAAGACGTGAAAGCGCTCGGCGTGACCCGTTTCTTCAAAGAGCAGTTCTTCACGCCGGTGGCGGAAGCGGCAACCAGCGGGATTCAGTTCACCAAACTGCAGCCTGCGCAGACCTTCTTTGGCCGCGTGGGCACGTCTCTGCTGGAGGCGCTGGAAAGCAACAACGTGCCGGTGGCGGCGGCCTGCCGTGCCGGGGTGTGCGGCTGCTGTAAAACAAAGGTGGTTTCCGGGGAGTACACCGTCACCAGCACCATGACGCTGTCCGACGCGGAAATTGCCGAGGGTTACGTGCTGGCATGCTCGTGCCATCCGCAGGGCGATCTGGTCCTCGCATAAACAATAAACGCTCGTTCGTAGGCCCGGTAAGCGTCAGCGCCACCGGGCTTTTTTGCCGGGTGGCACTGCGTTTACCCGGCCTACGTTGTGCCTACTGCCTGTTCGGCATTGGACCCTAACCACCGACGCTTAACCGGCTGAAGTGCTTTCTAAGCTGCCTGTACGGCAGTGAACCGTAGCTCTCAATCTTGCTTTTCTCGCTCTCATTTCTAAGCTGCCTGTACGGCAGTGAACCGTTGATATCCCTTCGCTGCTGCTGGGCAACCTTTCTAAGCTGCCTGTACGGCAGTGAACGGTTGTCAGCCCTGCCTATTGATATGGATATCTTTCTAAGCTGCCTGTACGGCAGTGAACACTGGAGCATAAACGGACACGGGACGGGCTTATTTCTAAGCTGCCTGTACGGCAGTGAACGCGCTGAAAGGTAAAACGGAAAGACCCCGGCATTTCTAAGCTGCCTGTACGGCAGTGAACAACATCACTGCCCAGCAGGTGAAGGAGCAGGATTTCTAAGCTGCCTGTACGGCAGTGAACGTGCAGCGTAACTAACATCCAGCAAGTCAAATTTTCTAAGCTGCCTGTACGGCAGTGAACCAGAGGTCAAAGGCGTTTCCCCTCGCAAACTGTTTCTAAGCTGCCTGTACGGCAGTGAACTTTACGGTTGCAGGTGTTACGCCGCTGGTTTTTTTCTAAGCTGCCTGTACGGCAGTGAACGTGATTTGCTCATGACTGCACTCCTTTGCGAATTTCTAAGCTGCCTGTACGGCAGTGAACTCTTTTGTCATTTTCTGGCCCGATGCCAGGGTTTTCTAAGCTGCCTGTACGGCAGTGAACATTATTACCCATGCTTAGCTGGTGATGAATATTTTCTAAGCTGCCTGTACGGCAGTGAACTCCATCATCGTCAGAACGACGGCGACGTCGGCGTTTCTAAGCTGCCTGTACGGCAGTGAACATTTCCTTGTCGGGCAGAGTAATATCTGCCGAGTTTCTAAGCTGCCTGTACGGCAGTGAACCGTTAGAAGGGTTGGGGGCGGCGCGTGATAAGTTTCTAAGCTGCCTGTACGGCAGTGAACTATGGGATATCCGCTGGCTGCGTGACCGTGCGTTTCTAAGCTGCCTGTACGGCAGTGAACAGGTGTGATTTTGATGTCTAGCTGTTGTTGCTTTTCTAAGCTGCCTGTACGGCAGTGAACAACCAGCTCCAACAGTTCGCCGCAGCTCACCATTTCTAAGCTGCCTGTACGGCAGTGAACACCCTGACGGATGCCCTGGGCCAGACCGTCAATTTCTAAGCTGCCTGTACGGCAGTGAACCACCGCTGTGAGTGATGGTGTCAGTGGGCACATTTCTAAGCTGCCTGTACGGCAGTGAACTGGAACAATCTACACCTATCTTCTTGTGATATAAAGAAATCCCCCTAAAATTCTCCGTAAACCCTTTTTTCCCCACCAACAATTCACCGTTGTGAAATCAACAACTTAAAACTCACCAATAAAAAAGGGTCCGTAGACCCCTTCCCTCGGAACAGATTCCAACCCCTACCGCCACGCAGGTGTTTTCCCCAGCGCAAACCGCCCTGCCCCTAAAAACGCCACCGCCAGCGAGCCGATAAAGAAGTACACCAGGCTTTCAATCGCCCATGCCCCGACCTTGTCGAGCGCGAATGTCTCATCCAATCCCACCATCAGCCACGCCACGATCATCGTTAACGCCAGCACCAGCGCGGCCGGGCGCGTAAAGAGCCCGACAATAATCAGGATCGGCGCCACCACTTCGCCAATCAACACGCCGTAGGCAATAAACCCCGGCAGCCCTTTCTCCACCAGCATGCCGCTGATAAAGCCCACCCCGCCAAACAGCTTATGCAAACCGTGAAAGAGCATCAGCCCACCGACGGCAAGTCGTAACAAGAGTTTGCCAAGATCGTCGCACGATAGCTTTTCATTAACAGCAATTAACAATGATTTAACCATTTGAAATGATTCCTGTTTTCACTGAGGTATCATCAGATTATGCCGAAGCGTTGCCCGTGAAAAGCACCTTTTAATTGGGGGATGTGACGGGCAATACGGAGACTTTCTTCTAAGCTTGTAAGCGTTATCACAAAAAGGAGACGGACAACCATGAAACAAACCGTGGCTGCATATATAGCGAAAACGCTCGAACAGGCTGGCGTAAAACGTATCTGGGGCGTCACTGGCGATTCCCTCAACGGACTCAGCGACAGCCTCAACAAGATGAAGACCATTGAATGGATGCCGACCCGCCATGAAGAGGTTGCCGCGTTTGCCGCAGGCGCTGAAGCACAGCTTACGGGTGAGCTGGCCGTCTGCGCCGGATCCTGCGGGCCGGGTAACCTGCACCTGATCAACGGCCTTTTCGACTGCCACCGCAATCACGTTCCGGTGCTGGCGATTGCCGCCCACATCCCCTCGTCCGAAATCGGCAGCGGCTATTTTCAGGAGACGCATCCGCAGGAGCTGTTCCGTGAATGCAGCCACTATTGCGAACTGGTTTCATCCCCGGAGCAGATCCCGCAGGTTCTGGCGATCGCCATGCGCAAGGCCGTGCTGAATCGCGGCGTGTCCGTGGTCGTCATCCCGGGCGACGTGGCGCTCAAGGCCGCGCCGGAAGGAGCCAGCACCCACTGGTATCACGCGCCGCAGCCGGTGGTAACGCCAGCCGAGGAGGAGCTGAAAAAACTGGCGCAGCTGCTGCGTTACGCCAGCAATATCGCCCTGATGTGCGGCAGCGGCTGCGCGGGCGCGCACAAGGAGCTGCTGGAATTTGCCGGAAAGCTGAAAGCCCCGATTGTCCACGCCCTGCGCGGCAAAGAGCACGTCGAATACGATAACCCCTACGATGTAGGCATGACCGGGCTGATCGGTTTTTCCAGTGGCTTCCACACCATGATGAACGCCGACACGCTGATCCTGCTCGGCACCCAGTTCCCGTACCGCGCGTTTTACCCGACGGATGCCAAAATCATTCAGATTGATATCAACCCGGCCAGCATCGGCGCGCACAGCAAGGTCGATATGGCGCTGGTGGGCGACATCAAATCCACCCTTGCCGCCCTGCTGCCGCTGCTGGAAGAGAAAACCGATCGCAAGTTCCTCGATAAAGCGCTAAGCGACTATCGCGATGCCCGCAAGGGTCTGGACGACCTCGCCAAACCGAGCGACAAAGCCATTCACCCGCAGTATCTGGCGCAGCAGATCAGCCATTTCGCGGACGACGATGCCATTTTTACCTGCGACGTCGGCACGCCAACCGTCTGGGCGGCACGCTACCTGAAAATGAACGGCAAACGCCGACTGCTCGGCTCGTTCAACCACGGCTCGATGGCTAACGCCATGCCGCAGGCGCTGGGCGCAAAAGCGACGGCGCCGGAGCGTCAGGTGGTGGCGATGTGCGGCGACGGCGGGTTCAGCATGCTGATGGGTGATTTCCTGTCGGTGGTGCAGATGAAGCTTCCGCTGAAAATCGTGGTCTTCAACAACAGCGTGCTGGGCTTCGTGGCGATGGAGATGAAGGCAGGCGGCTATCTGACGGACGGCACCGAGCTGCACGACACCAACTTTGCCCGCATCGCCGAGGCCTGCGGCATTACCGGCATTCGCGTGGAGAAAGCCTCTGAGGTGGATGAAGCCCTGCAGCGCGCCTTCTCCATCGACGGCCCGGTACTGGTGGATGTGGTCGTCGCCAAAGAGGAGCTGGCCATCCCGCCACAGATCAAGCTGGAGCAGGCCAAAGGCTTTAGCCTGTACATGCTGCGCGCCATCATCAGCGGGCGTGGTGACGAGGTGATCGAACTGGCAAAAACCAACTGGCTCAGGTAAAACATCTGGCATCGCCTTTTTAAATATAAGGACATGCCATGATTGATTTACGCAGTGATACCGTTACCCGCCCGAGTCGCGCCATGCTCGAAGAGATGATGGCCGCCCCGGTCGGGGACGACGTCTACGGCGATGACCCGACGGTCAACGAACTGCAGCGTTATGCCGCAGCGCTGAGCGGAAAAGAGGCCGCCCTGTTCCTGCCCACCGGCACGCAGGCCAACCTGGTGGCGCTGCTCAGCCACTGCGAGCGCGGTGAAGAGTATATCGTCGGCCAGGGCGCGCATAACTATCTCTACGAAGCGGGCGGTGCCGCGGTGCTCGGCAGCATTCAGCCGCAGCCGATTGACGCTGCGCCGGACGGCAGCCTGCCCCTTGATAAAGTCGCGGCGAAAATCAAAGCCGATGATATTCATTTTGCCCGCACCCGGCTGCTCAGCCTCGAAAACACCCACAACGGCAAGGTCCTGCCGCGCGAATACCTGAAGACGGCGTGGGAGTTTACCCGCGAGCGCGGGCTCGGCCTGCACGTGGACGGCGCGCGCATCTTCAACGCCGTGGTGGCGTACGGCTGCGCGCTGAAAGAGATTACGCAATATTGCGACTCGTTCACCATCTGCCTCTCTAAAGGGCTGGGCACCCCAGTGGGTTCCCTGCTGGTGGGCAATGCGGACTACATCAAGCGCGCCAACCGCTGGCGTAAAATGACCGGCGGCGGCATGCGCCAGGCGGGTATTCTGGCGGCTGCCGGGCTGTATGCCCTGAAAAACAACGTGGCGCGCCTGAAGGACGATCACGACAACGCCGCGTGGATGGCGGCGCAGCTGCGTGAAATTGGCGCCGACGTGATGCGCCACGACACCAACATGCTGTTCGTCCGCGTGGGCGATGACCACGCCGCTGCGCTTGGCGAGTTCATGAAAGCACGTGGCGTGCTGATCAACGCCTCACCTGTGGTGCGTCTGGTCATGCATCTCGACGTCAACCGCGAGCAGCTGGCCGACGTGGTAAAACACTGGCAGGCGTTTTTACAGCGATAAGGAGCATCACGTGCCGCAACGCATTCTGGTGCTCGGCGCCAGCGGGTATATTGGTCAGCATCTCACCGCGGCGTTAAGCCAGCAGGGGCACCAGGTGCTGGCTGCGGCACGCAATACCGAACGCCTGCAAAAACTCGGTTTGCCGGGCATTACCTGTCATAACGTTGACCTCAACTGGCCAAAGGCGCTTCCCGCGCTGCTGGAAGGGGTCGACACGCTTTACTACCTGGTACACAGCATGGGCGAAGGCGGAGATTTTATCGCCCACGAGCGTCAGGTAGCGATGAACGTCCGCGATGCCCTGCTGCAAAGCCCGGTGAAGCAGGTGATTTTTCTCAGTTCACTTCAGGCACCTGAACGCGAGCAGTCCGATCACCTGCGCGCCCGCCAGCTGACGGCGGACATCCTGCGGGGGGCCAATATCCCCGTCACCGAACTGCGCGCCGGGATCATCGTCGGCGCGGGGTCTGCCGCCTTCGAAGTGATGCGCGATATGGTCTACAACCTGCCGGTACTCACGCCGCCGCGCTGGGTCCGTTCGCGCACCACGCCGATTGCGCTGGAGAACCTCCTGCATTATCTGGTGGCCCTGCTGGATCACCCGGCGGAGAAACATCGCGTGCTGGAAGCGGCAGGCCCGGAAGTGCTGAGCTATCAGGCGCAGTTCGAACATTTCATGCGCGTCAGCGGCCGCCGCCGCTGGCTGATCCCCATTCCCTTCCCGACGCGCTGGATTTCGGTGTGGTTTTTGAATGTCATCACCTCGGTGCCGCCGACGACCGCCAAAGCGCTGATCCAGGGGCTGAAGCACGATCTGCTGGCCGACGATCGCGCGCTGCGCGCCTTAATTCCTCAGGATCTGATCCGCTTTGACGATGCCGTGCGCAATACGCTGAAGGAAGAAGAACAGCTGGTGAACTCCAGCGACTGGGGCTACGACGCCCAGGCCTTTGCCCGCTGGCGGCCAGAGTATGGTTATTACCCGAAACAGGCGGGCTGCACGGTGAAAACCTCCGCGAGCCTGGCCGCGCTCTGGGAGGTGGTGAACCAGATTGGCGGCAAAGAACGGTATTTCTTCGGTAATCTCCTCTGGCAAACGCGCGGGGCGATGGACCTGCTGGTGGGCCACCGGCTGGCGAAAGGCCGCCCGGCACGCCCGTATCTTGAGGTGGGCGACGCAGTCGACAGCTGGAAGGTGATCATCGTCGAACCGGAAAAACAGCTGGCGCTGTTGTTCGGCATGAAAGCCCCGGGGCTGGGCCGACTCTGCTTTACCCTGAAAGACAAAGGCGATCATCGTGAACTGGACGTGCGCGCCTGGTGGCATCCGCACGGAATGCCGGGTCTGTTCTACTGGCTGTTGATGATCCCTGCCCACCTGTTTATCTTCCGGGGAATGGCGAAACGCATTGCGCAACGGGCAGAACAAAAGACGGAAAAGATCTAAATAAAACTCTCTTTCTTTCACCTTTCCCATTGCATAGCGCCGTAATTCACGAAAGAATGCGCACGAAATTCTTTTCAACACAGTGGATAGCTATGAAGGTACTGGTTACCGGGGCGACCAGCGGCTTAGGCCGAAATGCGGTCGAATTTCTGCGCAACAAGGGCATTAGCGTCAGGGCTACCGGTCGCAACGAAGCGATGGGTAAGCTGCTGCAAAAAATGGGCGCAGAGTTCGTCCATGCCGACCTGACGGAGCTGGTCTCCTCGCAGGCGAAGGTGATGCTCGCCGGTATCGACACGCTATGGCACTGCTCCAGTTTTACCTCCCCGTGGGGGACCCAGGAAGCCTTCGATCTCGCCAACGTGCGGGCCACCCGTCGTCTGGGGGAATGGGCCGTTGCCTGGGGCGTGCGTAACTTTATTCATATCTCCTCCCCGTCACTCTATTTCGACTATCACCACCATCGTGACGTGCAGGAAGATTTCCGCCCTGCTCGCTTTGCCTGCGAGTTTGCCCGCAGCAAGGCGGCCAGCGAAGAGGTCATCGACCTGCTGGCGCAGTCAAACCCGCACACCCGCTTTACGGTCCTGCGTCCGCAGAGCCTGTTCGGGCCGCACGATAAGGTATTTATTCCGCGTCTGGCGCAGATGATGCACCATTACGGCAGCGTGCTGCTGCCGCGCGGTGGCGATGCTCTTGTGGATATGACCTACTACGAAAACGCCGTTCACGCCATGTGGCTGGCCAGCCAGCCGGACTGCGATAAGCTGATCTCCGGTCGCGCCTACAACATCACTAACGGCGAACCCTGCACGTTGCGCAGCATTGTGCAGCGGCTGATCGACGAGCTGCAGATCAACTGCCGTATCCGTTCCGTGCCCTACCCAATGCTGGATATGATTGCCCGCAGCATGGAGCGCTTTGGCAGTAAAACAGCCAAAGAGCCTGCGCTGACGCATTACGGCGTCTCTAAACTCAACTTTGACTTCACGCTAGATATTTCGCGGGCGGAGAATGAGCTGGGGTATAAACCGGTTGTGACGCTGGATGAAGGGATTATGCGCACGGCGGCGTGGCTGCGGGATCACGGGAAGCTGCATCGCTAGCCTTTTTGCCCGGTGGCGGCTTCGCCTTACCGGGCCTACAACGGCTCCGTACTGACCCCTCGCCCCTTAGCCTCATGTAGGCCGGGTAAGCGCAGCGCCACCCGGTAAAAGACAGAGGGTGCAAATACGAAAACGGCAACCCGAAGGTTGCCGTTTGCTTTTACAGAGCCGTCCAGGCATCAGCCCACGCCAGGCCAGCGCCGGGTTCGTAGTATGCCGGGGCATTGTTACACCAGCCGCTGTACGGGAACGGTTTGCACTGGAACAGTTTACCGTGGTTGTTCACGATATCACCTGCGTTGTACTTGCTGTTCGCGCTCCACGCGGCGTAAGAGCCGGAAGTGCCTTCGTCCTTAGACTCGGCTTTCGCTTTCACATTCAGCAGGTAGGACGTGGTGCTGGTCAGTTCACCATCGCTGACGGTCAGGCCGATTTCGTACTGCTGAGCCGTTGCAGACTCTGGTGCCTTGAAGGTCACCACCGCTTTGTCCTGACCGGTCACGGTCTGGCCATCCTGGGAACGCCAGGTGTAGGTCAACTTGTTACCGTCGGCGTCAGTGGAGCCTTCCGCGCTCAGGGAAACCTGCGCACCCGCTTCAACCGCCCCGATTGGGCCCGCAATTTGCGCCACAGGGGCGTGATTCACGGTAGCCGGTTCAACAGGGGTGGTATCTTCCGCTGGCGTCGTATCCGCTGGCGGCGTGGTGTCAGCAGGGGTTTTGTCTTCCCCTGGGGTCACGGCTGAGCCGTCGTCGTTAATGATGTTCACGTTATAGAACTTCTTAACGCAGTTGGTGTAGTCACCCTCTTTGAACGCGCTGAACGGCGTCTGGTACCCCACCAGCTGGCAGGAGTAGGTCTTACCATCCGGCGTATCCGGGCTCCACCCCCAGTCCTGCTCCCAGTAGATCTTCAGCGCGCCGGCGCCGCCTTCATCGAACTGCTTCATGTTGGCGCAGCCCAGCACTTCATTCGCCGGAACAGGCACTTTCAGGTAGTTTGCGAACTCTTTGTAGTACTTGATGCGGTTTTCAGACTGGGCAATCTCGGTTGGGCCGCCGCACTCTACGCCACCGTTGATGATCTGGGTGGTCACGCCGAAGCCCGGAACCAGGCCGTTGGCTTTATCGTGATCGTTTGGCTGCCAGGTGCCGTCGATAACCTGCAGCATGCTTGGTTTTGGCGGCTGCGGATAGGCGAAGAAGAAGATCGCACTCGCCAGGTTCAGCCAGGTATCCGCCACCAGCTCAGGCTTGTCGAGCAGGGTGCGGACGGTGCCAAACATCGCTTCAGAGAACGGACCGTAGTTGTAGTTGTAAGACAGCTGCTTCGCGCCGCGGCCAAAGTAGCTTACGAAGTCGCCGTCTTTGTCTTTACCGCATGGCCAGGTCTGTCCCTGCCAGATGTCAGGGTTACATTCGCCGTTATAGCCGCCTTTCTGGCCTTCGGTCCACCCCATTTCACGGACGTGAACCAGAGCCTGACGCCACTCGGCTTCTGGACGCCAGCTCTCATGGCCTCCGGTTTCCTGCGCAAAGTGGGCGAACATGGTCGCCAGCTCTTTGCGGCAGATGGCGTCGCTGTCGCGACCATCGTTATAGGTCTTACACAGTGCCGGGAATTTACCAACAGCCTTCAGGAAGTTACTGTAGGTATAAGACTGAGCGCGCAGCGGGAAGAGATATTCCCAGTCGCTGGCCTTCACGATCCCTTCAACGCGCTTGACGTTGTCAGGGTTCGAGGCACGACCTGGCTCAATCTGCTCAACGAGGCTATTGTCCAGGGTCGCAATGGTATCCTTCACCGAAACCATCAGCGGGAAATTGGTCAGCTCTTTTTCCTTTTTCGCCAGATCGCTGGCTTTCATGGTGTACGGCTCACTGCTGGCCGCCTGCAGTGATGCAGCCTGGGCCATAAAGGGTGCAATACATGCCCCCGCCACGAGAACGCTCAGTAATGTCCTTTTCGTCATTTCAAATAATCCTGTATTTAAGCAACTAGGGTGAGTACATTCCCGGCTTATGTATTACTCCCTTAATAAATAAGCCAGAGAGTGTGGTTCTTTTTCATTTTCTGAAGAACACCGAAAGGAATTCTTCAAAAAATAAAAATAATGCTACGGTTATTTACCCGATTTTATTTGCTGATACTTCGCCCACACTTTATGGGCATAACGCATGCGCTGCGGATAATTTTCTTTTTTCAATCCGGCGTTATACGCGCCCACCGCTTCCCAGTTATAGCCATACACGTTTATCATCCCGGACAGGATGGAGGCGCCGACCATAATGGAGGTACAGGGCTCATTAATAAGCTGATTCTCATCAATACCCTGACGTTCTAACTCACTGAAGTGTGAGCTGTTAATCTGCATCAACCCGACGTCACGCGTGCCGTCGTGGTTCCAGCCTACCGCGTGGGGATTCATTCCGGATTCGACTTTGGCAATTGCATACAATAACCACGGATCGACATGATAATAATGTCCGGCGTTATCCCAACAGTTCGCGAATACGCTTTGACTAAACAGCAGTAAAAATATAATCACGCGTTTCATGAGCACCTGCTTTTTAAATACTGAACCTCTTTCCGCTCATCATTAGCGATAATTCTGAAGTGTTGGTCACACCCGAAGTGGGGTGTGACCAACTATTGCGGGTTGATATCATTCCCGCAATCCACGGTTCAGAAGGTTATTTGCAGTCTGTTGAAGGACCTTCTTTCACCCATACATCGCTGTTAGCCGGGTTGTCACCGCGGGTCCACCATTTGGCACGGTAAACGTTACCCTGGTAGGTTGTGGTTTCGCCGCCGTTATAAACCAGGTCAGAACGCCAGTTCATCTTCACGTTGCTGACCAGCTCCCAGGCATCCACACCGAAGCCAGGCTGGTTGCCTTGCGTCCAGTACTTCGCTTTCCACACCAGATGGTCGAAGCTCACGGTATCGCCACTGTTGTAGATTTTGCTGGCATCCCACGCGGCATATTTGCTGGCGTTAGCATCGACAGGCGCATCGCAGCTACCGGTTGCAGACCCTTCGTCAGATGGCGGGGTCACGTCATCAGACGGAGGCGTAACTTCATCAGAGGGTGGCGTTACGTCATCAGACGGAGGTGTAACCTCATCAGACGGCGGTGTAACGTCAGCCGGTTTCGGATTCACGGTAACCTGCACGTTAGACTGCACGCTGGTTTTGCCGTCGCCTACAACTACGCTCAGCGTATAGGTAGACGTGGTGGCAACGTCTGGTGCAGTAATCGTCACGTTCGCGGTATCGGTACCGGTTGCATGCATATCCGCTGGCACGCTCCAGGAGAAGGTCATCGCATCACCGTCTGGATCCACAGCCTGCGCGTGCAGAGCATAGGTTTCTCCTGCCTGCAGCGTCACTGCCTCCATTGCGTTCACGACTGGCGCCTGGTTAGCTTTTGGCGCTTTATTCACAACCTGCACATCAATGGCGTTGCTCAGGCCTTTAGCATCCGTAACCGTCAGGCGGAACACCATGGTCTGATCGCTGGTCGCTGCCGCAACGTTGAAGGTGGCTTTCGCTTTGGTGCTGTTGGAGAGAGTCACAGATGGGCCAGAAACCTGGGTCCATTTGTAGGTAATCGCATCGCCGTCTGGATCGCTGGAAGCAGAACCATCAAGCGTGACGGTTGCCGGGCCAGAGACGTTCTGATCCGCAGAAGACGCGATTGGCGCATGGTTGGTGACGACCGGATCGACCGGGGTAGAACCGCCCAGCAGACTTTCGTTCATCGCGTTCAGGATGTCGCCGGTATCAGAGTCAATAGACCAGGCAAAGAGTCCGCCCAGGTTTTTCGACAGCACATACTTGCCTTTAGCGGCGGTAGAGCGTGCATCTTCATAGGTGATCAGGTCGCCGGTAGACTTATTGAAGACATATGGCGCTTCAGCATTCGCGTCGTAACCATATTCCCAGCCAGGCTTGCCTTTGTACTCGTTAACGATCTGACGGTAGTCGACCACGCCAGGTTCCCAGGTACCTTTCACCATACCGGTTGCGGTACCCGTGAATGGATTGTCACCGGTGTAGCCATGCACGCCAGTCCAGCCGCGGCCATACATGCCCGCACCCACCACGATCTTGCCTGGCTGTACGCCCTGAGCAAGCAGCGCGTCCACGCCGTTCTCGGTGGTGTAGTTTGTGTCCGGACGCCATGACGGCGCGCGCAGTGCGGCCTGGTGGCCCAGCTCGGTGTTGCTCCAGCCACCGTAGAAGTCATAGCTCATCAGGAAGATGTGGTCGAGGTACTGCTGAGCAGCGGTGTAATCCACGTCTTCAATCTTATCGCGGCCCGCACCGATGGCGCTGGTCAGTTCATAGGTACGGCCAGTCTGTGCAGACAGCTCGTTCAGCATGGTGCGCAGGTCATGCATCAGGGCGGTATACGTCGCTTTATCCTGCTGCGGGTTACCCAGGTGTTCGCTCACGCCGCCGCCGCCAGGGAATTCCCAGTCGATATCCACACCGTCAAAGAACTTCCAGGTCTGCAGGAAATCTTTCACAGAGGAGACGAAGCGGGCACGGATTGCCGGGTCGCCCATGTGGAAGAACGGATCGGACAGCGTCCAGCCACCGATGGATGGCAGCACTTTCAGGTCCGGATGCGCTTTTTTCAGCGCCATCAGCTGGCCAAAGTTACCTTTGTACGGGTCGTCCCAGTTGGAGACGCCAGACTGCGGTTTTTGCAGCGCAGCCCACGGATCGTGAATGGCGACGGTATAGTCCGGACGGCCCGCGCAGTCGCGCTGCAGTACGGAGAAGCTGTTACCGCCTTCAACGGTTTTCAGGCCATCGTTGATGCCGTCGCCGCCACAGATTGGAATGAAGCCATAGAGGATGTGGTTAAGGTTAGCTGCCGGGATTTTATCAACCGGGAAGTTACGATCGTAAACGCCCCATTCAGGGAAATACGCCGCAACCACTTTATCAGTATGTTTGGCGAACGTTTTGTTGTTCTCCTGCAGCGGCGCGTTCAGCGGCAGCAGATGGCTGCCGTCGGTGTCCGCCACGATGATCAGCTTGCTGGCGCTTTTGGTACAGCCGCTGGCATTACAGACTTCCACCTGCTCCTGATAACGTCCGCCCTTTTTCACTTTAAAGGTGGCTGAGCCGCTTGCACCAGCTGCGCCGGTCCACACGGTTTTACCATCCAGCAGCACTTTTGCAGACGTTGGCGCGTCGCCGCTCCACACGTTCCACTCGACTTTCACATCCACGCCGTCGTTATGTACCTTGACGAGGCTGTTGTAATCCTGCGCGGCCTGATCCACCTCGACCAGCGCAAATTTGTCATTGCCGGAGCCGATGGTCGGCGCACCTGGCGCAGCAGCGAATGCAGAACCGGTTGCCGCTGCAATAAAGAGCGCCAGATATTTAGGCTTAATAAATTTCATTTTTCTTTCCTGATAAATTTATTCGTAAACGAAATTGATCCATGTCTTCCTTTAGAACATGGAATGATATTCACATAGTGCGTTTTTAAATACGCAGACAGCCGTTATCCAAACCTTAAAGACGCGTTGTATTCCTCCATTAAAAGATACAAGCTAAAAATCCGTGTAGCTTATGCCTTTTACGATACACTGAGGATAAAAGGTCGTCCTTCTCTTTCCTCGTCGAAAATATTGATAAAAAAACTTGACCCGGTTATTTAATAGGTATTCACAAATAGCTGGCAGGTATAGAGCGCTATTCCAGCAAAAGCCAGATAAGGTCCGAAAGCGATGGTTTGGTTATTTTTATTCGATTTATTTAATAGCAAATAGCCCACTATGCCACTTAATGCGGCAATTAATTCAATCGCAGGCAGTGACTGCCAGCCGCACCAGGCGCCCAGCGCCGCCAGCAGCTTGAAATCGCCGTAGCCCAGCCCTTCCCGACGGGTAAGCAGACGAAACGCCCAGTACACCAGCCAGAGCGAAAGATAGCCTGCCACCGCGCCGAGCAGCGCATCACGCAGGAGCAGCCCGTGGCTGAAGGCGTGGAACAGCAGCCCGGCCCAGAGCAGCGGCTGCGTCAGGCAGTCGGGCAGCAGCTGGTGCTGTCCGTCAATCATCGCCAGCGGCAGCAGAAAGGCCGCCAGCACCCACAGCGAGAAAAGGGATGCTAAGTCCGGTATCCACCGGGCGGTGAGGGCAAAGAACACCGCCGTCAACAGCTCGAGTAAAAATAACCGCAGCGGAATCGGCGACTTGCAGCAACGACAGCGTCCCCGCAGCGCCAGCCAGCTCAGCAGCGGGATGTTCTCCCATGCGCGCAGAGCATGCTGGCAGACGGGACAGTGTGACGCCGGGAAAAGCAGGTTGCTGCGGCTCTCCTCCTCTAGCACCATCCCCGGCACGCGATCCACCACAACGCCGAGAAAACTCCCCAGGATCGCGCCGAATACGCCGCTCATCGCGGCAAACCCGACGGGATAACTCTCCCGGACGAGTATCAGCCCGTTCATGCCACTTTTTTCCAGGTCAGCTGGATTTCGGCCTTCACGTCGCTCAGGTGATCCACGGGCGTGAGGTTCATTTTCTCCAGCCTGACGCCTGACGCGAGGTTCATCTCTCGCAGCCAGTTTTTTAATTCATACACGTTGACCCGGTTCACGACAAAGGCCAGAGTCTGACCGTCCTGACGAATATCGGTCAGCGTCAGGTTGATTTCATGCGCGCTATTCTCCACCACGCTGCGTGGATTATCGGTTTTCACCTGTAGCACCGGCAGATGATTTTTATCAATTTCTGTTTTCATCCAGTTTACCGTTTCAATTTGTCGCGCCAGCGTCGCCTGGCTATTTTTTATCATGTTATCCAGGGGAATTATCCCTGCGTAATAGATGACGGCGCTGCATAAAGCTCCCGCCGCTATTTTTAAAATGAATTTTTCTCTGGTGCTGTATTGTTGATAACGAGATGTAAACTGTGCAATTCGCGCTTTCATTTATATTTCCCTGTAATCATGGCCGTATACGGCGCGTCCTTTGAAATAGGCTGTAACGTAAAATCAAAATTCGGGCTGGCCTGATGAATGAATTCCTGTAATGCCTGCGCGTTTTGCGCACTCACGCTTAATGTCAGAGCTCCCTGCGTGTCGTCATATTCAAACAGCGTAATTTCCATCGACGGAACGGACTGACGGATCTTTTCCAGTTCGTCCATCTGCAAAAAAATGCCTTTTGGCTGCTTCTTGATGTTCTGTCCAAAATGGTACTTAAGGTTGGTCTGATGACGCATACTCGGAAAATGGTGTTGATAAAGCTCGACCATCTCCTGCTGCACCTGATTTTCCCGATCTGCCAGCATCCACGCCAGGGTGATGCGGGGGCCGAGCAGCAGGCCCAGAGAGAGAAGCCCCATCACCGCGATGGCGGCCTTCATCCCTTTCGCCGCCCTCGCGCTGGTCGCTTTCGCGCTGAACGCACCGTGCAGCACGTTGACGCGGCACGCCCGCCACTGCGGCTGGATCAGCACCAGCGGATGTTCTGCCGCCAGCTGTTCGTCAACCTCAATGCCTGGCGGGATGTCCCCGTAGCAGCGGACCTCGCCCTCTCCGGCTTTTTGCATCAGCAGCGGCAACAGGCCAACCTCAACGTTACAGGCGATATGCGGCGACAAGCGCAACCAGTAGTTCTCTTCCCGCGCAACCAGCGTGCTTCCACCCGCCGTGACCGGCAGCAGCCAGGCGTCAGGCAGGACCTGAATGACCTTCAGCCCCGCCTCGTGAAAGCGGGTCAGCCACTGCTGCAGGCGGGCGGAATCTATCGCCACGGCGTCCACCTCGGCGCCTTTTTTGTTCAGCACCGTCCAGTGGAGATCGTCCACCTCACCAATCAGAGTCTCCTCCGCCATCCACGAGAAGGCGGTCGCCTGCGACGCCATTTTCTTCGGCAGCGTAAAGTGGCGGAAGATCATCTCACTGGCGGGCAGCAGCAGACACACGCGCGCAGCAAGAGGATGGTCGGCAAGGGTATGCAGCGCCTGCGGGGTGTCCAGGGTTGTAACCTGTTCGCTTCCCGACTCACACCACATGATTTTCCCGTCCTCACGGCTGTCGGGACGAACAAAAAGGACCTGTTTCATAGCGTTCTACTTTTCTTATTCAATCATTCGGTAACGACGTTGCCACGTCACAATTTCACCGGCTTCGTTATTCACCTGAAGCTGGCTCACCACGCGAAGCGTTAACTCATCGGTATTGCCGGTGTAGTTGACGCGAAAATACCGGCTGTTGATGGAGAGCAGCCCGGCCACCTGCGGCAACTCTTCCTTCAACTGCGGGAAGGCCTGTTCCAGCGCTTTGCTGAAGACGTCCATACTTTCCCAGCCGGTTTCCGGCCGCGACGCAATCAGGCGTACGGCATCTTCCGCGGTGAGTTTTCCCGGGAACAGGGCTGCCAGTAAGGGCGCCTGCTCCGGCGTCAGAGTATTGACATCCACCTTGCTGGCCGAGTCCGGCAGCGCGCATAAGAGCTTGCTCACTTTCGGGTACGCTGCAGCAGGAAACGCCGGCAGCAGCTTGATCTCGGCAAGGGTGCGCATCATCTGATTCGCAGGCTGACGCGCCGGCACTACGCCAGACCAGGCGTCCATCTCCGCGCCCTCTTTCACCGTCGTGGCGTCGCCGTCGAGATAATCCACCAACTGCTGATAAATTTCTTCCGCCGCCGTCTGGCTGATGCCGCCGTCCGTCAGGATCTGCTCGACAATCTTCTCTTTTCGCGGTTTTTCCGGCACGGTTGACGCATTTTGATCCTGAGCCACTTTGTCTGCGGCCAGCAGGTTATTGACGTTGAAGCAGTCCTGCGCGTCGTCGACCTGGCTGACCACCGTATAGTCTTCACCCTGCGTCTCCAGCGGCTGGTGCCAGTCGCCCGCCGGGTCGAGCGGTTTGCTCTCGCCGCTGGCGTCGTTCTGCAACCGGTCTTTCACCACTTTTTCCTGCGCCTGCATTGCCCAGCGCAGCTGCTGCTGGCTCACCTGATAGTGGGTTTTCTGCAAATTACGGCAGAACTGCTGGCTGATTTTGGCCGCCAGGGCCGACATCATGACCAACAGGATCAGTACAACCAGCAGGGCAACACCGCGTTGCTGATGGACCCGGCTCATGGCTTCACGTCCGGCGCAGGCGCATTTTGCGGGGCAGGCGCGTTTTCTGCCGCCGGTGCCGCCGCTTCTGGTATCTCTCCCGGCGTGGTAAACACCCAGCGCCAGGTGTCGCCATTTTCCATGGTCAGCGTAAGCTCCACGCCGTCTGGCAGATGGGCAGAGTCACCCCAGCTTTTTTGCCAGCCCTGGTGATAAAACCGCCATTGCATCGCTTTCACCTCGCTGACGATAGGCACTTCATCGGGTTTGACGTCCGCCGGGCTGTCAATCACCGGCCAGACGTCGCGATACAGACGCCCTTCTTCCAGCCGCCAGCGCACGCGCTCCAGCTGGACCGTGCCACTCACGCCGTTCAGCGTGGTAAATTCCACGGCATCGCCATCCTGTAAAAACAGATCCGGCGCGTTGCGCGGCGCCCGCGCCTGCAGCTGGAAAAAATCGCGCTCCATCAGGCTCCAGGCACGCTGAAGCTGATTAAGCTTCGCCGCGCGGGTATCGGTTGCCGAACTGGTGCGCATCGCGCCGTCGAGAATTTGCCAGGCCAGGGTGCTGATGACCGCAAAAATGGTCAGCGCAATCATGATCTCCAGCAGGGTAAAACCGCGCTGGCGTCGACTCGTCTTCACTTGCTCTCTTCTCCCGGCCCAATGATCTGAAGCGAAATGACCGGCTGGCTTTTATCGCCTTCGGCGTAAACGCGGATGGCATTGGCCCAACCGCTATTGGCGGTTTTCACCCGCTGCTTATGCCAGTACCAGCTGCGCCCCCCCATGATTTCCGTCCCCTGCTCCTCGGCATCGGGAAAATCGGTTTTGCTAAGCTGGGCTTCAGCCAGCTGATTTTCTGCAACCCAGCTGGCCTGCAGCGTTTCGGCCAGCCCGTGGGTGAAGCGCACGTTCAGGGAGACAGAATTCATCAGCGCCAGCGCGGCGGTGGAGAAAATGACCAGCGCCACCATCACCTCCAGGAGCGTCATCCCGTTCTGCTTAACCTTGCCTTTAGTCATCGTTCTCTACCGAAACCGGGGCCGCGCCCTGCGACACCACGCGGAAGTGATGCTGTTTGTCGTAACTTTGCAGCGTCAGCGTAAAACGGCCAATCTCACCGTCCGGCAGAAAGAGGATCTGGGGGTCGGCCTCGACGTTAGCCGCCAGACGCTGAGGCGAGAGCGACACGTGCATCTCTTCCGGGAAATCGCCCTTCGTGGTAATACGGCCGGCGGATAACGGCACCCAGTGACGTTCGCCGTTTTTATCGTCGAGCGTGACCAGCTGATATTTATCGGTAGCGATCACCAGCCCGACAATATTTCCGTCCATGACCGCGCGGTCTGAACCATAATCAACGAGGGCTTTTAATTGCTGACCAAATATATCCGCACCGCTGCGTGAGGGTATTGTTGAGACAACCATCATGGCGCAACTGGCAAATATCACCAGCGCCAGAATAATTTCCAGCAACGTAAAGCCGCGTTGATTCTTCATTATTTCTCTTTCTTATCCAGAGACCAGTTCGTAATATCGTCTGCGGTGTTGGCTTCGCCATCAGGACCGGCAGAGAAGACGTCTACGGCGCCGTGTTCACCCGGGCTGACGAGCAGATAATCGTTGCCCCACGGATCCTGCGGCAGGCGGCGAATATAGCCGTCGGCGCGGTAGCCGTTGGGAATAGGCGCGATCTCAGGCTTGGTCACCAGCGCCTGCAGACCCTGCTCGGTCGTTGGGTAGCGGTGGTTATCGAGCTTATACATATCCAGCGAGCCTTCGAGCGCAACAATATCGCTGGTCGCCTTTTGCGCGTCCGCTTTTTCTTTATTACCCATTAAATTGGGCACCACCATACTCGCTAAAACGCCGAGAATAACGATCACCACCATTAATTCGAGCAAGGTGAACCCCGCCTGGCGAGCCAGACGTTTTGTTTTTATAGCCATGATTTAACCTACCATATTATTAAGTTGCAGAAGCGGCTGTAATATTGACAGCACGATGAATAAAACAATCGTCGCCATGGAGACCACCAGCGCTGGTTCAAATACCGAGAGCGTTAACGTAATACGATGCTGTAGCGCCGACTCCTGGTTTTCCGCCGCGCGGTCCATTAAGTTGCCTAACTCGCCGCTCTCTTCGCCGGAGGCAATCATGTACAGCATGGTGGGCGGGAATAATTTCGCCTGCTCCAGCGCGGCATAGAGCGAGGCCCCCTGACGCACGGTATCCGCCGCCTGCTCCAGCACCTGCCGGGCGTAGAGGTTTTCGATACCGTCCATCGCGATATACATCCCTTCAAGCAGCGGCACGCTGCTCGCCTGCAGGATGCTGAGCGTGCGGATATAGCGGGCGCTGTTGATCGCGCACACCAGCTTTTTAATCGGCGAGCCGTTCACCAGCCAGCTGTGCCAGCGAAAACGGTTTTTGGCGTTTCTGAGCCAGGTCTTAAAACCAACAAACCCGCCGCCGAGGATCCCCACGATGTAGATCCCGTACGCCTGCAGGAAATCGCTCACCGCAATCAGCGTGCGGGTGGTGATCGGCAGCTGCTGCTTCATGTGGGTGAACTGCTCGATCACCTGCGGCACCACCGCCACCAGCAGAATGCTGATGACCGCGATGGCGACCACGGTGAGGGTAATCGGGTAGACCATCGCCTGCGTCAGCTTGCTCTTCATCTTCTGGCGCTGCTCGTTGTACTCCGCTAGCTTCTCCAGCACGTCGCCAAGGTGGCCGGTTTTTTCACCGGCCATCACCAGCGTGCAGTAGAGCTTGTCAAAGGTGCGCGGGAACTGGCTGAAGGCGTCGAACAGGGTGTGACCTTCCACCACCTTCTCGCGGATCTCAACCACCATTGCCGCCAGCTTTTTGTCTTCCGTTTGCTTCGAGATCGCCTTCAGCGCGCTCTCGAGCGGCAGTGCGGCGTTGACCAGCGTGGATAACTGACGGGTAAACATCGACAGCACCGGCGTGGAGAGCCTGGCTCCGGTTTTTGCTTTTCCGGCAGACGCCGCTTCACGGGTTTCGCTGATGCTGACGGGCATCAGCTTTTGCTCGCGCAACATCTGGCGAACCTGCTTTTGCCCCTCGGCCTGCAGCGTGCCGCGCTGGGTTTTGCCTGCGACATCCGTCGCCGTCCAGGCGTAGAAGGCCATTACGCATCCCCCCGCGCTCGGCGGTCACACGCATCACCTCTTCCAGCGAGGTGACGCCGCTAATCACCTTCAGCAGCCCGTTTTCGCGCAGGCTGTAAGCCTGCTTAAAGAGCTGCGTCTCAATGGACATTTCGTCTTTATCTTCATGAATGGCGCGGCGCATGGCGCTGTCCACCACCAGGAACTCGTGAATACCGGCACGGCCCTGATAGCCGCTCTGGCGGCAGTGTTCACAGCCCACCGCGCGATAAATGGCTTTTGGCGGCGCCTCCATAAAGCTGAACAGCGCTTTTTCATTGGCATCCAGCGGACTGGTGGTCCGGCAGTGCGTACACAGCCGACGCACCAGACGCTGGGCAATGACACCGAGCAACGATGAACCGATTAAAAAGGACTCCAGCCCCATGTCCCGCAGACGCGTAATCGCCCCGGCGGCGCTGTTGGTGTGCAGCGTAGACATGACCAGGTGACCGGTGAGCGACGCCTGTACCGCAATTTGCGCGGTTTCACCGTCACGAATTTCCCCGATCATCACCACGTCCGGGTCCTGACGCAGAATAGCGCGCAGCCCGCGGGCAAAGGTCATGTCCACGCGCGGGTTAACCTGCGTCTGCCCCACCCCTTCCAGCTCATATTCGATCGGGTCTTCCACGGTCAGGATGTTGCGTTCGTGACCGTTCAGCGCCGAAAGAATGGCGTACAGGGTGGTACTTTTACCGGAGCCTGTCGGCCCGGTGACCAGGATAATGCCGTGCGGGCGCTCAATCAGCCCTTTTAACTTCTCCAGCTCTTCATCGATCAGGCCCAGCTTGTTGATGTCGGGCTTGAGATTGCTTTTATCGAGCAGGCGCATGACCACGCGCTCGCCGTACTGGGACGGAATGGTCGAGACGCGCACGTCGATCGCCTTGCGGCCAATGCGCAGTGAGATACGGCCATCCTGCGGCAGACGTTTTTCGGCAATGTCGAGTTTCGACATCACCTTGATACGCGACACCAGCAGCGGGGCGAGCTTACGCGCCGGTTGCAGCACCGGGCGCAGCACGCCGTCAACGCGGAAGCGAATGCTCAGCGTGCGCTCAAAGGTTTCGATATGGATATCCGACGCGCCGTCCTTAACCGCCTCGCCGAGAATGGCGTTGATCAGGCGGATCACCGGCGAGTTTTCGTCGTTATCAAGCAGATCTTCGTTATCCGGGATCTCCTCGGTTAACGCCATCAGGTCGATATCCGCATCCATGTCGTCCACCAGCTGCTGTGAAACGCCGCTGCTCTGCTGCCAGATTTTGGCCAGCATCTCGTCAAACGCTTCCGGCGTCACAGTAACCGGGACGAACGCGCGGCCCAACACCCGGCGCACTTCCAGCAGTGCTAACGCCGGGGTGTCCTCACGGATATAGACGTCATTGTTGTAAAGCAGAACGCCGTTATCTTTTGCGTAGCTGCTGCTACACAGTGTTTTACTCAGTTCGTCCACGTTGCCCCTCCGCCTTACTCTTTAAACGGATTGCGTGTCGCGCGGGTTTTCACCGGTGCGGCGTGAGGGCTTGCTGAAGGAAACGCGGGCAGGACGGCATTGTCGCTCGGCTCAACAATACCGAGCTTTTTCTCTTCCACGCGCTGCATCTGGCGCACCCGGATCTGGTCATATTTCTCTTTCGAGGCCGCGCTGTAGTTGTCGTCGTCACGCAGAACGGTGGTATGAATGAACACCATCAGGTTGCGCTTGGAGGTATCCTGGGAGGTGTAGCGGAACAGCTGACCGACCAGCGGGATATCGCCGAGCAGCGGCACTTTGGACACGGACTGTTTGGTCACATTTTCCATCAGACCGCCAAGCACCACCGTCTGGCCACTGTGGACCATCACTTCGTTATTGATCGTGCGCGTATTGAAGGTCGGGCCGAGGCTGGAGTCTTCCGTCGCGCTGTTGTCGACGCTGGAGACTTCCTGCTCAATCTTCAGATGGATCATGTCGCCATCGTTAATCTGCGGCACAATTTTCAGCTTGGTACCGACCGTCTTACGCTCAACGGAGTTAAAGACGTTATCACCGCTGGTGGTTTGCGAACCGGAAAGTACCGGCACATCCTGGCCCACGTTGAACGACGCTTCTTTGTTATCCAGCGTGACCACGCTTGGCGTGGAGAGGATGTCATTTTTGCCGTCGGTGGAAAGCGCAGTCACCAGCGCACCAAAATCACCGTTAAAGAAGCCGGTCGCCAGGCCAGTGAAGCTTGCCCCTTTCATGGTGCCATTTTTAATCTGGCTGATTGGCAGGCCGGTGGAGCCGAACTGCACGCCGCCGTGCTTGCTGGTCCACTGCACGCCGAGATCCAGGCCGTTCCCGTCCTGCACTTCCGCGATGATGGCTTCCACCAGCACCTGCGGACGACGGATGTCGAGCTTGTCGATCACCTTCTCAAGGGAGTTCATCACGTTAGGCTGGGCGGTAATCACCAGCGAGTTGGTTGCTTCGTCGGCGGTAATGTTCAGATCGCTGGACGCTGGCGCAGTTTTCGACTTCGGCGCGCCGGCCTTGTCCTTCAGCTGCTCGCCGATGCCGGTGAGTACCGGCACCACCTTGGTGGCGCTGGCATACTTGAGATAGAAGACGCGGGTATTCCCCTCGTTGTTCTGCTCGCGATCCAGCTGATGGATCAGGGAGCGGGTCCGCGCGCGCGCATCTTCCGAACCGCTGATCACCAGGCTGTTGGTTTCGTCATCGGCCACCACTTTGGTCGCCAGCTGCGGCGCGTTCTGCCCTTTCTGCTCTTCGTTGTTGAGGTTATTCAACATCTCCGAGAGCTCTTTGGCGGACGCAAAGCGCAGCGGCACGATTTCACGACGCTGAATACCGTCTTTGTCCACGCGCTGGACCAGATCCACCAGGCGGTTCACCACCGAAGCTTTACCGGTTAGCAGCAGGACGTTGGACGGCTCAAAGTGGACCACGTTACCGATGCCGGTGGCATCGTTGAGCTGACGCAGCAGCGGCGCCAGCTCGCGAACAGGCACGTTTTCCATGCGCACCACGCGGGTGATGATCTCGTCGCCTTTACCCGGATTTTTACCGTCGGCCAGCGGCGCACCGGCGGTGCGGGCAATGCTCGAGCGCACCACTTTAACCATGCCGTTATCCATCGGGATCACCGACAGGCCGTACAGGTCCAGCACGCTCAGGAAAAACTGGTAATATTCGTCTTCCGTCAACACGTTATAGGTTCTGACCGACACCGTGCCCTGAACGGACGGGTCGACCAGAATGGTTTTGTTCAGATTGCGGCCTACCGTATCAATAAATTCGCGGATATCGGTGTTTTTAAAGCTGGCGCTAAAGTTAGCTGCGAGCAGCGAACTGGAATATAACGACAATGCGGTCAGCGCCACGCACGCCCAAGGAAATTTCTTCATGTCTGTACACTTGTTAATTGTTTAGAACATTGACCCGAATATTTTCAAGGTGAGCGTGACGTCTGACGACGACCTCCGCTTCTTTCATTTTCGACCAGTTGGCAATAATATCTTTTGCCTTTTCTGCATCGGTCATATCGACAGAATTTACTTTTACCGCCACATCACCTTTTTCCAGACCGGCATGACTGTAGAAGTCAGAGGCATTCCTTGGATTAATGTTGTAGCCTTCCAGCTGGCCCTTTTCGATAAGTGGCTTTAACACCAGATAATCATCCAGATGCACGCTTTCAGCACCAGCATCTTTCGTCGATTGGGTTACCGGGCCGCTGTCAACGCCGCCCTTAAAATAGTCAGGTTTATTTAACGCCAGTACCTGCGTAGCACCTTCGTAATTAACCACCACATTGTCTTTGTTTATTTCCTGAATAAAGGCATCGTTAAAACCGGTCAACGCCTCGCCTTCGCGATAGCTCTTTTGACCACCCGGCGTTTTGATCACGGCGAAGGACAACCAGGCATCGTCGCTGCGGACGATCCCCTCAATTTCGGCAGCGAGCGGGGCTTTTCCGGCTGCTGGCAGGTTGTCCTGACGCACGGCGGCGGTGAAAAGTGAAAATGTCTTTTCTTCCTGACGTTTTTTTTGCGGTTTCGCCGCTGCGTTCGTGAGTTTATTCGTCACTTTTTTATAATCTTTAAAAATGACGTAGCCTTGCTGACCGCAAAAAATCAGCAATACAAACATAATACAGGGCGTTATCCACCGTGAAAAAAGTGAGAGCCTCATTATTCATCTGGCCTTTAGCAAAGCGGAAATAAGCAGCGTCATGCTGCGCCAATATGTGACATAAATAGTAATTAGCGGCCTGACAATCGACCACCTGCTTCGCCGTTAACTTTGATAAAGAAAAAGATTGACCGTCAAAAAAACCAGTGTTAGAGGTAGCCGACAGGTTATTTTTACCCTGCCCGTAAATTGACCATGACGCACCCTTGCCGTACTTTTCTGGACCATTGCTATTCATGCCCAGAGACGGTAAGTCGTTATGTATCAGAGTCATTTTAAATTTAATCACCCGCCTTTTCGAAAAATTACCCGCGCCTCGGGCGATTTCTTCGTGCCGTATCACCAGGATATTTTCAACCTGCTGAAAGAGAAAACCCAACAGGCGGGGATTATTGGGCTCTTTGCAGACGATGCCCCGCTGCTGGGCCAGTTCAGCGACGCCCTGAAATCCGCAACCCCTGACGTTGTTGCCATCAACGCGTTTCCAAAACTGAGTGCCAGTAGCCTGCTGTATAAACTCAACCCGGGAACGAAAGAGAGCAAAAACCGGCTTCAGGCGGTGGATGCCATCCTGCACCAGTGGCAGGGGGGAAAAAGCAGGACGAAAGTGCTGGTGATTAGCCATACCGATGCCATGAAAGAGACCTGTCGGGAGGTGCTGGCTCTGCTGCTGACGCGCGCGCAGGAGCTGGAGTTTCGTCTGTCCGTCGTACTGATGGGTGCAGCGGATCGGGAAGCCGTTCTGATGCAGCAGTCTGAACTGCGTGAATATGCGCATACCTGCCACACCCTGCGCCCCCTTACCTGCCGGGAGTTTCTCAGCTACGTTCAGGCGCAGTGTGAAGCGCACGGGTGTGAGCACTCGCCGTTGACCCCGGCGCGCGTGCGTAAAATGCATGCGCTGACCAAAGGGAATATCAGCAAGCTGAACGAGCTGGCGCACCTGTCGATGCTCGCAGCCTGGACCGAACGTGCAGAACAGGTTAGCCCGCGTCATCTGCGCCTGGCGGCCGGTGAGATCCTGCCTGCGAAAAAACACGGTATGCGCCTGGCTACCGTGGGGCTGTTCGCCTCCGTGCTGTTCGCTGCCTGCGGCTGGTATTTGACCTCCTCGATCGGAGCAAGACTTCCGATTCAACTGCCGGTGCCCGCGAACTGGAAACAGCAGACGCCCATCGAGCAGGCGCCGGTGGTGCCGGCTATCGACAACGAGGTGGTTAATCAGCCGGATGCGATGCATCAGCTCTATCTGATGTGGGGGTATGACGCCTCGGCGGACGATGCCCTGTGCCAGAACGCCGCGAAGGTGAACCTGATGTGTAAGCAGGGAAATGCCTCACCGGACGCGCTGGCCCAGGAAGGATATCCGTGGGTGAGTGAACTGAAAACCGGCAACCACCTTAACTATGCCGTGGTCGCCCGCGTCGGGGATAACTCACTCGACCTGCTGATGAATAACCGCACCTGGCAGGTAAGCCGTCACTGGTTTAACCAGCATGCCACCGGCAATTATACCCAGCTCCACCGCCTGACGCCGGAAGGCAAAGACGCCATCAGCGCCACCAGCGATGCGAAGGACATGGGGTGGCTGGATCAGCAGCTGAGCCAGGCCCTTGCCGAGCCGGAAACCCACGCTCAAACCTGGACGACGGAGATGGTGAAACGTACCCGCGAGTTCCAGCAAAAAATGCATCTGCGCGTCGACGGTATCCCGGGTGAAGAGACGCTGATGCAGTTGATGCGCGACACTA
This sequence comes from Enterobacter roggenkampii, assembly GCF_001729805.1. Lineage (NCBI taxonomy): Bacteria > Pseudomonadati > Pseudomonadota > Gammaproteobacteria > Enterobacterales > Enterobacteriaceae > Enterobacter > Enterobacter roggenkampii. The sequence goes on along the minus strand of NZ_CP017184.1, from coordinate 1,478,731 downwards.
ACACCACGCCGAGCGTGCTGCTTCAGACCCCCCATGCCGCACCGGACGCGAAAACGCAGGAGAAGCATTCCTAATGTCTACCATCTGTCTTGCGGCTCAGCGCAGCTACGTTTCCGGGGAGGCGGTCTGGTTTTCGTACCGCATTCCCCGCCTGAGAAAAATCGCTTCTAACGCCTTTTTAGGAATATTAAGCCTCTGCGTCATGCTGATGGCGGGGCTGTACGCCCACGTATACTGGCAACTGCGCCACCCTGCGCCGGAGCCGGTAAAAAAAGTGAACGTGGCGAAGCCTGAGACGCAGCTTTCCGATATGCACTACGTGTACGTGAGCAAGCCGTTCCCGCATCCGCATCCGCACCCGAAACCCGTCCCGGTGCAGGCCGACGTCCCTGCCATGCAGGATCTGCCGATTAACAGCGACGACGCCGACTGGCAGCAGATGCCTGACGGCACGGTGCCGCACGATACCTCGCGGGATACCCTCCCCGGAACGGAAGCGCACGACGATGCCGTCTCCCCCCGCACGGAGGGTGACGACGCATCATTAACCGAACTGTTTAAGCAGGCGTTAAAAGAACAAGAGCAGGATTATTCGCAAGGGAAAATACCCGCACCGCCGGTTGACGAAACGCAGGATAATACTCAGGCGGGCGCATTACATAAAGAAAGTTCCCGGTCTCCATTAAGTAAAAAGGGAGACCGGCTGGAATAGTTAATATTTTTCAGGCAGGTTGGTGATATTAAGGAGTCGACCCTTTTCCACTACAATGTATTGACCTTTTTTCAGATCGGAGAGGATTTTTATAATCGTACTGCGCGCCAGGCTGGTGTATTCCTGAATATAATCATAAACATTAATATCGCGTTGATGATGTACAATCAGTTCATTAATTTCCAGCAAAAATTCGCGCACGACAGAATAGGCGCTGCGGGCAACCAGCACGTCATCGCGCTTGCTCAGGAGACAGATATACCAGGCCAGCACCTTGGTGAGTTCAGGCCACAAGCCTTTCTCGGTCATCAGTTGAGAGAAAACGCTTTTCGGAATCGAACGCACCACGGTATTCGAGCGGACCAGGCCATACATATGGGACGAATGATAAAAAATGGAAGAGAGTCCAAAAATGCACTGCCCCTGCAGGGCGAACAAGCAGAGCTCGTCGGATTCGCGGCGGAATTCCACTTCACCGCTGACGATAATATGAATAAATTCATTATCGACGGTGGAAATTTTTTGCCATTTCTTTAACGATTTTTCTTCAAATCCTTCCGTTGCGGAAATGATTTTTTCTATTTCATGATGAGGACGTAATTTTCTGCCGTAAATACTTAACATTGTTATACCCGAATTAAGATGTAAATTTTAGATAAAAAATGGCCACGATGGAACCACCGAAACTATTCGTATAATCCTGATAAAAAACTTCAAGGAGAAGTGATAATAAAAATCACTATGCAGGTGTTATTTTTTATAAATACTTAGCAAGCTATACGTCTATCTTAAATGAGGGTACTTTTAAGTCAATTAACTAAAAATGAATTGAGAATGTACTTAAGATTAATCTCAAAAAAACTAAGGTAATACGGCCTGGTCAGGGGCAGCCCTGAGGACTACCCTTGCCCGTACTTCTCTAAAAGCGCCTCGGCGATGGCCAGGGTTTCTACGTCAGCCACGCCGTTCCACAGCGCGGGGCGGAAGTGCATCTGAAACGCGCTGATCACCCTCTTCTGCTGCTGTTCCGTGGCGTTGTCCGGCACCTCGTAGCCATAGCGTTTCAGCACATCAAGCAGCGCACCGCGCTCGACCTCCTGATAGCGCGGCCGCCCGTTAAGATAGAACGCCACGCGCGCGGGATCGGGCCAGGCTCCTATCCCCTGCTGCGCCAGCTGCTGCCACGGAAACAGCGGGCCGGGATCGTCTTTACGCTGCGGGGCAATGTCGGCATGGGCAACCACGTTCTGCGGCTGAATGTCATAGCGGGCAATAATGTCCCTGGCAAGCGGGATCAGCGCTGCAATCTGCGCAGGCGCAAACGGGGTAAAGGTTTTCACGCCGTCACGCGTTTGCCAGCCGCGGTTCTCGAGCTCAATCCCCACGGACGTATCATTAATCCGGTTGGTGCCGCGCCAGAAGCTAATGCCCGCATGCCAGGCCAGCTCGCTCTCGGGAACCAGCTGCCAGATGCGCGGCTTGCCGTCCGGCACCGGGGGGTTGGCAGGGATCAAATAGTGAGAGCTAACGTTTTTATCCGTCAGCGTGGCCAGCGAGCTGTCAAAATCATCCGCGGTGTAGTGGATCACCAGCACCTTGATGCGCGGGTAAGCCGCCTGCGCCTGATGACGCGTATCCAGCTCGTAGGCACCTTTATCGATAATCCCCTTTTCCGTAACGCATCCTGCCAGCAGCAGCGCCAGCAGGAGCGTGGCAAACGCACGCCTCATCGCAGGGTTTTCACCGCCGTACCGCTTACGCTCACCATCAGCATGCTGCCGTCTTTCCCGACCGTTTCGTAGTCAATATCGATTCCCACGACCGCATCCGCGCCGAGGGCTTCCGCCTGCTCGCCGAGCTCTTTAAAGGCGATTTCGCGTGCTTTGCGCAGCTCTTTTTCGTATGCGCCAGAGCGGCCACCCACGATATCGCGGATACCGGCAAAAAAGTCACGGAAGATATTGGCGCCGAGAATCGCTTCGCCGGTGACCACGCCGCAGTACTCGGTTATTGTCTGTCCTTCCAGGGTTGGCGTTGTTGAAAACTGCATGGTTTCTCTCCTTCTTTAGCGTTCAATGCCTTAGGCACAGCATTATCGGTTCGTTACGCTATGATTGAAAGGATAGTTAATAAATAAGGAAATCAACATGCGCTATTCAGCTTTAACACTTTTAGTGCCCTGCGCGCTGGTGCTCAGCGCCTGTACCACCACGGTCACGCCAGCCTTTAAGGATATCGGTACCCGCAGCGGCCCCTGCATTGAGGGCGGCCCGAACACCGTGGCGCAGCAGTTCTATGATTACCGGATTCAGCACCGCAGCAACGACCTCACCGGCCTGCGCCCGTATCTGAGCGATGGTCTGGCAAAACTGCTTAACGATGCCACCCGCGATCCGCAGCACAACGCGCTGCTGAAATCCGACCCGTTCTCCAGCCGCACCACGCTGCCGGACAGCGCCGAAGTGGCCAGCGCGTCAACCATCCCGAACACGGATGCCCGTAATATTCCGCTGCGCGTGAAGCTGACGCAGGGCAGCCAAACCTGGCAGGACGAAGTGCTGATGATCCGTGAAGGCCAGTGCTGGGCGGTGGACGACGTACGCTACGTGGGCGGCAGCGTGCATGCCCCGGCCGGCACGCTGCGCCAGTCGATTGAGAACCGCTGATTCATCAGTGATAAAAATGTTACCCCCGTAAAATGTCCGGCATTTCTCGCGGAATGCCGACATTTATACTCACCGCCTTTGCCCTTCGCTATTTTGTGCTATGTTTAAGAGGAAATACGGGTTATATTTAACTTTTAACGCAGAAATATTGCATAACTATTCTGTCAACGGTACTATCTGCGGCCTCAATTGCTATAGATTGCCTGGATGAGTAAAGACTGCCCCGATGAGTATTAAACTAAACGGCATTAACTGCTTCTACGGCGCACACCAGGCGCTGTTTGACATCACGCTGAACTGCCCGGAAGGCGAAACGCTGGTTTTGCTTGGCCCAAGCGGTGCAGGCAAAAGTTCCCTTCTGCGCGTCCTTAATCTGCTTGAAATGCCTCGTTCAGGTACGCTGGCAATTGCCGGTAACCAATTTGATTTCGCAAAGACGCCGTCTGATAAAGCGATACGCGAGCTGCGTCAAAACGTCGGCATGGTCTTCCAGCAATACAATCTCTGGCCGCACCTGACGGTGCTGCAAAACCTGATTGAAGCCCCGTGCCGCGTGCTGGGCTTAAGCAAAGATCAGGCCATCGCGCGTGCCGAAAAGCTGCTGGAGCGTCTGCGCCTTAAGCCCTACAGTGACCGCTACCCGCTGCACCTGTCCGGTGGTCAGCAGCAGCGCGTGGCCATTGCCCGTGCGCTGATGATGGAGCCTGCGGTACTGCTGTTTGATGAACCCACCGCCGCGCTGGACCCGGAAATCACCGCTCAGATCGTCAGCATTATTCGCGAGCTGGCGGAAACCAACATTACGCAGGTTATCGTTACCCACGAAGTGGAAGTGGCGCGTAAAACCGCCAGCCGTGTGGTGTACATGGAAAACGGGTATATCGTTGAGCAAGGTGATGCGAGCTGCTTCGCTAACCCGCAAACCGATGCCTTCAAAAACTATTTATCTCATTGATTGTGTCAGGGGAAATATAATGAAAAAAGTATTACTTGCCGTGCTGCTTGCTGGCGTTACCCTTTCCGCTACCGCAGCTCAGACCATTCGTTTCGCCACGGAAGCCTCTTACCCTCCGTTTGAATCCATTGATGCAAACAACAAAATTGTTGGCTTTGACGTGGACCTGGCTAACGCCCTGTGTAAAGAGATCGATGCGACCTGCACCTTCAGCAACCAGGCGTTCGACAGCCTGATCCCAAGCCTGAAGTTCCGCCGTATTGACGCCGTGATGGCCGGTATGGACATCACCCCGGAGCGTGAAAAGCAGGTGCTGTTCACCACCCCTTACTATGACAACTCTGCCCTGTTCATTGGTCAGAAAGGCAAATTCACCTCTGTCGATCAGCTGAAAGGCAAAAAAGTGGGCGTGCAGAACGGTACCACGCACCAGAAATTCATCATGGATAAGCATCCGGAAATCACCACCGTTCCGTATGACAGCTACCAGAACGCGAAGCTGGATCTGCAGAATGGCCGTATCGACGGCGTATTTGGTGATACCGCTGTCGTGACCGAGTGGCTGAAAGCCAACGACAAGCTGGCGCCAGTGGGCGACAAAGTGACCGATAAGGACTACTTCGGTACCGGTCTGGGGATTGCCGTTCGTCAGGGCAACACTGAGCTGCAGCAGAAATTCAACGCTGCGCTGGAAAAAGTGAAGAAAGACGGCACCTACGAAACCATCTATAAAAAATGGTTCCAGAAGTAATTCCTGATGAATGAAATTTTTCCTTTAGCAAGCGCCGCCGGGATGACCGTCGGCCTTGCCGTTTGCGCACTGATTATCGGCCTGGTGCTGGCGATGTTCTTTGCGGTGTGGGAATCCGCGAAATGGTTCCCCGTCGCCTGGACAGGCTCCGCGCTGGTCACCGTGCTGCGTGGGCTACCGGAAATTCTGGTGGTCCTGTTTATCTATTTCGGTTCCTCGCAGCTGCTGCTCACGCTCTCGGACGGCTTCACGATTAATCTCGGCTTTGCGCAGATCCCGGTGCAGATGCAGATCGACAACTTCGACGTCAGCCCGTTCCTGTGCGGCGTCATTGCGCTCTCCCTGCTCTACTCCGCGTACGCGTCGCAAACCCTGCGCGGTGCGCTGAAGGCCGTGCCGCAGGGACAGTGGGAGTCGGGTCAGGCGTTAGGGTTGTCAAAATCCGCCATCTTCTTCCGTCTGGTGATGCCGCAGATGTGGCGTCATGCCCTGCCGGGCCTCGGCAACCAGTGGCTGGTGCTGCTGAAAGATACCGCGCTGGTGAGCCTGATAAGCGTTAACGATCTGATGCTGCAAACCAAAAGCATCGCCACCCGTACCCAGGAGCCGTTTACCTGGTACATTGTGGCGGCGGCAATCTACCTGGTGATCACGTTGCTCAGTCAGTACATCCTCAAGCGTATTGACCTGCGAGCGACGCGCTTTGAACGGAGACCAGGCTGATGCTTGAATACTTTCCCGAGTTGATGAAAGGGCTGCACACCAGCCTGACGCTGACCGTGGCGTCCATTATCGTGGCGCTGATCCTGGCGCTCATCTTCACCATCATCCTGACGCTGAAAACGCCGGTGCTGGTGTGGATTGTGCGCGGGTACATCACCCTGTTTACCGGTACGCCGCTGCTGGTGCAGATCTTCCTGATTTACTACGGCCCGGGCCAGTTCCCGTCGCTGCAGGAATATCCGGTTATCTGGCATCTGCTCTCTGAGCCATGGCTGTGTGCCCTGATTGCCCTTTCGCTGAACAGCGCGGCCTATACCACCCAGCTGTTCTTTGGTGCGATCCGCGCCATTCCGGAAGGCCAGTGGCAGTCCTGCGGGGCGCTGGGCATGAGCAAGAAGGACACGCTGGCGATCCTGCTGCCGTACGCCTTTAAGCGCGCGCTCTCCTCCTACTCCAACGAAGTGGTGCTGGTGTTCAAGAGTACCTCTCTGGCCTATACCATCACCCTGATGGAAGTGATGGGACACGGACAGCTGCTGTACGGGCGCACCTATGACGTGATGGTGTTCGGCGCGGCGGGCGTGGTCTATCTGGTGGTGAACGGTCTGCTGACGCTGATGATGCGCCTTATTGAGCGTAAAGCGCTGGCGTTTGAGCGCAGGAATTAACCACGCAAGTGCATAAAACGGTATTCATGGAGCGGGTAACCTGATGGGTTATCCGCTTTTTTTCGCGCTCAACACAATACTTAATCATTTTTATTGCATATAAATTCATTAACTGGCATTGTACATCCAGGCCGCAGACACGGCGCATCAATAAGACAGACGGGAGCATTACAATGAAAAAGTTAGTTCTGGCCGCATTACTCGCCACCTTCGCCGCTGGCGCATCCGCTGCGGATAAAATCAATTTCGGCGTGTCCGCCACCTATCCGCCGTTTGAGTCGCTGGATGCCAGCAACCAGATCGTGGGTTTTGATATCGATCTGGCGAAAGCGCTGTGCAAACAGATGCAGGCAGACTGCACCTTTACCAACCATGCCTTCGACAGCCTGATCCCGTCGCTGAAGTTCAAAAAATACGACGCGGTGATCTCCGGGATGGACATCACGCCTGAGCGCAGCAAGCAGGTTGCGTTCACCGACCCGTACTACGCCAACTCGGCGGTGGTGATTGCGAAGAAAGGCGCTTATACCTCTTTCGATCAGCTGAAAGGCAAACGCATCGGGATGGAAAACGGCACCACCCATCAGAAGTACCTGCAGGACAAACATCCGGAAGTGAAGACCGTGGCCTATGACAGCTACCAGAACGCGATTATTGACCTGAAAAATGGCCGTATCGACGGCGTCTTCGGCGATACCGCCGTGGTGAACGAATGGCTGAAAACCAACCCGCAGCTGGGCACCGCAACGGAAAAAGTGACCGATCCGCAGTACTTCGGCACGGGCCTCGGCATCGCGGTACGTCCGGATAATAAAGCCCTGCTGGAAAAACTGAACGGCGCGCTTAAGGCGATTAAAGCGGACGGAACGTACCAGAAAATCAGCGAGCAGTGGTTCCCGCAGTAATGTCTTTTGCCGGGTGGCGGCTTCGCCTTACCCGGCCTACGGGGGGAGTTGTAGGCCGGGTAAGCGCAGCGCCACCCGGCACTCTCTCACAGCGGCACAAAGAACCTGAACCGCGCCCCGCTCGCCGACTCCATCAGCCTGATCCCGCCGCCGTGCAGCTCCAGCATCCGTTTCACGATTAACAGCCCCAACCCGCCGCGATTCTCTCTCGACGCCTGGGTGTTGAGCGCCGACGGCCGCTGGAACAGATCGTCGCGCAGCGAGGCATCCACGCCCGTTCCGCTGTCGGACACTTCGACCTGCAGCTGTTCATTTTCCTGCCACACCGCCAGACGAATTTCTCCGCCGCCAGGCGTATGGCGCATCGCGTTATCCAGCAGGTTGGTCACCACGCGTTCAATCATCGACACATCGGCGTTTACCATCGGCAGCGGCCCCGGCACGTCAATATGCAGATTGACCTCTCGCGTGCGGGCCGTGAGCTCAAACTTCTGCGCCACGTCGGAAATCAGCTCCGCCATTGCGAACCGCTCGCGCTGGGGTTTAATACCGCCGTGTTCAAGGCGCGCCAGCTCAAACAGCTGCTGCGAAAGATGCCGGACCTTTTGTCCCTGACGCAGGGCGGTGGCGAGATACTGCTGGTGCTCCTGCGGCGTCAGGGTGGCGGATTTGAGCGACAGGGTTTCGAGATAGCCCAGCAGCGAGGTGAGCGGCGTGCGGAGATCGTGCGAAATATTGGCGATAAACTCACGACGCTGACGATCGCTGTCGGCCAGCCGATCCCACTGTTGGGTGATTTTGCGCGCCAGCTCGATAAAGCTGTTGCGCAGGATCGCCACTTCATCTTTTGCCGCCGCGTCCGGCGTCTGTCCCGCCAGCAGCCTGATGGCGCTTAAGCTGTCCTGCTCCAGCCCGGCGACCTCCACCGTCAGCTGTTTGACCGGGCGCGTGACCCAGTACCAGACCAGCAGCCCTGCCAGCAGCCCAAACAGCGCGACCCACAGCAGCGACCACAGGACGGTACTCCACAGCGCCTTGTGCCAGGCCATTTCCGCCAGGGCGTTTGACTCCTCGCCCTGCAAAATAATGTACAGATAGCCTTTTAGCTCGCCGTCCTGCCGCAGCGGCGTGGCGCTAAAGACTTTTTGATTTTGACTGCGCGGATCGTCGCCCAGTACCGGCATGGCGGTGCCGCTCAGGAAGCTCTGCACCGGCGCCAGATCGATTTTTTGCCGCTGAATATGGCCCGGCGGGGCAGCGTCGGCGAGGATATCGCCGTCCGGGGAGACAACGTACAGCTCAACGCTCGGATTAAAGGTCATCAGCCGGCCAAACAGCGGTTTCAGCGCGCTGCGGTCGACCCTGCCCTGCGCGTCCAGAATCGGTTCGCGCTGGACGATCTGCTGCGCCAGCCCGCCCGATAACCGCTGCACCATCGCATTACCGTACTGCATGCTGCTGTAGAGCTGGACCGCGCAGGCGACGGCGGCGCAGAGCATCATCAGCAGGATGAAGAGCAGCGTCAGGCGCTGGCTCAGGCTAAAGCGACGCATCATGCTGCGGCTCCGCAAATTTGTAGCCCTTGCCCCAGACGGTGCGAATGATCTCCGGCTCGGCGGCGTCCTTCTCTATCTTGATGCGCAGGCGGTTGATATGGGTGTTGACGGTGTGCTCGTAGCCTTCGTGCTGGTAGCCCCAGACCTGCTCCAGCAGCGCCAGGCGGGAGAACACCTCGCCGGGATGACGGGCAAAGAAGTAGAGCAGCTCGAACTCGCGCGGGGTGAGGTCCACCACCTGGCCGTGAAGCAGCACGCTGCGCGCCAGCGGATCGATGGTCAGCCCGTGCGCCTGAATGTGTCCGTCGGTTTGCGCCTGCCCCATCGCCTGCTGGCGACGAAACAGCGCTTTGATCCGCGCAATCAGCTCCTGCACGGAGAACGGTTTTGCCAGATAGTCATCGGCGCCGGTTTCCAGCCCGGTAATGCGGTCGGTTTCGCTGCTGCGGGCGCTGATGATGATCACCGGCAGGTAGCGCGTCATCTGACGGATGCGGCGGCAAATCTCCAGACCGTCAACGTTGGGCAGCATCAGGTCGAGGATCACCGCATCCCACGTCTGGGCGTCAAGACGCTGTAAGGCGTTGCCCCCGTCGGGCTCGTGGGTGATGGCGTAGCCTTCGTCTTCTAAATTGAGTCGCAGAAGCGCCGCGATATCGTGGTCGTCTTCTACCAGCAGGATCTGCTTCATGGGTAAGCCTATATTCATGTCTTATGACGTAAGCTTACCTGATTTCGCCGGGATGAAGAGTTCACATTTTGTTGAACATTGTGCGGGGGTCATGCCGGGTGGCGGCTACGCCTTGCCCGGCCTACGGGTTAACAACGTCAACACTTCATAATGCGCGGTGTGCGGGAACATATCAAAAAGCTGAACGCGTTCAACGCGATAGCCCGGCAGTTGAGCGATGTCTTTCGCCATGGTCTGCGCGTTGCAGCTGGAATAGATGATGTATTCCGGCGCCATCTGGCTCAGGTAGTCGCACAGCGCATTCCCGATGCCGCGGCGCGGCGGATTAACCAGCACCAGTTCCGGCACGTTGCCCTGGCCGGTGGCGAACTGCGTGGAGTCGAGCGCCTGGAAGCGCAGATTCGTTAACCCCAGCTCAGAGGCAGACTGCTTCGCGCAGGCAATCGCTTCGGCAGAGATCTCAATCCCGGTGAGCTGCATCTCCGGCGTGGCGCAGTGCAGGCCAAACCCGCCCACGCCGCAGAACAGATCCCACATATGATGGATGTTCAACGCACGCACCCAGTCGCGGGCGGTGGCGTACAGGCTGCTTGCCACGGTCGGGTTGGTCTGGAAGAAGCTTTGCGGGCGGATCCACAGCGGCACGCCGTTGAAGCGCTCCGCCAGCGCGTGCTGGTCGGTGAAGAAAATCTCTTTCTCCCCTTCCATGATCGCCATATGCACCGGCTGAATGTTCGCCGTAATGACCTTCAGCTGCGGAAGCTGCGCCTGCAGCCAAGGCAGGGCCGCGCGCAGCTGCTCAAGCTTAGTTTCAGAGCGCAGCACGAAGCGCAGCATCATGCCGCCGTCGATCTGGCTTTCGGTCAGCAGAAGGTATTTCAGCTCGCCGCGCTTGCGGGCCACGCTGTAGGGCGTTAACCCTGCTCGGGCAATAAACGGCTTGAGTGCGGCAAAGACCGGTGCAAAGGAGTCGGGATACAGCGGGCAGCCGGTTAAGTCTTCCGGCGTGCCGTCGCGGTGCAGCATCCCCAGCAGCGGTTTTTCTACGCTGCCGCTGACCACCATTTTGGCTTTGTTGCGAAAACCCTGCTCCGGGCCGCTGACGGGTGCACACCACTCGCCCACCGCGTGTGCTGCCAGCAGCTGTTGCAGGTCGGCCATTTTGGCGGTGAGTTGTTGAGAGACCGGCTGTTCTATCCACTGACAGGAGCGGCAGCGTCCGGCGTCATAGAGTGCGCACTGCATATCAAAACCTTAAGAATCACGAGGGCTGCGATTATACACATTATTGCAGGCGGAAGAACCGCCGACTGGAGGCCGGAACGAAGAGGAGACAGAGCACCAGCATATCCGGCAGCTTTTGCATAAACAGCGCGCGCAGGATCTCGCGTTTGGACTCACCGGCAATACTGAACAGCTCCGGGTAGCCGTAGCCCAGCGAAGCGGCCCAGAGATAGCTCGCCGCGGTAATCTGCGTCAGCAGATAGATCCAGCGCGCCCAGTTTCGCCCTTTAACCAGCGAAAACGCGCAGTAGATCTCAATAAACACAAGCACCAGACTACTCAAAAAGACCAGCGTCAGATTCCACGTCTGCACGCTGCGGTGAATGAATTCACCGATGCCGCGCACGCCCAGGGTATTCAGAATCATCAGCACGTCCAGGCAGCGGATCATAATAATGGCGAGCGCCGCCACCTGAACCAGTGCAGGTACGTTAGGACGCGCGTGCGTAATACGTGATTTTTTTAATAATCCCAATGTTTTACTTCCCTGAAAAACAGTGCCGCGTCATGCGCGGCACATCACTGGAAATTTTAAATCCTTCAGCCGCGTCTTGCACGCTGGATATCGCGCACGCGCTGTTTTTCCGCGCGCGCCATCAGATACCAGGCGATAAATCCGACAATTCCGACCACGCCGAGGATGATAGAGGCCAGGGCGTTGATCTCCGGGTTGACCCCCATGCGCACGCTGGAGAAGACCAGCATCGGCAGCGTCGTCGCCCCCGGGCCGGAGACAAAGCTGGCGATAACCAGATCGTCGAGCGACAGGGTAAACGCCAGCAGCCAGCCAGAGATCACCGCCGGCATAATCATCGGCAGCGTGATGATGAAAAAGACCTTCAGCGGCGTCGCGCCGAGATCCATCGCCGCCTCTTCAATGGAGCGATCCAGCTCGCGCAGGCGCGAGGCGATCACCACCGCGACATAGGCGGTACAGAAGGTAACGTGCGCCAGCCAGATGGTGAGCATCCCGCGATCCGCCGGCCAGCCGATGGCGTGCGCCAGGGCCACGAACAGCAGCAGCAACGCGAGACCGGTGATCACGTCCGGCATAACCAGCGGGGCGGTGATCATAAAGGCGAAGCCGTTCGAACCGCGAAAACGCCCGAAGCGCACCATCACCAGCGCGGCGATCGTGCCCAGCACGGACGCCATGGTCGCCGCCAGCGCCGCAATGGTCAGGCTCAGCCCCACCGCGCTCATCATCGCATCATCGTGGAACAGCTCGCTGTACCAGCGCGTCGACCAGCCTGCCCAGACCGTCACCAGTTTGGAGCTGTTAAACGAGTAGATCACCAGCATCAGCATCGGCGCATACAGGAAGGTAAAGCCGATGACCAGGATCGCAATTCGCCACGGGGAGCGCACTACCGGTAAGTTGTTCATCCGCGATCTCCCATCTGTTTCTGCTGATGCTTGTGGAACCACATGATCGGCACGATCAGCAGCAGCAGCATGACAATCGCCACCGCCGACGCCACCGGCCAGTCGCGGTTATTGAAGAACTCCTGCCACAGCACGCGGCCAATCATGATGCTGTCTGGCCCGCCGAGCAGTTCCGGGATCACAAACTCCCCCACCGCCGGGATAAAGACCAGCATCGACCCGGCGATAATGCCGCCTTTGGTCAGCGGGACAATGACGCTGAAGAAGGTTTTTAACGGACGGGCACCGAGATCGAGCGACGCTTCCACCAGCGAGTAGTCGATACGCGTCAGCGCCGTGTAGATCGGCAGCACCATAAACGGCAGATAGGCGTACACAATTCCAATATAGACCGCGAGGTTGGTGTGCAGGATCGTCAGTGGCTGATCGATAACGCCTAACCACATCAGAAAATTGTTCAGCACGCCGTTGTTTTTCAGGATCCCCATCCACGCGTAAACGCGGATCAGGAACGAGGTCCACGACGGCAGGATCACCAGCAGCAGCAGGATGTTTCGCGTCGACGGCTTGCTGTGCGCCACCGCCCACGCCAGCGGATAGCCCATCACCAGACAGCAGAGCGTCGAGATCGCCGCCACCTGCAGCGATTGCAGATAGGCTTCGAAATAGAGCGGATCGTCGGTGAGCTGCAGGAAGTTACCCAGGTTTAAGGTCAGCGTCAGCTGCCCGTCGGCCCAGTCCAGCAGGTTGGTGTAAGGCGGGATCGCCCGCGCCATTTCCGCCAGGCTTATCTTGAAAACAATCAGGAACGGCAGCAGGAACAGCAGGATCAGCCACACGTATGGCATGGCGATCACCAGTTTGCGGCCGTGCTTCATCTGCATGCGCGTCAGCCAGTGGGCAAAGCCGCCCGGCTTTTCGACGCGGGCTGGAGGTTCAAGTGTACTCATTGGCCGCTCCTTATACCGTCAGCACAACGCAACTGTCTGCATCCCAACACAGGCGCACTTCGTCGCCCCAGGTCGGCTGCCCCTTGCGGTAGCGATGTTCGTTCTGTAACTGCGCGCTGAGCATCTGCCCGCTTTTCAGGCGCACGTGATAGATGGAGAGATCGCCCAGATAGGCAATGTGCACCACTTCGCCCACGGCAAAGTTATAGCCATCAGCAGGCGGATCCTCACAGAGCATGATCTTCTCCGGACGCAGCGCGACGTAAACCGGCACGTTATCCACCACCGAGTTATCCGGATCGACCTTAAGCGGATGCTGCAGCCCCGGCGATTCGATGACCAGACCGTCTTCCTGACGATCTTTCAGCAGCCCCTCGAAGACGTTAACCGAGCCGATGAACTCCGCGCTGTAGCGGGTGGTCGGATGCTCATAAATCTCTTCCGGCTCGCCAATCTGAACGAACTTCCCGCGGTTCATGATGGCGATACGTCCGGCCATGGTCATGGCCTCTTCCTGGTCGTGGGTGACCATCACGCAGGTCACGCCCACGCGCTCGAGGATATCGACTACTTCAAGCTGCATACGGTCGCGCAGCTTTTTATCCAGCGCGCCCATCGGCTCATCAAGCAGCAGCAGTTTCGGGCGTTTTGCCAGGCTGCGGGCCAGGGCCACGCGCTGGCGCTGGCCGCCGGAGAGCTGGTGCGGCTTACGCTTCGCGAACTCCTGCATGTGCACCAGGCTCAGCATCTCGGCCACGCGCGCGGTAATTTCAGCCTTCGGCAGCTTGTCCTGCTTCAGGCCAAAGGCGATGTTCTGCTCCACCGTCATATGCGGGAACAGCGCGTAGGACTGGAACATCATGTTGATCGGGCGCTGATACGGCGGCACGCTGGAGAGGTCCACGCCGTCGAGCACGATCTGCCCGGCGGTGGGCTGTTCAAAACCGGCCAGCATACGCAGCAGGGTCGATTTACCACAGCCAGAGGCCCCCAAAAGGGCAAAAATTTCGCCTTTATAGATCGTCAGGCTGACGTCGTCCACGGCATGCTGGCCATCGAAAGATTTGGTGAGGTTACGAATTTCAAGCAGCGGGGTCAGCGCTTTACGGACTTTCGCCTGCGGGCGGGGGATCGCGTCATTCACGGGGTGTTCTCCGGTAGAGATCAATACTGGTGCAAACGCACCGTCAGGGTGCGCATCGCCGGGCGGCGCGAACGCTTGCCCGGCCTACGGGTTGTAGAGGCCCGGTAAGCGATAGCGCCACCGGGCTGCAATACCCAACGCCGTTATTTACCGCTTTTCACCTTGGTCCAGGCGCGGGTACGCACGCGGTCAATTTTTGGATCCTGGACTTTCAGGGTGAAGAGCTTGGCGAACACATCCGCTGGCGGATAGATAGCCGGGTTATTACGGATTTCTTCGCTCACCAGCGGCACGGAGGCCTTGTTACCGTTCGCGTAGTAAACGTGGTCGCTGATGTGGGCGATAACCTCAGGACGCATCAGGTAGTTGAGGAACTGATACGCTTCGTCTTTGTTCTTCGCATCAGCAGGCATCGCGAAGACGTCGAAGAAGGCCAGCGCCCCCTCTTTCGGAATGAAGTAGGAGACGTTCACGCCGTTTTTCGCCTCTTTCGCGCGGTTTGCCGCCTGCCATACGTCCCCTGCCCAGCCGATCGCGACGCAGATGTCGCCGTTCGCCAGGTCGTTAATGTACTGGGACGAGTGGAAGTAACGAATGTTTGGACGCAGCTTCAGCAGCAGATCGGTCGCCGGGCCGGTGTAATCATCGGCCTTATTGCTGTTCGGATCTTTGCCCAGGTAGTTCAGCACGGTCGCGAAAATCTCTTCCGGCGCATCGAGGAAGGAGACGCCGCAGCTTTTCAGCTTCTCGAGGTTTTCCGGCTTCAGCACCACGTCCCAGCTGTCCAGCTTCACGTCCGGGCCCAGCGCGGCTTTGACTTTATCCACGTTGTAGCCGATACCGGTGGTCGCCCAGAGATACGGCATCGCGTATTTGTTGTCCGGGTCGTGCTTAGCAACCAGCTTCAGCACTTCCGGATCGAGATTTTTCCAGTTCGGTAATTTGCTCTTATCCAGCGGCTGGAAGACGCCTGCCGTCAGCTGGCGCTCCAGGAAGCTTGCGGAAGGCACCACGAGGTCAAACCCGGTGCTGCCCGCCATCAGCTTTCCTTCCAGCACTTCGTTGGAATCGAACACGTCGTAGACGACTTTAATGCCGGTCTCTTTTTCAAAATTTGCCACCGTGTCCGGCGCAATATAGTCAGACCAGTTATAAACGTGCAGCGTTTTTTGTTCCGCAGCGAGCGTGCCGGCAGAGACGGCCATCAGAGCACCCGCAACCAGACCCGATAACCATTTTTTATTCAAGGCGATCATAGTGTTATTCCTTCTGAAAGCTCGTTAACAAACGAACTAAAACTGTGCAATCAGGATATATGCAAAAATCATGCATAGTTTGTCGCTCTGCTCAAAATAAAAAGAAACCTCTTTACCCGGCAGCTTCCGCTCGCTTTTTTAAGCATCGCAAGAATAACTGTAGCCCGTGTCCCCGGCTATAGCCCAGACGAAAAAACGCCTTTTATCAATTTTTTATGCAGGTTAAGTCTACGTGATAAGCCGAAACGGCCTTCAGGGAGGTGAATAATTCTTTAAAGAAAGGTTAAAAGCAGCAGAAAAAATGGCCTTCTGCAGCCGCTATGGCAGCGACTGCGCAAAAGTCAGACAGGCTTAGTGAAGAAAATTGGGAGATGCATCATTATTCTCTGCATCATCTTCCGCGCTATACAGCAGATGGTGTGCATTGGCTTCCATCATAACCATGGAAATTTGCTCTTCGCTCAAGCGCATAAACCAGGCGAACTGCTTGAACGACAGCCCTGCCCCGGAGAATAAAGACTGGCAAACGACCAGTTTTGGCAGATTATCATCCTGTATGTCGAGAAATGCCTTCACCGTCAAAGAACTGGCATTGATTGCCGACAGGTCGGAAGCCAGCGCCAGCAGCGCGGAGGGCTTCACTTCGGCCAGCGCGGAGAAAAGGATCACGTCGTTAATCAGATCGATTTTGGCATCGAAAATGCCGTCGAAATTCTGCATATGAGGCAGATGCAGCGCCTGGCAGGAATCACATTCGAAGAACGTAATTCCGGCATCATCAAGCCATTGACGTAACGTATCCAGTGTAGGTACGACCTGTAAATCCATCGCGATGGGGCCTCTTTAATAAAAACTTCGCATAGGGTACTTAAAAAGCGCGCGGTAATCCATTTAACCACCCGTTTTCAGACAGTAGCCCGGCGTCGCATGACGCTCGATCCATAAGATCATTTTACCCGCAATATCGACCCCTGTGGTTTTTTCCACACCTTCCAGCCCCGGCGAGGCGTTCACCTCCATGACCAGCGGCCCGCGCGTCGCGCGCAGCAGGTCTACACCCGCCACGTCCAGCCCCAGGGTTTGCGCCGCTTTCACGGCAATTTCCCGTTCGCGATCGCTGATATCGGCGATTCTGGCAATGCCGCCGCGGTGAAGGTTAGAGCGGAAATCGCCCTCTTTGGCCTGCCGCTCGATAGCCGCTACGACCTCGTTACCCACCACAAAACAGCGAATATCGCGCCCTTTCGCCTCTTCGATATACTCCTGCACCAGAATGTGGGCATTGAGGCCCCGGAAGGCATCAATCACGCTCTCCGCCGCCTGACGGGTCTCCGCCAGCACCACGCCAATGCCCTGCGTGCCTTCCACCAGCTTGATCACCAAAGGCGCGCCGCCCACCATGTCGATCAGATCGCTGGTGTCGTCCGGGGAATGGGCAATCCCGGTGACGGGAAGATCGATCCCCTGACGGGCAAGAAGCTGCAGCGAGCGCAGCTTGTCGCGGGCGCGGGAAATGGCGACGGATTCGTTGAGCGGGTAGCTGCCCAGCATCTCGAACTGGCGCAGCGCGGCGGTGCCGTAATAGGTAATCTGGGAGCCGATGCGGGGGATCACCGCATCAAAGTGCGGCAGCTTGCGGCCTTTGTAGTGAATCGACGAGGCGGCCGGATCGATGTTCATATAGCAGGACATCGGGTCGAGGATTTCAACCTGATGCCCGCGTTTCGCCGCCGCTTCTCGCAGGCGCTTACATGAATAGAGCGTTCCATCCCGGGACAATATGGCAATTTTCACCCTGCACCTCTCTGAAGACATGGAAAAAGCCTGCGTATCATATACGCAGGCAGGCGCAGGATAAATGGACTATCGCGTCGCCCAGCCCTGTTTGTGCAGGTAATCAAGAATAAACGGGCGATTTTCTTTAATGATGGTGCGGCGAATATGGTCCGTCCAGGTGTCGCGACGGTTATTGCTGCCGCGCGTCATGTAGTAATTCGCCAGCTCTTCATCGTAGTGATTCAGGACATCCTGATCGACCGGCTGGTAGTGGTTTTCATGCACCAGCATCGCCGCAGGAATGCGCGGCTTCAGATCCGGGTTATCCGCCGGCCAGCCAAGGCACAGGCCAAACAGCGGCAGCACGTGTTTTGGCAGCTTCAGCAGGTCGGTCACGCTTTGAATGTTGTTACGCAGCCCGCCGATATAGACGCCGCCTAACCCCAGCGACTCCGCCGCCGTAAAGGCGTTTTGCGCCATCAGCGCGGTATCCACCACGCCCAGCAGCAGCTGTTCGGCCAGCCCCAGCTCGGCCTCAGGGCAGATCTGCAGGTGGCGGTTAAAGTCGGCGCAGAATACCCAGAACTCGGCTGCCTGAGCCACATGCTTCTGCCCGCCGGTCAGCGTCACCAGCTGTTCACGCATCGCCGGGTCGGTAATGCGGATAATGGAGCTGCACTGCAGGAAGCTGGAGCTGGAGGTCGCCCTTGCGCTGTTAATAATCGCTTCGCGCTGCGCATCGGTAATCGGCTCATCGGTGAAGTGGCGAATGGAACGATGGGAAAGGAGCAGGTCTATGGTTGGCGTCATCTTGTCTCTCTTTGTCTTGCTTAAACCGTATGGCAGCCAGTATAGGCAATGATATGCGCGGTGTAATTGGCGAAACATAGCTCTTAGATATTATAACGACAGGCGAAACCTTCTTTAATGACGACAGGTTATGGGGCACTATACGTGTCATTCGCCGTCAGGCTTGTTTTTTTGAGGAGAGAGAAATGTTTGCAGTTATTTTTGGTCGTCCAGGGTGCCCTTACTGTGTGCGCGCGAAAGAGTTGGCTGAGAAACTGACCGAAGAGCGCGATGACTTCAACTTCCGCTATGTGGACATCCACGCGGAAGGCATCACCAAAGCCGATCTGGAAAAAACTGTCGGTAAGCCGGTTGAAACCGTACCGCAGATCTTCCTCGATCAGAAACACATTGGCGGCTGCACCGACTTTGAAGCTTACGCCAAAGAGCACCTGGGCCTGTTTGCTGCCCAGTAATGAAATGAAAGGACGCCCTCACCGAGAGGGCGTTTTTATTTGTGGTGCCGTCGGTTATGAAGCAGACTGCGCACAAATAAGTAGCAGAGCGCGCCAAGGGCGCACCAGAAAACAGCGCTCATCAACCACGCCAGCTCCTGCCAGAAACTCCGCGTAGAGATATACAGCAAGCGCATCATCAGCAAACAGAGCGGCGCGGCCAGCATGGCGCCCAGCAGTGGCTTCACCACCTCCCCTTTACGGGAGAGAAAACTGGCAGCTGCCCCCGGCAGGGTAAAAAAGAGCAACCCGAGCTCCGGATGACCCGACGCCCTGAATGCCCCTTTCACGTTAAAAGCAAGCGACATGCATACGACCGTGAACAGCAAAAAGCAGCTGATCACCCCCGCCCAGTTTCGTTTCATATTCAACCTATCCTCCTGACTTATCTCTATCAAATACACTTTCGTCGGGTAGACGCCCAGTCAGATAAAGCAGTGCGGCAATCCTTGCCAAAGTACGCACAGGGTGATGCGATAATCAGTAGCTGTCAGTAGCTAATGCGATTAAACTACACGCCAGCTAATGTTTTAGGGAATAAAGCAGGAAACAGGGAGCGTTAACGCTTTTCCCTGACCCAAAAAACAGTAGCCCAAAAAGTCCTTTCATTCAACAACTTACTGGTAAACAAGAAGTTAGCCTCCGTGAATATAAACGTCGCAGACTTGTTAAATGGGAATTACATCCTGTTATTATTTGTGGTACTGGCGCTGGGCCTTTGCCTGGGTAAATTGCGCCTGGGTTCGGTTCAACTCGGTAATTCCATTGGCGTTTTAGTCGTCTCCTTATTATTAGGGCAGCAGCACTTCAGCATTAACACGGACGCGCTCAACTTAGGTTTTATGCTGTTTATTTTTTGTGTTGGCGTGGAAGCGGGGCCGAACTTTTTTTCTATTTTCTTCCGCGACGGCAAAAATTATCTGATGCTGGCGCTGGTGATGGTCGGCAGCGCGCTGCTGATCGCGTTAGGGCTGGGTAAACTGTTTGGCTGGGATATCGGGCTAACGGCCGGTATGCTGGCAGGCTCGATGACCTCCACTCCGGTGCTGGTGGGTGCCGGTGATACCCTGCGCCACTCCGGTATGGCCGGGGAACAGCTCTCCACCGCCCTCGACCACCTGAGCCTGGGCTATGCCCTGACCTATCTGATTGGTCTGGTAAGCCTGATCGTTGGCGCACGCTACCTGCCAAAACTACAGCATCAGGATTTGCAGACCAGCGCCCAGCAAATCGCCCGCGAGCGCGGTCTGGATACCGACTCCAAACGTAAAGTTTATCTCCCGGTGATCCGCGCCTACCGCGTCGGGCCGGAGCTGGTGGCGTGGGCTGACGGCAAAAACCTGCGCGAACTGGGGATTTACCGCCAGACGGGCTGCTACATCGAACGTATCCGCCGCAACGGCATTCTGGCGAACCCGGACGGCGACGCGGTGCTGCAGATGGGCGACGACATCGCGCTGGTCGGTTACCCGGACGCCCACGCCCGTCTCGACCCGAGCTTCCGTAACGGCAAAGAGGTGTTCGACCGCGACCTGCTCGACATGCGCATCGTCACCGAAGAGATCGTGGTGAAAAACCATAACGCCGTGGGCCGCCGCCTGGCGCAGCTGAAGCTGACCGACCACGGCTGCTTCCTCAACCGCGTGATCCGCAGCCAGATTGAGATGCCGATCGACGACAACGTGGTGCTCAACAAAGGCGACGTGCTGCAGGTCAGCGGCGACGCCCGCCGCGTGAAAACCGTGGCCGACCGCATCGGCTTTATCTCCATTCACAGCCAGGTCACCGACCTGCTGGCCTTCTGCGCCTTCTTTATCGTTGGCCTGATGATCGGGATGATCACCTTCCAGTTCAGCAACTTTAGCTTCGGCATCGGTAACGCCGCCGGGCTGCTGTTCGCCGGGATCATGCTGGGCTTCCTGCGAGCGAACCACCCGACCTTCGGTTACATTCCGCAGGGCGCGCTGAACATGGTGAAAGAGTTCGGTCTGATGGTCTTTATGGCGGGCGTGGGCTTAAGCGCGGGCAGCGGCATTGGCCACAGCCTGGGTGCCGTTGGCTGGCAGATGTTGGTTTCCGGACTTATCGTCAGCCTGGTGCCGGTGGTGATCTGCTTCCTGTTCGGCGCCTACGTGCTGCGCATGAACCGCGCCCTGCTCTTCGGGGCGATGATGGGGGCGCGTACCTGTGCGCCTGCTATGGAAATCATCAGCGACACCGCGCGCAGCAACATTCCGGCGCTGGGCTATGCGGGCACGTACGCCATTGCCAACGTACTGCTCACGCTGGCGGGTACGCTGATCATCATCATCTGGCCGGGGCTCGGATAACTCCTAAGAATGCGCGTGGCGGAAAATATTTTCGTTACGCGCAGAACTTTTTTATCAGGGGGCAGTCATAACTAGTGCCACTGCTTTTCTTTGATGTCCCCAATTTGTGGAGCCCATCAACCCCGCCGTTTTGGTTCAAGGTTGATGGGTTTTTTGTTGCCTGAAATTCCCTCACTCTCAGAATCAATCGCTTACAGCCACGCTTCTGATGTTGGGCGTCAGCTCCGGAAAAAAACCTATCCCATTACTTTCTCCTTCCAGACTTCAGAAAACTATCGCTCCCTGAAAGCAAAAGAATAAAATCAGAAAAAACGTCAGCAAGGAAAGCCGCATGTTCGATTTTTATCCCGAGAAAACCTATAGCAGAACAGAAGTAATGAGCAAACCATCGCCAGTTCCGCCAGTAAATGGCGTCTACTTCTGGTGGTTTAAGGAGATCCCTCCAGGTGTGCCGACAGAGGGCTGCATCACCTCAGACGGCTACACGCTGCTATACGTTGGTATTTCGCCCGACCAGAGAGGGAAACCTAACAGCCGTTCGAACTTAAGGAAACGAATCAAAACGCATTACAGCGGCAATGCGGCTGGATCAACACTCAGGCGCACGCTGGGTGTGTTATTGAGTGGTTTAAGTGGCTTTCCCCTGCGGCGCGTGGGTTCAGGATCCAGAATGACATTTACTCACCCTGGCGAGCAGTGGCTTGACGCCTGGATGGAAAAGAATGCAAAGGTTCACTGGCATCCTGTCGAAGCGCCCTGGGAACTTGAGGATATGCTGATTGCATCGCTTTCCTTACCACTAAACATTCAGGGAAATGCTCATGGCTTTAAAATGACGCTTTCAAGAATGCGTAGTCAGGCTGCTGCGGAGGCAAGATGGATGGAGATTGCTGATGAGCGGGGTTCCAGAAGAAGAGTAGTGGTACAGTAACAAAAGCTACGCCGGTGCGCCTGGCTCTATAAGCTCAATTTTCCTGCATTTTGTCCAGCGACTGCTTGCCCGCCAAGGCCGGATTTGCCAGCGGCGCTTTTAGTAACAACGCGTTAGTGAATATGGGTATGATCATCTACCCGCTCCCGCTGGAACTCATCGGACCGCCGCTTTGGGTAACAGTGCCGTTAATATTCATCTCGCTGTTGATGCAAGTGGTATCGGCCTCTACGACAAATCCAGCGGTTTTGAATGTGACATTGTATGTCACCTCGAACACCATAGATTTGATGCCCTAACGTGCCAGCGCACGATGGTGGGTTCGTACTCAAACAAGCTGCGGGTAATACGTCACGTTACCGCCTGCGGAATACGCAGACGGCGCAAACTGGCTGAAGGAAATAACAGGCAGTGTGAATGCAGTTTCTAAATTAATTGCCCCATCTTAATAACTACAAGCTGCCCATCCGGCTACGGACGCCACCAGGTATGAGCCCCCCACGCAGTGTAAGGCAGTTAATCTAGTTAGTTTCATTTGAAATTCGCCTACCTTTATCTGGCACAACCAGTTGCCTCGCGCCACTTCGGTCACGGTGCCGGTGCGCATTAGGTTGGGAGTAAAGCGCATGAATTCTGTGGGTTATGCGTTCAGAACAGACAAGGTGTCACAATCTAACGTTTCCGAAAATCACGAGCAATTGTATCAAGCCCCAAACAATCCTCTTTAGGAACAAGCGAATGAGTAGTAAAGTATTTCAGTTCTGACAACGAAGTTCTCAGATTAAGCAAAATAATAGGGATTTCACAATGCATATAAAAAAGGTTGAGCTAAAAAAATTCAAAAAATACAAAGACTCCTCAATAAAATTAAATAATGAGCTGAGTCTTGTAGTGGGAGGCAATAACTCTGGAAAGTCGTCTTTACTTCAAGCGATGGCAACATGGCAGTTTTGCAAAACTTTATTGGAAATTGAAAAAGGAAGATTAAGCTGGACAAGGGGAGCGACAAATCAAGGTCTGGGATTAGGTATAGTTGATTTCACCCCAATGTTCATCCCATCCCTAAGCCATTTATGGACGAATTTAAAATCCCAAAAGCAAACAGAATCAGATGGGTATACTCTTAAAATAAAATTATACTGGGATGATAAATCGGGTAATGAAAAACATTTAGAAATGGGATTATCATTAGCCAACGACAGACTTTTCATCAAAAACACAGCCAGTAACCTATCCATAACTGAAATTCAGAATACTGATGGTTCTCCAAACAATGAAAACATCCCTCAAATTGCTTACCTGCCACCTTTCGCTGGAATTACAGACCGCGAAGTCAGAATGAGCCCAGCAATGCGAAATAGATTAATAGGGCAAGGTTTGTCCGGCGGAGTAATAAGAAACTCTCTATACGACATCCATCTATCGAATCATCTCAAACGCCAAAAACTCAAAGGAACAGGAGACAGAATTTCAACAAAGAACTTAAACGAATTACGATCCCGAGATGCGTGGGAAATTTTACAAAAAACACTATTTGATATTTTTTCACTTAAAATTGAAGTCACACCATTCAATGAACAATATCATAGTTATTTAAAAATAGAATGCGTTTCAGGCGTTGCCAATGGATATCAATTCGCTAAACATAAGAATTTTAATGCTAGAGACATAATGGTTGAAGGAAGTGGCTTTCTTCAATGGTTGAGTGTTTACACCCTAGCGTTATCGGAAGAATTCAATGTGATTTTACTTGATGAACCGGATGCTCACCTACATACGCAACTGCAGAAAAACCTTACAGAACGCTTAGAAGAAATAACCATCAGGAATGGTAAGCAAGTATTATTGGCAACACATTCAACAGAGCTTATTAGAGCATATGAACCGTATAAGATACTTGCTCTTTCAAATGCAAAAGGTAAATACCTAGGCTCTGATGATGATAAAATTGGGTTGCTGAGTGGCATAGGCACAATGTTTAGCCCTAAAGTGCATAAATTAACAGAACAAAAACGATTATTAATAGTTGAAGGTGTTAGCGATGAGAGATTTTTGAAGAAAATTTTCACAAAATTAAATCTTGAATGGCCTAAAAATCTTGTAACTTGGTTTTGGACCGGAAAATCCTCTGAGAGATTTCAGCTTTACAAACAACTCAAAGCCGAGATTCCCGATTTAAAAACCATTAGCATAAGAGACCGAGATGATGACAGCGATGGTTCCGTTGATATCAATCTAAAAGATAAAGGTACTACTTATAACGACCCTAACTTCCAAGCAATGAAGTGGAGGCGAAGACACATCGAAAATTATTTCTTGGATGTTACAGCCATATCCTTAGCTGCAAATAAAAGTGAACAAAGCGTGCATAGTTTCTTTGGTCTTAGACATGCTTTGTTCATGCCGCCATCAATAGTTTCTTCGGATATAGCTCATGCCCTTAGAGATGCACGAGGTAAAGAAATTTTCATTGATGGAAAAAATAGCCTTAAACATGAATTCTCAATTACAAGAGACGATGTCCTTGAGCATATGAGCACGGATAGAATATGCGATGATATAAAAATCTTTTGCCAAAGCTTAATAAGCTTTTCTAATACATAAAGTTTTTTCTTAACAAATGGAGGACGGTATTACGGACAATGATCACAACGGCATTATTAATGCCTAAAGATCTGCGCCCCGCATACAGTGCCTCCAGCCCACCACGGCTTACATGATCATGCAAGCCGTAATGATGCACCCGCGCAATCGACAGCACCTTCCCCTCAAACTGCACACAGTTAGAATTTGCTCTGGATCTAAAACGCGCCAAAAGGTCGGGCAACTTCCACCACAACCTGTGTATGTATTTTCTCAATGGTAAAAAGGATGGCATTCAAAGCATCCCGCAGTCAGAGGTCGCGGAAAAAATGAGTTTCTGAACCTCAAAAATGTCAACCGGGGCGGCATGATTCAATCGCACAGCTTTCCGCCGAAAATGATGGTGATCATGTCGAGTAATGTTGGGGGATATAGAAAAGATAGAGAATGTATTTGTTAGACATGAATTAACCCCATACCCAAAAAATTGGAAGAAGTTAATGGCTGGTTAAATAAATTGGTCTTAGCTTACCAGCCATGCAAGTCAGATAATTTAAGCTCTTATGATGGAGAGTATTTTACCCTCATTCTATTGTGGCAATGCCATCTGCATTACTAAGGCTCACAGGTGAAATCCGATCAAATTCCCATTTAGGTAGCCTATCACTTTCTTCCAATTTATGCATATTCTGCTTAAATTTATCGGCATCTTCAATTGCTATGAGGCCTTTAATTTTTGAGAAGTAACCTTTTGATTTAGATTTGGCAAAAATCTCAAAAGGAAAATAACCTCTTACATAAAGTAATGTTGTGGGCCACCACATGTAGTAGTAGTCTGCAGATTGAATTACTGAACGGAGATAACAAACAAAGTCAGCTTGATTTATATCAGTGAACGTAATTGGAACCGAATGACATCTCTCTTTCAAAAGATCCGCGTGAAGCGAAAGCCGCCTTAATTTCTTATGTTCATTCCTCCATTGTAGGATTTCCACATACGCCCTGATATCAATAAATGAAGAAAGTGGATCATTACCTCTTTCGATTTTTCTAGATATATAAAAACCACTAAACAAATCAAGGCATTCATTAAAACGCTCATTTTTCAGTAATGCAGCAATTGAATATAAATATAACTCATGAATCAGAAATTTATAATTATCAAAATCATAATTATGGTAAGCACCAACATTCTCTTGGGGATAATAATAACTAAGTGCAGCCTCAAAGAACTTGTGAAGACTCTTAGAGTAATCCATGCCTGTATTATATCTTGCAGCCAAGTAAGTTAAATTAATAAATTCATTTCTCGCTGGGATAAAAGACTCTATATTTTTAAGAAATGCTTCATCAGGTTCATCATGTTCTGCCGTACGAAATCTTATACGTTCAAGGTTATTAGCCAAGACAGTTAAGTATTCATCATAACATCCTGCTGCGGTAATCTTACCGTTGCGTATAGCATCCATAGCCCTGGTATAATATGCTGTCGTTCCGAGGGAAACTTCAGACGGTTCGTCAAGAAACGCAGGTTTCTTTCCCAGTTCCGGCTTAACAAAAACAGGTCTATCGAATATCCATCTTAGAATCCTTTCAACTCCTTCAGACATGGAACTTGAGTCGGTCATATCAATGAATAAACGACCTTTATAAAAGTTCGGCACATAGAACCGTCCTTCGTCATCCTTTTCTGTGACGACAACGACAAACTTCGTTTGCTCTGCA
Source organism: Enterobacter roggenkampii (assembly GCF_001729805.1). NCBI lineage: Bacteria > Pseudomonadati > Pseudomonadota > Gammaproteobacteria > Enterobacterales > Enterobacteriaceae > Enterobacter > Enterobacter roggenkampii. Next base: position 1,452,435 of record NZ_CP017184.1, on the reverse strand, counting down.
GAAGAATAAATTTCTGGTGAAATTATTTGAGTTTCTGTACCAACCCCACCTTTTCGATTATTAGCTTTCTCTGCATATCCTTTATCGCTGATGATCAATACTTTACTAATAGTTTTGTCATTGACCATGCTTTCCATAAATGCATAAGAGTCTTGCCCATCACGAAGACACCATTTATCTATTATTACATCCACACCTGAGCTAACTAAATCCTCAGCCAGCTTAATTACAAAATCTTCATGCTCAGGAGTTGTCCAACTATATGATACAAAAACTTTTGGGGGGTTAGCTTCCATATTGACTCCAAATTAAGAAAGCAAAAAAAAATCAGAGTAACTTCCGTATTAGCCTACAAAAAATGACGGCAAGCTAAAGCTTTGTTATAACATCTAGAATGTTGCTACGTCCATAACTCAAGCCAAACTTGAATATCAGCTTGCAAATTTCTTGTTCGCGCTCATATTCCCACCACGCCTACCCGCTTTGTATAGTGCTTTTCATGCAAGTGAATGGCGCGCCAGTTAAGGGGGCCACAACCCATTGAGATCCTTTTTGGATAATGCGAATCCATGCACTATAGACATGCACAGCTTTCTAAAATGTAGTTTAGTTAAAAATATCAGCTACATCTAATTCTCAGCGAACCAACCAAAAATTCATCCACCTCTGATTTTTGCCGCTCCATACGAAAGCACATAACCCGCTATCAATGCGCCAAAACACCCAGCGAATTTCATCCAAGTACTTTCAAACCAAAAAAGAACCCATACTAAAAATCACAGCCAAAAAGGTAATGCTTCCCTCAATTGCGTGGGACATTAACGATTTTTTATAAATTTTATTCTGAATTGCTTTGCAATCAATAGGATGCCCTTCAATGAACACGAGGTAAGGCTCTAGCTGTTGTTCAACGAAGAAGTAGACCATATCCAGGTTCTCTTTTGACACCATGGCGTATGTAGTCGGATATTTGGTTTGCACCTTTCTTGATGCTCTGGCTGACTCTTCAATAATCCCCTGGAACATCACGACGTTTAACGCAGCTGAAGCACTAAACCGAATAAAATGTTTGTACGCCTGATCAATCGCCAGGCGATCCAACATCAGACTAGCGGTTGTCTGTGCCAGTACGATTTGTCCAGCTGTTCGCCCACCAACACTTCCGGCACCATAACCCAATTTATTGTTTACAGCCTCTTTACCTTCATCATTGAGTTTCTTATAGAAGGATGTGAAAACAATAGTAATTAGTCTGCGTAAAGGTGACTCAGCATTACCCAGACTTTTGAGCATATAGAAAAAACGCTCTGTCTCGGCCTGGTTTCTTTGTTTGGCGCTATCACCGGCAAGTCCGCTCCCCTCCCAGCTTCTTACAACCCCCATGTAAGCTGTATTTGGTATGGAGGAGATCCCATCGAGAATCCCTAATGCAACCTGTTTAGCATCCATATCTCGTCCTTAGTAACCCTGTCCCGCACAAAGAATAACCAAAGCTCATTTGCGATTCCAGCCGATTTTTTACAGTTTAACAGCAGCCTGGTCTCCTCCCCTCTTCCATCCCCCACATCAAACATATATGATTTATCGAATATGTATTAACTACCCGAAGGTTTGATCATGCTCCACCCACTCCACCTCTTCAAAACCCTCTCCGACGAAACGCGGCTCGCCATCGTCATGCTGCTCCGCGAAGCGGGCGAGCTGTGCGTCTGCGATCTCTGCGCCGCCACCGCCGAATCTCAGCCTAAAGTCTCCCGCCACATGGCGCTGCTGCGCGAGTCCGGGCTGGTGATCGACCGTCGCGAGGGTAAGTGGGTCCATTACCGTCTCTCTCCCAACATGCCTGCATGGGCGGCAGCCGTTATCGACACCAGCTGGAACTGCCTGCGGGAAGAGACGCGTATGAAGCTGAAAAACCGGCTTCCGGGTTCGTGCTAATCAAAACACATTCACAAAAACAGATACAACGGAGTAAGCGATGTTTCTGGCAGGGGCAATTTTTCTGTTTACGCTGGTGCTGGTCATCTGGCAGCCCAAAGGACTGAGTATCGGCTGGAGCGCGACTATCGGCGCCGTGCTGGCGCTGGCTAGCGGCGTGATTCACATTAACGATATTCCGGTAGTCTGGAATATCGTCTGGAACGCCACGGCAACGTTTATCGCCGTTATCATTATCAGTCTGCTGCTGGATGAGTCCGGCTTTTTCGAGTGGGCAGCGCTGCACGTCGCTCGCTGGGGGAAAGGTCGGGGGCGATTGCTGTTTACCTGGATTATCCTGCTGGGCGCAGCCGTCGCAGCGCTGTTTGCTAATGACGGCGCGGCGCTGATCCTCACGCCTATCGTCATCGCCATGCTGCTGGCGTTGGGGTTCAGCAAGCAGGCCACGCTGGCGTTTGTGATGGCGGCAGGTTTTATCGCCGATACCGCCAGCCTGCCGCTGATTGTCTCCAACCTGGTCAACATCGTCTCGGCAGACTTCTTCGCGCTGGGGTTCAGCGAGTACGCTTCGGTGATGATCCCGGTGGATATCGCCGCGATTGCCGCAACGCTGGTCATGCTGCACCTGTTCTTTCGCAAGGAAATTCCTCCAGAATATGACCTGGCGAAACTCCAGGAGCCTGCGCGGGCCATTCACGACCTCCCGACGTTCAGAACGGGCTGGATCGTCCTCCTCCTTCTGCTCGTCGGTTTCTTCGTGCTTGAACCTCTCGGCATTCCGGTCAGCGCCATTGCGACCGTCGGCGCGCTGATTTTATTCGCTGTCGCAAAACGCGGACATGCGATAAATACCGGAAAAGTGCTGCGCGGCGCGCCGTGGCAGATCGTCATCTTCTCGCTGGGGATGTATCTGGTGGTGTATGGCCTGCGTAATGCCGGGCTGACGGACTCTCTCACAGGCGTACTGAATAGCCTGGCCGGACACGGGCTGTGGGCCACCACGCTGGGAACCGGGTTCATCACCGCGTTCCTGTCATCCATAATGAACAATATGCCCACGGTGCTGATTGGCGCGCTGTCCATTGACGGCAGCACGGCAACAGGGTTGATAAAGGACGCGATGATTTACGCCAACGTGATTGGCTGCGATCTGGGGCCAAAAATCACGCCTATTGGTAGTCTCGCCACCCTGCTCTGGCTTCACGTGCTGGCGCAGAAAAACATGACGATTACCTGGGGCGGCTATTTCCGGACGGGCATCATCATGACGCTGCCGGTCCTGTTTGTGACGCTCGCCGCCCTGGCACTTCGTCTCTCCTTCACACCGTAATGAGCCACTGATATGAGCCACATCACCATTTACCACAACCCCGCCTGCGGCACCTCGCGCAACACGCTGGAGATGATCCGCAACAGCGGCGCGGAGCCAGAGATTATTCTCTATCTGGAAACGCCACCGTCGCGCGATACGCTGACCGCCCTGATTGCCGATATGGGCATTTCGGTGCGCGATTTGCTGCGTAAAAACGTGGAGCCCTATGAACAGCTCGGCCTGGCCGAAGACAGCTTCACCGACGACCAGCTTATCGATTTTATGCTGCAACACCCGATCCTGATTAACCGTCCGATTGTGGTGACGCCGCTGGGCACCCGCCTGTGCCGCCCGTCTGAAGTCGTCCTCGACATTCTGCCGGACGCGCAAAAAGGGGCGTTTACGAAAGAGGATGGCGAAGCGGTGGTGGACGCCAGCGGGAAGAATATCCTGAAAAAATAATCCATCCTCAGGTGGACGACAGGGCCAGCGCCCGGCGGGCCCTGAACGCCTGGAGAAAACAACCGCCCGCTAGCTCGCCACGCAGACCCGGTTGCGCCCCTCACGTTTTGCACGATAAAGCTCACGATCGGCTCGCGCCAGGGCTGACTGCACGCCATGTTCAATCTCCAGTTCATCCGGCGTCATGCATACGAGCCCCATGCTGGCGGTGAAGCGGATCGTCTGCCCGTTGAAGTCGACGTTCTGGCTGGCAAGGCTCATCCGTACGCGCTCGGCGATCTCAGCGGCCGTCTCCAGAGAGGTCTGCGGCATTGCCACGACAAACTCTTCCCCGCCGAAGCGGGCGACAATGTCGCTGCCTCTCACCAGTGCCGGAAGCGCGTTGCCAATATGCTTCAGCACCGCATCGCCGCCGTCATGGCCCCAGGTGTCGTTAATACGCTTGAAGAAATCCAGATCCATGCTCATCAGGCACAGGGGCTGCTGATGCCGACGGGCAAGATTGCAGGCCCGCAAAGACCACTCATCAAACTGGCGACGGTTTGCCAGCCCGGTGAGCGGATCGAGCCGCGCCTCCTGCTGGAAACGCGCCCGCTGCAGGGCGTTGACGTGAATGTAATGCATCAGAAACCACTGCGTAATGGAGATAACCAGAATCGCCAGCGCCGTCCACAGAGCCTGATAATACCAGCCGTGCAGCACGTCTTTTCTGGCCAGCCCGACGGCCAGCACCCATTTGCGTTCGTTGAGGTTAAGAAATACTCCCATACGTTCAACGCCATCAATCGGAGAGGTATATCGTTGGACCTGTGCGGTATCGCTTGCGTATTCCAGCAGCTTCGCGAGGCGCGGGTCGGAGGTGTTCAATTGCGAACCGTCATTCGCCCCCATACGGGCAAGCTGCACCGCATTGTCACGATCAAGGACCGCCATCGCCCCACCCTGACCTAAATCGAAGCCCTGCGCTTCCATTTTGCGAAACATATCGTTCATGGTGTTACCATTGAAGAAACCCAACGCACCACCAAGAAAGCGACCATGTGCATCGCGCACTGCACGGAACATCACGAAGCCCAACGTGTTTTTATCCGTGCCGTTGCTCTGCCAGTAAAACAAACTTTCGGTAACTTCATCCCGGCGAAAATCAGTAAACAGAGGGTGCTGCCGAAAGCTGGCCTGCGCAAGCGTAGAGGCGTCCAGAGCGCGCTCAAAAGGAAATAGCGCGCGGCTGCTGAGAAAATCACCGTCTTCATCAAAGACGACAACGCCATCCAGCCAGGCGCGCTTGAGCTCCCCTTGCAGGAATGGCTGCGCGTTTTCAGGCGTGACCGTATGGTTGAGCAGAAAGGCATTCCCGATAAAGCGCATCTGGTAGCGCATCGCGTTAAGGCTGGTATCAAACTGCTGGGACTGGAGTATGGCCGTATTGCGAAGGATACGTGCGGCGTTATCCTCCACATAGCCGCGCTGGTAGAGCAGATGCCCAATCAGCAGACTCGCCTGAACCAAAATCAACAGTACTAACAACGCTCTCTTTTTTGCCAGACTGACCTGCACGAACCAGGTACTTACTTTTTCACCCAACGCCAACCTCAACCACTGAACAGTAAATAACCACCGCGGTGGATAGTCACGTGTTAGGTCCGGATTGTCAACATGGAGAAAAATCGTAATACATTGAAAAATATGAACTAATTTTCTTTATTTAACGGTGTAATGCCCGCAATCCTCCCCACCATCGCCCGAATCTCCTCCCGGCTTAACGGCGCCCGGTCGGTGACATAGTGCAGCGTCATCCCTTCAATAAACGCGTCCAGCGCGCGGGTGGTGACCGGGTCGAACCACTGCTCCAGCGTGGTCTGGCTCATCTTCATCCAGTCCTGCATCACCGTTTTCAGCGCCGCGCTGCGGTGCATAAAGGCGTAGAGCTGATACATCAGCGCCATGTTGTGCGGCGTGGTCACCTGCGAGCTGTGGATCAGCGTGGTGATGGATTCGCACGCCATTTCCGGCCCGGTGACGCCCGCGAAGAAATCCCGGTACTGCTGCGACATCTGGCGGGTAAACCACGTGAAGGCCTCCTCCAGCAGCGGCTCCATGCCGTCGAAATAGTAGGTCATCGACCCCAGCGGCACGCCCGCGCAGGTGGCGATTTTACGGTGCGTGACGGCGTGAATGCCGTGCTCAGCAATGGTGTCGAGCGTCGCCTGCAGGATCTTCTCCCGGCGACGCGGATCGTTGGGTGGTCTGCTCATCAATTCCTCACCTGGTTTGTGTACAAATGTACACAAACTTGCTAGTGTTGTCGCTATTGTTGTACTTCTGGTGCTATCCCGATGACGCTGACCTCTCCCCGCAAAGCCCTGCAGCTCCGCCTGTGGGCGCTGTTTATGTTCTTCTTCATTCCCGGCCTGCTGATGGCCTCCTGGGCCACGCGCACGCCCGCCATTCGCGATATTTTGTCCGTCTCTACCGCGGAAATGGGCATCGTGCTGTTCGGCCTGTCGATAGGCTCCATGAGCGGCATTCTCTGCTCCGCGTGGCTGGTAAAGCGCTTCGGTACGCGAGCGGTGATCCGCACCACCATGTGCTTCGCGGTGTTCGGGATGATGGTGCTGAGCGCGGCGCTGTGGTTTGCCTCACCGGTGCTGTTTGCGCTGGGGTTGACGGTGTTTGGCGGCAGCTTCGGCTCGGCGGAAGTGGCGATAAATGTGGAAGGGGCAGCGGTCGAGCGCGAGATGAACAAAACCGTGCTGCCGATGATGCACGGCTTCTATAGCCTCGGCACGCTGGCCGGTGCGGGCGTGGGGATGGCGCTGACGGCCACTGGCGTGAGCGCGAATCTGCATATTCTGCTGGCGGCGCTGGTGTGCATCATTCCCATTCTGACCGGCATCCGGGCCATCCCGGACGGCACCGGTAAAAACTCCGCGGACGAACAGCATTCTGCCGAAAAAGGGCTGCCCTTCTACCGCGATTTCCAGCTGATGCTGATCGGCGTGGTGGTGCTGGCGATGGCGTTCGCGGAGGGGTCCGCCAACGACTGGCTGCCGCTGCTGATGGTGGACGGTCACGGCTTTAGCCCGACCTCCGGCTCGCTGATTTACGCCGGGTTTACGCTGGGGATGACCGTCGGGCGCTTCACCGGCGGCTGGTTTATCGACCGCTACAGCCGCGTGGCGGTAGTGCGCGCCAGCGCCCTGCTCGGCGGGCTGGGTATCGCGATGATCATCTTTGTGGACGTGGACTGGATTGCCGGCGTCTCGGTGATCCTCTGGGGGCTGGGTGCATCCCTCGGCTTCCCGCTGACCATCTCTGCCGCCAGCGACACCGGCCCGGATGCCCCGACGCGCGTCAGCGTGGTGGCGACAACCGGCTATCTCGCCTTCCTGGTCGGGCCGCCGCTGCTCGGCTTCCTCGGGGAGCACTACGGGCTGCGCAGCGCCATGCTGGTGGTGTTAGGGTTGGTCATCATCGCGGCGCTGGTGGCGCGCGCGGTGGCAAAGCCGGAAACGAATCAAACGACACTGGAGAAGGGATATGAGCGTTAAACTGATCGCCGTCGACATGGATGGCACATTCCTGAGCGATGCCAAGACCTACAATCGCCCGCGCTTTCTGGCGCAGTACGCGCGCATGAAGGCGCAAGGCATTCGCTTCGTGGTCGCCAGCGGCAACCAGTACTACCAGCTCATCTCCTTTTTCCCGGAGATTGCGCATGAAATTTCATTCGTCGCCGAAAACGGCGGCTGGGTCGTGAGCGAAGGTGAAGACGTCTTTAACGGTGAACTGTCGAAAGCCCATTTCGAGACCGTCGCGAGCGTCTTAAACGACGTGCCGGGCATTGAGATTATCGCCTGCGGGAAGAGCAGCGCCTATACGCTGAAGTGCTATGACGAGGGCTTTAAGGCCATCGCGGCGAAGTACTATCACCGTCTGGAAATGGTCAGCGATTTCGACAACCTGAACGATATTTTCTTCAAGTTCGGACTCAACGTGTCCGATGATGAAATTCCGCGTATTCAGGCGCTGCTGCATGAAAAGCTCAGCGACATCATGGTGCCCGTCACCACCGGTCACGGCAGTATCGACCTGATTATCCCCGGCGTGCATAAGGCCAACGGCCTGCGGATCCTGCAACAGCGCTGGGGCATAGAGAACAGCGACGTGGCGGCCTTCGGCGACAGCGGCAACGACGTGGAGATGCTGCGCCAGTCCGGGTTCAGCTTTGCGATGGCGAATGCCAGACCGCATATCAAAGCGGCGGCGCGCTTTGAAGCGCCGCACAATAACGAGGAAGGCGTGCTGGATGTGATTGAGAAGGTGTTGAACGGGGAGGCACCGTTTAATTGACCGCGTGCGGTCTGGTGCCCTTACCCTAGCCCTCTCCCATAGGGAGAGGGCATAAGAATTAAGGTTGCAGAGCGTTTCCGACGCGCTTGTCTTTCAGGAATACCACCATCAGGCCAACCCACAGCACGCCATTGGCGAGGTTAAACAGGCTGAACAGCCCGTTACCGCCCATCGCGTAGGCATGCTTGCTCACCTCGATACCGACGGTAAAAATCAGCATCTGTAGCATCCCCATCGCCGCGGAGACCGTGCCCTTACTCATCTCGCTGGCAAACAGCGTCAGGCGCACCAGCCCGGCGTTCGCCACGCCAATCCCGAAGGCGTAGATACTCAGCCCCGCCGTCATCCACAAATAAGCGTGAGATGACGCGACGGTTGCCACTGCCGCCAGAATCAGCCCTGCCGCAATCGGCCAGCCGCCCATGATAATCAGCGAGCGCACGGTGCGGCGTGACGTCAGACGTGCCAGCACCAGGTTACCGATAATCAGCGCGCCAAAGATCGGCACCTGCAGCAGGCCGTACTCGTAGCTGCTGAGCTTTTCACCGCTGATGATAATGACCGGAGACTGGGCAATCCACGCCAGCAGCGGCAGGCTAACAAACCCGGTCGCCAGCGCGCCCGCTACAAAGCGGCCGTTTTTCAGCACCTCTTTGTAATCCCGACCCAGCTCTTTCAGCGAAAGTTTCTCGCCGATGCGGGTGGCGGTTTCCGGCATCGCACGGTGCAGGCCAAAGAACGCGATGGCGGCGAGAACGGCAAACAGCACAAACATCCCTTCCCAGGGGGCCATATGCACCCATGCGGCGCCCACCAGCGGCCCGAGCAAGGGAGCGATCAGCGCCACGTTCGCCATCAGCGCGGTGATTTTGATACACACCGCCTCTTCAAACGACTCCTGAATGGCCGCATACCCCACGGCGCCGATAAAGCACAGGCTCACCCCCTGCAGGAAGCGCAGCAGGGTAAATTGTTCAATATTTTGCGCCAGCAGCGTGGCAAGACAGGTCACGATAAACCACACCACGCCCGTCAGCATCACCGGACGACGGCCAATACGATCCGACAGCGGGCCTAACAGCCACTGTAAAAACATGCCGCCGGCCAGATAGGCGGTCATGGAGGTCGGTACCCACTCAATTCCGGCGTTGTACTGCGCCACCACGGCCAGCATACCGGGTTGAATCATATCGTTGCCGATATAGGTAGAAAATTCGTAGAGCACCAGACACAGGGGGAAAAGCAACGCCTGACGACCCAGACGTGAACCTGAAGAAGAACGGTTTAACATGCAATCTCTTTATAATGACAAAATCGCGACGAGTGTAATGAAATGCCGCAGCCCGAGATAGTGATTTATCGAGGATAAACAGAAATAAAGCACATATCGTCTTCGTTTAAGGTTTCCTTAATTTGACAGATTTATGATAGCCCCATTACTCGTCAACGACCCCAAATTATGTCTCTCACCTCCAGCCGTTCAGAATTGTCTAAGTTACAGACAAATAAGACAAAACGCCTTTACCGCTTGCCGGCCCGCTTTTATGGTTATCAGCTTTTCATACTGATAGTCCTTGCCGTGGTGTTCACATGGCTATCGCGCAATGAAGCGCTCGACAGATGGATCACCGGCTTCTGGTATGACGCGGCGACGCAGAGCTTCCCGCTGCAGAAAGACCACCTGCTGGATCTGCTCAACCATCGTCTGGCGAAGTACATTGCCATCGCTTTAGGCGCCGTGGCGCTGTTTTACGGCGCGTACAAGCGTAACGCGAGGCTGGTTACGGCGGCGCTGCTGATGGGGCTTGGCGCGCTGGTCGTGGGCGTGCTGAAAAGCATGAGCCATCACAGCTGCCCGTGGGACCTGGTGGAATATGGCGGTAAGGCGATGTCCTATCCCCTGTTCAGCGCCGTCCCGGCGGACAGCGGACCGGGGCGCTGCTTCCCCGGCGGCCATTCTTCCAGCGGCTTTATGGTGATGGGACTGTTTTTTGCCTTCTGGCGCGAGCGGCCGCGTCTGGCCTGGAGCTTTGTCGTTCTCGGCATTTTGCTGGGTCTGGCGATGGGCTTCGGTCAGGTCATGCGCGGGGCGCATTTTTTCTCTCACAACCTGTGGGCCGGGTGGTGGGTCTGGTTTTCCCAGGTGGCAGTCTACGGGCTGGTTTCCACCCGGTTTGCTAAAGAGTGATAACGCTATGCTAGAGAATCTGAATTATCAGCTGTTTTATCTGATCAACGCCACCCCGGCCTCGCCCGAGTGGATGATCGACTTCGCCACCTTTCTGGCAAAAGATCTGATCAGTATCGTGCCCGCGCTGGCAGCCATCCTCTGGCTGTGGGGACCGCGTAGCCAGGTGAAAGCGCAGCGCAAGCTTGTAATCAAAGTGGCGATGGCTCTCGGCGTAAGCGTCCTGGCAAGTTACATTCTGGGCCATGCGTTCCCGCACGATCGTCCGTTTGTCGATCACGTCGGCTATACCTTCCTGCACCATGCGCCGGATGACTCTTTCCCGAGCGATCACGGTACGGTGATTTTCACCTTCGCACTGGCCTTCCTGTTCTGGCATCGCCTGTGGTCGGGTGCGGTGCTGATGGTGGTCGCTGTGGCCATCGCCTGGTCTCGCGTGTATCTGGGCGTCCACTGGCCGCTGGATATGGTGGGCGGCTTCCTGGTGGGGCTGATTGGCTGCGTGAGCGCGGCTATCCTGTGGAGCCTCATCGGGGAAGCGCTCTACCGTGCGCTTTCTTCACTCTATCGCGCCATTTTCGCCATCCCGATCCGCAAAGGCTGGATACGTGACTAACCCCGACCTGACAGGTTACACTTGAACCCCCGCCCTGCGGGGGTTCATTTTTTTATGCCGAGGAACTATGGAAACACGTCGCGATGACCGCATTGCTCAGCTGCTACAGGCGCTGAAGCGCAGCGATAAGCTGCATCTTAAGGAAGCCGCCAACCTCCTCGGCGTCTCGGAGATGACCATTCGTCGGGATCTGAACAGCGAGAGCGCACCCGTCGTGCTGCTGGGCGGATACATTGTGCTTGAGCCGCGTAGCGCCAGCCATTATCTGATCAGCGACCAGAAGACGCGCCTGGTGGAAGAGAAACGCAAAGCCGCGCGGCTTGCGGCTTCCCTGGTACAGCCGCACCAGACGCTGTTTTTTGACTGCGGTACCACCACGCCGTGGATTATCGAAGCCATCGACAGCAGCATTCCGTTTACCGCCGTCTGTTATTCCCTGAACACCTTTCTGGCGCTTCAGGAGAAACCCGAGTGCCGGGTGATCCTCTGCGGCGGTGAGTTTCACGCCAGCAACGCGATCTTTAAGCCGCTCAACCTGCAGGACACGCTCAGCAACCTCTGCCCGGACATCGCGTTTTATTCCGCCGCGGGCGTCAATGTGCGTCAGGGGGCAACCTGCTTTAACCTGGAAGAATTACCGGTCAAGCACTGGGCGTTAAGCGCCGCGCAGTACCATGTGCTGGTGGTCGATCACAGTAAGTTTGGTAAGGTGCGTCCGGCAAGAATGGGCGAGCTGGCGCAGTTCGATGCCATCGTCAGCGATTGCCGCCCGGACGACGAGATTGTGGCCCACGCGAAAGCGCAGCAGGTGAAGTTGATGTATTGAGGTTATGCCGGGTGGCGGCTTCGCCTTACCCGGCCTACAACGGCTCGAACGTAGGCCGGGTAAGCGCAGCGCCACCCGGCAAAAAACTTAGCTAAACCAGCTGCCAAACCACCCGTGGAATTTCATCATCACGAAATCCCACATCCGGCTGAAAAAGCCGCCCTCTTCCACTGCTTCCATCACAATCAGCGGACGCTGTTCAATCGACTTACCGTTAAGCTGGAAATCAATCGTCCCAACCACCTGGCCTTTTTTCAGCGGGGCGGTGAGCTGCGGGTCGGTCAGAGTGTAGCTGGCCTTCAGGTTTTTCAGCTGGCCGCGCGGAATGGTTACCGAGCCCGCCTCACCCGCGCCCAGGTTCACCTCGCTCTTGTCACCAAACCAGACGCGCTGGCTGACGAACGTGGCATCCGGTTTAATCGGCGTCACGGTTTCATAAAAGCGGAAGCCCCAGGTCAGCAGTTTTTCTGATTCGTTAAAGCGAATGCGGTCGGTTTTGGTGCCCAGCACTACCGAAATCAGGCGCATGTCGCCCTGGGTCGCGGAGGCCACCAGGTTATAGCCTGCACCCGCCGTGGTGCCGGTTTTCATCCCGTCCACGTTGACGTTGCTGCTCCACAGCAGGCGGTTGCGGTTCGGCTGGCGAATTTTGTTGAAGGTAAACTCTTTCTCTTTGTGGATGGCGTATTCATCCGGTACGTCGTGGATCAGCGCTTTCCCCAGCAGCGCCATGTCGCGCGCGGTGCTGAACTGGCCCGGCGCATCCAGGCCGTGAACCGTTTTGAACGTGGTGTTGGTTAAGCCCAGCTTCTGCGCGTAACCATTCATTAAGCCAATGAAAGAATCCTGGCTGCCGGCAACGTAGTCGGCCAGCGCGATGCACGCATCATTTCCCGACTGAATAATCACCCCCTTATTCAGATCGGAAACGGAGACCTGATCCCCTGGCTTCAGGAACATCACGGAAGATCCGCGCAGGGCCGGGTTGCCGGTCGCCCAGGCGTCTTTCCCGATGGTCACCATATCGTCCAGCTTGATCTTGCCCGCTTTCAGCGCCTGGCCCACCACATAGCTGGTCATGATTTTGGTCAGGCTTGCCGGATCGAGTTTCTCATCCGCATTCCCTTCCGCCAGCACTTTACCGCTGGCGTAGTCCATCAGGATCCAGGCGCGCGCATCCACAGGCGGCGCTTCGGGCGCAGCCTGTTCAGCTGCGTAGAGCGTTGGTGCAAACAGGAAAAGAAGCGCAGAGCCTGCCGCCAGGCTGCGCAGAGAAGTCATTTTACGCGTCATAAATGCCACCCGAGTGTCCATTCAAAAATTACGTCACATCACCGTGTCGCAAGAAGCGATGAGTAATAGCGCACTAAAACCGTTAAAGAAACCCAACGAGGGTAAAGTTATTAAAGTTTATGCAATAACATTCAGATACGCTTTGATTAAGGCGATTTTTTTGTCTTCTGTTGCGTAATTGTTAGGTTTATCTCACCATGGCGAAAAGCTGATTCGGATTCACATCTCATCGGGAGTAAATATGATTACGCTGTGGGGCAGGAATAATTCGACCAACGTTAAGAAAGTGCTCTGGACGCTGGAAGAGCTGGATTTACCGTTCAATCAAATCATGGCAGGCATGGCGTTCGGCGTGAACAAGGAGGCCGACTATCTGGCCATGAACCCGAATGGCCTGGTGCCACTGCTGCGCGATGATGAAACGGACGCGACGCTTTGGGAGTCCAACACGATTGTGCGTTACCTCGCCGCCCAGTACGGTCAGGGCCGCCTTTGGGTAGAAAACCCGGCCCGCCGCGCCCAGGGCGAAAAGTGGATGGACTGGGCGAACCAGACGCTGTCCCCAACCCACCGCGTGATCCTGATGGGGCTTATCCGCACGCCGGAAGCGGAACGCGATTATCCCGCGATTCACGCCGCGCAGGATGCCTGCGAAAATCTGTTTGCGATGATGGATGACGAGCTGGCGAAGCACGCCTGGTTCTCCGGCGAGGCGTTCGGCACCGGCGATATCGCCGTGGCGCCGTTCGTCTGGAACCTGACCAACATGGGCCTGAAGTGGACGCCGCGCCCGCACCTGGAGCGCTGGCTTAAACAGCTGAGCGATCGCCCGGCGTACCGTAACGTCGTGATGATCCCGGTTACCTGATTACGCGCCGGACGGGCTGACTTTCAACAGCTGCCCGTCCGTCTCGTCGGTCAGGACATACAGATACCCATCCGGCCCCACCCGCACATCCCGAATACGCTGATCCCGGTCGCCCAGAATGCGCCCGTCCTCTGTCACCTTGTTACCCTCCACGCTCAGCACGATCACGTCCTTCTCCTTCAGCGCGCCGATAAACAGCTTGTTTTTCCACTGCGGGAAGACGTCGCTGTTGTAGAACGCCATGCCGCTTACCGCGGGTGAGACTTTCCAGACGAACAGCGGCTTCTCGGTGCCCTCAACGTGCTCGCCTTTGGCTTCCGGGATTTTCAAACCGCTGTAGTTAATGCCGTGCGTTGCCAGCGGCCAGCCGTAGTTCTTACCCTTCTCCGGGATATTGATCTCATCCCCGCCGCGCGGGCCGTGCTCGTTCAGCCACAGCGTGTCGCTCCAGGGGTTCATCGCCATCCCCTGCGGGTTGCGAATGCCGTAAGACCAGATTTCAGGTCGCGCACCGGGGGTATTCACAAAGGGGTTATCCGGCGGGACTTTTCCGTCTTCGGTGAGGCGCACCACTTTCCCCTGCAATTTATCCAGATCCTGCGCCGTGGGACGCTGGTTATTCTCGCCGAGTCCGATAAAGAGGGAGCCTTTGCCGTCGAACACCAGCCGTCCGCCGAAATGGTTACCGGTTGAGAGTTTCGGCATCTGGCGGAACGCCACCTGGAATCCCTCGATGCGGGAATAGTCGTCGCTCAGGCGGCCAAAGCCTACCGCCGTTCCGGCTTTGCCGTCATGCCCGGCCTCGGCGTAGCTCAGCCAGACGCGGCGCGACGTTTCAAAATCCGGCGCCAGCACCACATCCAACAATCCTCCCTGCCCGTTTGCCCAGACCTTCGGTACGCCGACAATCGGATCGGAGAGCCCTTTTCCGGCCTGCCAGCGTTTGAGCTGACCGCCCTTCAGGGTCACCAGCAGCCCGTTATTATCCGGCAGGAACGCCAGGGACCAGGGGTGATCGAGTCTGTTTTGCAGCACCTCGACCTTCACCGCCTCTGGCGCAGCAAGAAGTGAAAACGGAATGAATAACGCAGGCAGGAAAATCAGCGAGGATCGAGGCATAATGCGCTCCTTTATCGGCATATGGCATAAAGATTAGCCACTGCGTCCGGGCGCGTTACCACTTTTACAAAAGCTTAAGCAGAAGGGGGAGTTGCCTCCCCCGGGATCAGTGCTGTTCAAGCTGTTTGTGCTCGTTCAGGCACATGATGCATAGAGAGAGCGTTGTCAGGCAGTTTTCAAGCTTCTCCGCGTTTACGGCGATAAAATTCGGGCAGTCGTGGCGTCCGTTCATCAGACACACCCCTGCAATGGAGAGCACCTCGGCGGCGCGGCGCAGCGCGACTTCTTCACTTTCGCCGTAGTTCGCCTGCAGGGCCGGTGCTTTTTCACGCATGAAATTGCAAAGTTCAAACAGGTTATCACGCAGATGTTCGCTTTCGCTGACTGACATATACCCTTTTGCCTTCCTCAACTGCAGGTACGCGGCCAGGTCGATTCGGGCGTTGATCAGCTTGTTCAGCAGATCGCGTTTTAGTCTGTCAACGGTCATGCTCTTTCCTCCTCTGTCAGCCATTGTGCATAGTCAGGATAAGTACATTTTTTGTACAGTTTAATGCCTGGGATCAATTTTTATTAACTGATTAACATTATTTACAATGTTACAACCTCTGCCCGGCGCATCCGCCTTGCAAAGAGTGTATAAATCCCCCGCGATACGCTGTAAAATCCCGCCCTGATAACTCCATAATTGATGAATTTTTAACCTATGAGCAATGTTACGCACCAGCCGAAAATCGGCTTCGTCTCCCTGGGCTGCCCGAAAAACCTGGTGGATTCAGAACGCATCCTGACCGAACTGCGCACCGAGGGCTATGACGTGGTGCCAAGCTACGACAACGCCGATATGGTGATCGTTAACACCTGCGGGTTTATCGACAGCGCGGTCCAGGAGTCACTGGAAGCCATCGGTGAAGCGCTGACCGAAAACGGCAAAGTGATCGTGACCGGCTGTCTGGGCGCGAAAGAAGACCAGATCCGCGAAGTGCACCCGAAGGTGCTGGAGATTACCGGCCCGCACAGCTACGAGCAGGTGCTGCAACATGTTCATCACTACGTGCCAAAACCCAAGCACAACCCGTTCCTGAGCCTGGTGCCGGAACAGGGCGTGAAGCTGACGCCGCGCCACTACGCGTACCTGAAAATTTCCGAAGGCTGCAACCACCGCTGCACCTTCTGCATCATCCCGTCCATGCGTGGCGATCTGGTGAGCCGTCCAATCGGCGAAGTGCTGGCGGAAGCCAAACGTCTGGCCGATGCGGGCGTGAAGGAACTGCTGGTCATCTCCCAGGACACCTCAGCTTACGGCGTGGACGTTAAGCACCGCTCCGGTTTCCACAACGGCGAGCCGGTGAAAACCAGCATGGTCGGCCTGTGCGAGCAGCTGTCCAAACTCGGTATCTGGACGCGTCTGCACTACGTTTACCCGTACCCGCACGTTGACGACGTGATCCCACTGATGGCGGAAGGCAAAATTCTGCCGTACCTGGACATCCCGCTGCAGCATGCCAGCCCGCGTATCCTGAAGCTGATGAAACGTCCTGGCTCCGTTGACCGCCAGCTGGCGCGCATCAAACAGTGGCGTGAGATCTGCCCGGACCTGACCCTGCGCTCGACCTTCATCGTCGGCTTCCCGGGTGAAACCGAAGAAGATTTCCAGATGCTGCTCGACTTCCTGAAAGAAGCGCGTCTGGACCGCGTAGGCTGCTTCAAGTACAGCCCGGTGGAAGGCGCAACCGCCAACGAGCTGGCGGACCAGGTGCCGGAAGAGGTGAAAGAGGAGCGCTGGAACCGCTTCATGCAGCTTCAGCAGCAGATTTCTGCCGAACGTCTGCAGGAGAAAGTGGGCCGCGAGATCATGGTTATCATCGACGAAGTGGACGAAGAAGGCGCGATTGGCCGCAGCATGGCGGACGCCCCTGAAATCGACGGTGCGGTGTACCTGAATGGCGAAACCAACGTTAAGCCGGGTGATATTATTCGCGTGAAGGTTGAAAACGCGGATGAGTATGACCTGTGGGGTAGCCGGGTTTAATCTCCCCACTCCGCTTTTGTAGGCCGGGTAAGGCGTAGCCGCCACCCGGCACATTTCACTGCACTACCCCTTTATCCTCGGATCCAGCGCGTCGCGCAGCCCATCCCCCAGCAGGTTAAACGCCAGCACGGTCAGGAAAATCGCCAGACTCGGGAAGATCGCCACGTGTGGCGCAATCACCATATCGGCCCTCGCCTCGTTCAGCATCGCGCCCCACTCCGGTGTCGGAGGCTGTGCCCCAGCCCCAGAAACGACAGGCTGGCCGCCGAGATTATCGACACGCCGATACGCATGGTGAAGTAGACCACGATAGACGACACCGTCCCCGGCAGAATATGGCTGAAGAGAATTGTGGCGTCGCTGGCCCCCATACTGCGGGCCGACTCGATAAAGGTCTGCTGTTTCAGCACCAGCGTGTTGCCGCGCACCAGGCGGGCAAAGGCCGGAATCGAAAACACCGCGACCGCAATGATGACGTTGGCCATGCCGCTGCCCATGATCGCCACCACGGCAATCGCCAGCAGAATGCCGGGGAAGGCAAACAGCACGTCGCAGATGCGCATGATGATGCGGTCCCACCAGCCTTCGTAATAGCCGGCGACCAGCCCCAGCACGATCCCAATGGTCGCGCCGATCAGCACCGCAAACACCCCGGCGGCGAGCGAGATCTGCGCCCCCACCAGCACCCGGCTAAAGATATCCCGCCCGAGAGAGTCCACGCCGAACCAGTGGAGCATTGAGGGCCCGTCGTTCAGGCGGTCGTAGTCAAAATAGTTTTCCGCATCAAACGGCGCCACCCACGGCGCCACGATCGCCACCACGATCAGCAGCAGCACGAACAGCCCCGCGGTCATCGCGACCGGCTGACGGCGAAAGCGCCGCCAGAATTCAGACCACGGGGTGCGGATGTGGTCCGGTTTTAGCCCCGGCATGGCGTTTAATACGGCCTGACGCCGCCAGTTCAATAATCGCATCTTACTTATACCTGATGGCCGGGTTAATGGCGGCGTAGAGCACGTCCACCACGAGGTTGATAAGAATAAACTCCAGCGAGAAAAGCAGGACTTCCGCCTGAATCACCGGATAGTCGCGCATCTCGACGGAATCGACCAGCAGACGTCCCAGCCCCGGCCAGTTGAAGACCTTTTCCACCACGATAGAGCCGCCCAGCAGGAAGCCAAACTGCAGCCCCATCATCGTCACCACCGGGATCATCGCATTGCGGAACCCGTGCTTGAGGATGACCCACTTCTCGCTGACCCCTTTCGCCCGCGCGGTGCGAATATAATCTTCGCTCAGCACGTCAACGAACGAGGCGCGGGTAAAGCGGGCCATCACCGACGACACGGCAGCCCCCAGCGTCATTGAGGGCAGAATGTAATGCTTCCAGGTATCGGCCCCGACGGTGGGCAGCCAGCCCAGCTCAACGGAGAAGATCTGCATCAGCAGCATCCCCAGCGCGAACGCCGGGAAGGAGATGCCGGTCACCGCCAGCGCCATGCCGAGCTTGTCCGGCCAGCGGTTACGCCAGACGGACGCCACAATCCCGGCGCCAAGTCCGAACACCACGGCCCAGCTCATGCTGGCTATCGTTAACCAGAACGTGGGCATAAAGCGGGTGGCGATCTCTTCCGACACCGGACGACGCGACACCATCGAGATACCAAAGTCACCCTGCAGAACGTTGCCAATATAGTGCAGAAACTGCCTATACAGAGGCTGGTCAAGACCCAGCTGTTTACGCACCAGCTCAATGACCGTGGCATCCGCTTCGGGCCCGGCAACCAGACGCGCCGGATCGCCCGGCAGCATATGGACAAACAAAAACACCAGCACCGCCACAATCAGCAGCGTCGGGATAAGCCCCAGCAGGCGTTTACAAACATAGTTCAGCATGGGCGTTATTTTAAATCCGCATCGTCAAAGCTAAAGCCCGTATCCGGCATGATGTAGAACCCGGTCAACGCTTTGTTATGGGCTGACACCAGTTTCTCCACCACCAGCGGCACCCACGGCGACTCTTTCCAGATGATGTCCTGCGCGTCCTTGTAGAGGCGTGCTTTCTCCTCCGGTTTGGTGGTTTTCAGCGCATCGGCCAGGTCTTTGTCCACCTGCGGGTTGCTGTAGAACGCGGTATTGAACAGGGTTGGCGGCCAGTTCTGTGAGGCAAACAGCGGCGACAGCGCCCAGTCGGCTTCACCCGTCGAGGCCGACCAGCCGGTGTAGAACATCCTCACCCCGCTCTCTTTCTGCCCTTTCCCCTCGACCTCTGCCGCACGCTGTCCGGCATCCATGGCGGTAACCTGCGCCTTAATCCCCACCTGCGCCAGCTGCTGCTGGGTAAACTGCAGCACCTTCTGGGCGGTACTGTGGTTATGCGACGACCACAGCGTGGTGCTAAAGCCGTTCGGATAGCCCGCCTCTTTCAGCAGCTCGCGCGCTTTGGCCGGATCGTACGGCCACGGCTGATAGCTTTGCGCATACGCGATAGCCGGCGGCAGCACGCCGGTGGCCGGGGTGGCATAGCCCGCAAAAGCGACCTTCACCAGCGCCTGGCGGTTAATGGCATAGTTAATGGCTTCGCGCACCTTCGGATTATCGAACGGCTTTTGCGTGACGTTCATGCTGATGTAGCGCTGCATGATCGACGGGCTGGCGACCAGCTCCAGCTTGCTGTTTTTCTCCAGAATGGCGGCCTGCTCGTACGGGACCGGGAAGGCAAACTGCGCCTCGCCGGTTTGCAGCATCGCCGAACGGGTGTTGTTATCCACTACCGGACGCCAGGTGATGGTGTCCAGCTTCGGCAGCCCTTTCTGCCAGTATCCCGCGTATTTCTTCACCTTCACAAAATCGGTCTGATTCCAGGTGACCAGCTCGTACGGACCGGTACCCACCGGGTGGAAGCCGATCTCCTTGCCGTATTTCTTCAGTGCGGCAGGGGAAATCATCGCCGTCGCCGGGTGCGCCAGGATATTGATAAACGCGGAGAACGGCTCTTTCAGGGTGATTTTTACCGTCGCCGGGTCGACCACCTCGGTTTTGGCGATGTTTTTATAGAGGTTATAACGCTTGAGGCTGTTCTCAGGATTGCTGGCGCGATCCAGGTTTACCTTCACCGCGTCGGCAGTAAAGTCGGTGCCGTCCTGGAACTTCACCCCGGTTTTGAGCTTAATGGTGTACACCAGCCCGTCATCCGAAACGGTGTACCCCTCCGCCAGCACGTTTTTAAGCTTCATCTCTTTATCCAGGCCAAACAGGCCCTGGTAGAACGATTTCGCCACCGCCTGGGAGAGCGTGTCGTTAGCGTCATACGGATCCAGCGTGGTGAAGTTAGAGCCGACGGCGACCACCACATCTTTGGCAGCGAACGCGGGGGCAGCGGCCAGGGCTGCCGTCACGCTCGCGGCTAACAACCATCTACGCGCTACAAATGTAACCATTATGTTCTCCTGCCTGTTGAAAGTTATAACCGCGAAAAGGCATTGTCCTGACGCGGGGGAGCC
The DNA here is from genome assembly GCF_001729805.1 of Enterobacter roggenkampii. Taxonomy (NCBI): domain Bacteria; kingdom Pseudomonadati; phylum Pseudomonadota; class Gammaproteobacteria; order Enterobacterales; family Enterobacteriaceae; genus Enterobacter; species Enterobacter roggenkampii. Next base: position 1,431,925 of record NZ_CP017184.1, on the reverse strand, counting down.
ACGAAATGACCCGGACCGACCTCACGCAGCGCCACGCGCTCCACGGCCTCGCCGCGTTTACGAATATTGCTCGGCATTTCATCCTGCAACAGCACGCGCTGGCCGTGACGATGCGCCGGATCGGCGACCGGGACCGCCGCGATGAGCTTGCGGGTGTACGGGTGCTGCGGGTTCTCAAATACCGCCCTTCGCGGCCCGATTTCCACGATTTGCCCCATAAACATCACCGCCACGCGATGGCTGATGCGCTCAACCACCGCCATGTCGTGCGAGATAAACAGGAAGGCGATCCCCATATCCCGCTGTAAATCCAGCAGCAGATTGATGATTTGCGCCCGGATAGAGACATCCAGCGCCGAGACGGATTCATCCGCAATCACCACTTTTGGGTTCAGCGCCAGCGCGCGGGCGATGCAGATACGCTGCCGCTGCCCGCCGGAAAACTCGTGCGGATAACGCCAGGCGTGTTCCGGCTTCAGGCCAACGCGCTCCAGCAGCCAGGCCACGCGACGCTGCGCCGCCTCGCCGTCGAGCAGGTTATGCACCCGCAGCGGCTCCATGATCGAATACCCCACCGTATGTCGCGGATCGAGGGAGGCATACGGATCCTGAAAAATAAACTGAATATCCCGCCGCACCGCCTGCAGCCTGCTGTCAGGAAGGGTATCAATGCGCTCGCCGTTAAAGGTAATGCTCCCCTCCTGCGCGTCCACCAGACGGAGCAACGCGCGCCCGGTCGTGGATTTACCGCAGCCGGACTCCCCTACCAGCGCCAGCGTTTCGCCCGGCCAAAGGTCGAAGCTGACGTTTTCCACCGCGTGCACTTCGCGCTTTACGCGGTTCAGTACGCCGCTGCGCAGCGGAAAACGCGTGACCAGATTGCGCACTTCCAGAATGGGCTTGCCCGGCACCACGGTGTCCTGCTCGCGTTCCTCCTCCTGCGGCTCAGACGCCTCCAGGGAAATCAACGGAAAACGACGCGGCAGATCGCTGCCGTTCATCGCCCCCAGGCGCGGAACCGCCGCCAGCAGCGCTTTGGTGTAAGGATGCGCGGGCGCGTGAAAAATCTGCTCGACCGGGCCGGTTTCCACCGCGCTGCCCTTGTGCATCACCAGCACCCGATCGGCGATATCGGCGACCACGCCCATATCGTGGGTGATGAAAATCACCCCCATCTCCATCTCCTGCTGCAACACCTTGATGAGCTGCAGGATCTGCGCCTGAATCGTCACGTCCAGCGCCGTCGTTGGTTCATCGGCAATTAGCACGGCTGGACGGCACGAGAGCGCCATGGCAATCATCACCCGCTGGCGCATGCCGCCGGAAAGCTGATGCGGATAGCGGCTCAGGATGGCCTGCGCCTCCGGAATGCGCACCAGCTCCAGCATCCGTCGGGCCTCGTTGAGCGCTTCATCACCGCTTAGCCCCTGATGCAGGCGGATGGACTCGGCGATTTGTTCCCCGACCGGGAAAACCGGGTTCAGGGAGGTCATCGGCTCCTGAAAGATCATCGCAATGTCCGCCCCGCGCACGCCCTGCATCTGCGAACCGCTCAACTCATTTAAATCAATGACCTGACGGTTACGGCGGCGCAGCAGCATTTTCTCGCTGCTGATTTGCCCGCCCGTCTGTTCCAGCAGGCGCATCAGCGCCAGCGCGGTGACCGATTTCCCGGAGCCGGATTCGCCAACAATCGCCAGCGTCTCGCCGCGCCTGAGCGTGAACGATAAATTCTGTACTGCGGGGATGAACTGCCGCTCTTCCTGAAACGCAATATTCAGCTGATGGACAGCCAGCACTTCGCGGTTGTCCAGCTCTTCACTGTGCGGCACGCGCTGCCCCCTTATTCACGATAGATCCCCGTGCTCGGCTCATCGCCGGCATAGCCCCAGGCGCGGTACATGCCTTCGCTGTTGAACGGCAGGGCCACGTTGCCCTCGCGATCCACCGCAATCAGCCCGCCGACGCCGCCCAGGGCAGGTAATTTCTCCATCACTACGCGCTCGCAGGCTTCGCTGAGGCTTAAGCCGCCGTAATCCATCAGCGCGGTAATGTCGTAGGCCGCGAGGGCGCGAATAAAGACTTCCCCGGTGCCGGTACACGACACCGCCGCCGTCGCGTTATTGGCATAGCAGCCGGCGCCCGGCAGCGGGCTGTCGCCCACGCGTCCGGGGAGCTTGTTGGTCATCCCGCCCGTGGAGGTTGCCGCCGCGAGGTTGCCCGCTTTGTCGAGCGCCACCGCGCCGACCGTGCCCATTTTGCTGCGCTCATCCAGCGGCGCAGTATGGTCAAGCTGCGTCATACCCGCCGAACGGGCGTCCAGCAGCTGCTGGTAGCGCGCCTCTGTGGAAAACAGATCGGGCGATACCGGCGCCATTCCGTGTTCGAAGGCAAACCTCTCTGCCCCCGCGCCCGTCAGCAGCACGTGCGGGCTCTCTTCCATCACCAGACGCGCGGCCAGCACCGGGTTACGCAGGTGGCTGACGCCTGCCACGGCCCCCGCTTTCAGGGAGATACCGTCCATGACGCAGGCATCCAGCTCGTGGGTTTCATCCCGGGTAAAGACCGAACCTATCCCCGCATTAAATAACGGGCACTCCTCCAGCAGGCGTACCGCCTCGGTGACCACGTCCAGCGCGCTCTCGCCCGCTTCCAGCATTTTCTGGCCCGTTTCGACAATGGCGTACAGCGCGTCGATGTAGCGCTTTTCCTGCTCAGGAGTGAGCTGTGCACGGGTGATTGCCCCGGCCCCGCCATGAATTGCGATTACCGCCTTAACCATTCGCATCACCCGTTAGCCTGTTTTGCGGCTTTTTCTATAAATATCATTATCGTCGACGAAACTTCAGATGATTTTTGAATATAGAAAGACGTAACAGTGATGTAAAGCGTACACCCTCCGGTCATACAGTTAGCCGCACTTTTCTGCCATAATGGACGCTTTCGTTGTTACTCCGCAGGAGCCCACCATGGATTTTACCGCCGGACTGATGCCGCTTGAGACGGCACTCACGCAGATGCTTGACCGAGTTTCCCCGCTGCATGACGTTGAGACGCTGCCCCTCGTGCGCTGTTTTGGCCGTATTGCCGCACGCGATATCGTCTCCCCGCTCAACGTGCCGGGGTTTGATAACTCCGCGATGGACGGTTACGCGGTACGCCTGGCGGATCTCCAGACGGGTAACGCCCTGCCGGTGGCGGGTAAAGCCTTTGCGGGTCAGCCGTTTAGCGGGGAATGGCCTGCAGGCACCTGCGTGCGCATCATGACCGGCGCGCCGGTTCCGGCTGGCTGCGACGCTGTCGTCATGCAGGAAGAGACCGAACAGACCGACGACGGGGTGCGTTTTACCGCCAGCGTCAAAGCGGGCCAGAACATCCGCCGCACGGGCGAAGACATCACCCTCGGCGCGACCGTTTTTGCCGCCGGGCAAAGGCTGACGGTGGCGGAGCTGCCGGTGCTGGCCTCGCTCGGCATCGCGGAAGTTGACGTTATCCGCAAAGTGCGCGTCGCCGTTTTCTCCACCGGCGACGAGCTGCAGCTTCCGGGCCAGCCGCTGCAGGACGGCCAGATTTACGACACCAACCGCCTGGCGGTACACCTGATGCTGGAGCAGCTGGGCTGCGAGGTGATTAACCTCGGCATCATTCCTGACGACCCGGAAAAACTGCGCGCGGCGTTTATCGAGGCGGATAAATCCGCCGACGTGGTCATCAGCTCCGGCGGCGTCTCCGTGGGCGAAGCGGATTACACCAAAACCCTGCTTGAAGAGCTGGGCGAAATCGCCTTCTGGAAGCTGGCGATCAAGCCGGGCAAACCGTTCGCGTTTGGCAAGCTTCCACACAGCTGGTTCTGCGGCCTGCCGGGTAACCCGGTCTCCGCCGCGCTGACCTTCTACCAGCTGGCGATCCCGCTGCTGGCGAAGCTTTCCGGCAACAAGGCCAGCCCGCTGCCGGAACGCCTGCGCGTGCGTGCCGCCACGCGGCTGAAAAAATCGCCGGGCCGTCTCGACTTCCAGCGCGGCATTCTGGCGCGCGGTGCGGACGGCGAGCTCGAAGTGAGCACCACCGGACATCAGGGCTCGCACATTTTCAGCTCCTTCAGTCTGGGCAACTGCTTCATCGTGCTGGAGCGCGAGCGCGGCAACGTGGAAGCCGGCGAATGGGTTGAGGTCGAGCGCTTTAACCACCTGTTCGGAGGCTGACATGACGGTGGAGCTGAGCGACCCGGAGATGATGCGCTACAACCGCCAGATTGTGCTGCGCGGGTTTGATTTCGAAGGTCAGGAAGCGCTCAAGGCGGCCAGCGTGCTGGTCGTCGGGCTGGGCGGGCTGGGCTGCGCCGCCGCGCAGTACCTTGCCGCGGCGGGCGCAGGAAGCATGACGCTGCTGGATTTCGATACCGTGTCGGTGTCCAACCTGCAGCGCCAGACGCTGCACAGCGACGCGACGGTGGGCCAGCCGAAAGTGGAATCCGCAAGGGCTGCGCTGGCGCGCATCAACCCCCACGTTCAGTTCACGCTGATTGACGCAATGCTGGATGACGACGCGCTCTCCGCGCAGATTGCCCGGCACGATCTGGTCCTGGACTGCACGGATAACGTCACCGTCCGTAATCAGCTCAACGCGGGCTGTTTTGCTCATAAAACGCCGCTGGTTTCCGGGGCGGCGATCCGCATGGAGGGGCAAATCAGCGTCTTCACGTACGCTGAGGGTGAACCCTGTTACCGCTGCCTGAGCCGTCTGTTTGGCGAGAATGCGCTGACCTGCGTTGAGGCGGGCGTGATGGCGCCGCTCGTCGGCGTGATTGGTTCACTGCAGGCAATGGAAGCGATCAAGGTGCTGACGAATTACGGCACGCCCGCCGCGGGGAAAATCGTGATGTATGACGCGATGACCTGCCAGTTCCGCGAGATGAAGCTGATGCGTAATCCGGGGTGTGAGGTGTGTAGTCAGTAAAAAGTCGGGTGGCGGCTTAGCCATACCCGACCTACAACGGCTCGAACGTAGGCCGGGTAAGCGTTAGCGCCACCCGGCAACCGCGTCAGATGGACGTCCGTCCAAACGCCCCCTGCCAGTCCTGCTCAAACTTCACGATCGCCGCATCCACCGCAGGGGAAGTAATAAACTGCTGCGCCACGTCCAGCGGCAGCGTGATGGACTCGCAGCCTGCCAGCAGGCAGTCCAGCGCCTGACGCGGGGTTTTAAAGCTCGCGGCCAGCACCTTTGACTGCGGCGCGTGCAGCGTCAGCAGCTGCTGTAATTCCACCACGGTCTGGATCCCGTCCCCGCCCTGCGCGTCCACGCGGTTAACGTAAGGGGCCACATACTCTGCCCCCGCCAGCGCGGAGAGCATCCCCTGCGCGGCACCGTAGACCGCCGTGCCCAGCGTCGGGATCCCTTCCGCTTTCAGCATCTTAATAGCCGCCAGCCCTTCCGCGGTCACCGGCACCTTCACCACCAGATCGTTAATGATGGCGCGCAGCTTGCGCGCGTCTTCCACCATCCCTTCGGCGGTGGTTGCCATTACCTGCGCAAACAGACGGCCCTTGCCGCCCAGCGCGTCGTGCAGCGCGGGCAGCAGTTCGTCGAGCGGCGTTTTACCGGCCGCCACAATGCTTGGGTTGGTGGTCACGCCCGCCAGCGGGAAGATTCGCGCCAGCTTTTTGACTGCCGCAACGTCAGATGTGTCGAGATAAAGTTCCATGATGTCACCCTCAAATTAGCCTGCACTTACCCTATCACGACAAAACCTGCTCAAGAGTTGACCTGCATCAAGATAACTTTCATTCGAAAGTAATTTAATCTTCATATGCAAGATGAGAGGCGGAAAACATGATCTTCAATATTCAGCGTTACTCTACCCACGACGGCCCCGGTATACGTACCGTGGTGTTCCTGAAAGGCTGCTCGCTGGGCTGTCGCTGGTGCCAGAACCCGGAAAGCCGCTCCCGCAGCCGGGACGTGCTGTTTGATGCGCGTCTGTGCCTGAACGGCTGCGACCTGTGCCAGCAGGCGGCACCGGGCTGCATCGAACGCGCGCTGAATGGCCTGGTCATCCACCGCGAAAAGCTGAGTGAAGAGACGCTTGATGCCCTCACCGACTGCTGCCCGACGCAGGCGCTGACCGTTTGCGGCGAAGAAAAGCAGGTCGAGGAGATCATGGCGACCGTACTGCGCGATAAACCCTTTTACGACCGCAGCGGCGGCGGGATCACCCTCTCCGGCGGCGAACCGTTTATGAACCCGGAGCTGGCGCACGCGCTGTTTAAAGCCAGCCACGACCAGGGTATCCACACCGCCGTCGAAACCTGCCTTCACGTGCCGTGGCACTATATCGAGCCGTCATTACCGTACGTCGATCTGTTCCTCGCCGACCTGAAGCATGTCGACGGAGACGTTTTCAAGCAGTGGACGGACGGTTCGGCTAAGCGCATCCTGGACAACCTGAAGCGCCTGGCCGCCGCCGGGAAAACGATCGCCATCCGCGTGCCGCTGATCCAGGGCTTCAACGCGGATGAAGCCTCCATCACCGCCATTACCAACTTCGCTGCCGATGAACTCGGCGTCGACGATATTCATTTTCTGCCGTATCACACGCTGGGCATGAACAAATACACCCTGCTCGGCCAACCCTACTCTGCCCCTGACAAACCGCTGGATAACCCTGCCCTGCTGGACTTCGCGCAGCAGTACGCCTGCCAGAAAGGGTTAACCGCGACCTTACGAGGATAAACCTATGACCACCCTGAATCTCAACACCCTCAGCGAGCGCATTAAGGCGCACAAAACGGCCCTGGTGCATATCGTGAAGCCGCCGGTCTGTACCGAGCGCGCCCAGCATTACACCGAAATGTACCAGCAGCACATGGACAAGCCGATCCCGGTGCGCCGCGCCCTGGCGCTGGCGCATCACCTGGCCGAGCGTACCATCTGGATCAAGCACGACGAGCTGATCATCGGGAACCAGGCAAGCGAAGTGCGCGCCGCGCCGATCTTCCCGGAATACACCGTCTCCTGGATTGAGAAAGAGATTGACGACCTGGCGGACCGTCCGGGCGCGGGCTTTGCGGTGAGCGAAGAGAACAAGCGCGTGCTGCATGAAATCTGCCCGTGGTGGCGCGGCCAGACGGTGCAGGACCGCTGCTACGGCATGTTCACCGACGAGCAGAAAGGCCTGCTGGAAACCGGCATCATCAAAGCCGAAGGCAACATGACCTCCGGCGACGCGCACCTGGCCGTTAACTTCCCGCTGGTGCTGGAGAAAGGTCTCGACGGCCTGCGCGCCAAAGTGGCCGAGCGCCGCTCACGCATCAACCTGACGGTATTGGAAGACCTGCACGGCGATCAGTTCCTGAAGGCAATTGATATCGTGCTGGAAGCGGTGAGCCTGCACATCAAACGCTTTGCCGACCTGGCGCGCGAAATGGCCGCGACCGAAACCCGCGTAAGCCGCCGCGACGAGCTGCTGGCAATGGCGGAAAACTGTGACGTAATCGCCCACGAGCCGCCAAAAACCTTCTGGCAGGCGCTGCAGCTGTGCTACTTCATTCAGCTGATCCTGCAGATTGAGTCCAACGGCCACTCCGTCTCCTTCGCGCGTATGGACCAGTATCTCTATCCGTACTACCGCCGCGACGTGGAGCTGAACCAGAGCCTGGATCGCGAACACGCCATCGAGCTGCTGCACAGCTGCTGGCTGAAATTGCTGGAAGTGAATAAGATCCGCTCCGGCTCGCACTCGAAGGCTTCCGCCGGTAGCCCGCTGTACCAGAACGTCACCATCGGCGGCCAGAAGCTGGTCAACGGTGAGCCGATGGACGCGGTGAACCCGCTCTCGTACGCGATTCTGGAATCCTGCGGCCGTCTGCGCTCCACCCAGCCGAACCTGAGCGTGCGCTACCACGCGGGCATGAGCAACGACTTCCTCGACGCCTGCGTGCAGGTGATCCGCTGCGGCTTCGGGATGCCGGCGTTCAACAACGATGAAATCGTCATTCCGGAATTCATCAAGCTCGGCGTTGAGCGCGACGACGCCTACGACTACGCGGCCATTGGCTGCATCGAAACCGCGGTGGGCGGCAAGTGGGGCTACCGCTGCACCGGCATGAGCTTCATCAACTTCGCCCGCGTGATGCTGGCCGCGCTGGAAGGCGGCCGCGACGCCACCAGCGGCAAGGTGTTCCTGCCGCAGGAGAAAGCCCTCTCTGCCGGTAACTTCGATAACTTCGAGGAGGTGATGGCGGCGTGGGATACCCAGATCCGCTACTACACCCGCAAATCCATCGAGATTGAGTACGTCGTGGACACTATGCTGGAGGAGAACGTCCACGATATTCTCTGCTCGGCGCTGGTGGACGACTGCATCGAGCGCGCGAAAAGCATCAAGCAGGGCGGCGCGAAGTATGACTGGGTGTCCGGCCTGCAGGTGGGCATCGCCAACCTCGGCAACAGCCTGGCGGCGGTGAAGAAGCTGGTGTTCGAACAGGGCACTATCGGTCAGCAGCAGCTGGCGGCGGCGCTGGCCGATGATTTCGATGGCCTGACCCACGAGCAGCTGCGTCAGCGCCTGATCAACGGCGCGCCGAAGTACGGCAACGACGACGACAGCGTGGATATGCTGCTGACCCGCGCCTATCAGACCTACATTGAAGAGCTGAAGCAGTACCATAACCCGCGCCACGGCCGCGGCCCGATTGGCGGTAACTACTACGCGGGCACCTCTTCCATCTCCGCGAACGTGCCGTTTGGCGCGGCGACGATGGCGACACCGGACGGACGTAAGGCGCATACCCCTCTGGCGGAAGGGGCCAGCCCGGCTTCGGGTACGGACCACCTCGGCCCGACGGCGGTAATTGGCTCGGTGGGCAAACTGCCGACGGAAGCGATTCTCGGCGGCGTGCTGCTGAACCAGAAGCTGAACCCGTCAACGCTGGAAAACGACAGCGATCGCCAGAAGCTGATGGTGCTGCTGCGCACCTTCTTCGAGGTGCATAAGGGCTGGCATATCCAGTACAACATCGTCTCGCGCGAAACGCTGCTGGAGGCGAAGAAACACCCGGACCAGTACCGCGACCTGGTAGTGCGCGTCGCGGGTTACTCGGCGTTCTTCACCGCCCTGTCGCCGGATGCGCAGGACGATATTATCGCCCGTACTGAGCATACGCTGTAAGAAAACGCCCGGTGGCGCTGCGCTTACCGGGCCTACAGAGTCTCCCCGTAGGCCGGGTAAGGCGAAGCCGCCACCCGGCTTTCTGACTTTCATTCGAAATTAAATTTGTGCTCCTCGTCACCTTGTTATTAGAATGTTTCAAAACGCAGTGACCCAGGAGCACAGTATGACCGTTAAAGTTATCGTCACCGATATGGACGGAACTTTCCTTGATGATGCCAAGCAGTACGATCGTGACCGCTTCCAGGCACAGTTTGAACAGCTTAAAGCCCGCGACATTGAATTTGTTGTCGCCAGCGGCAACCAGTATTACCAGCTCATCTCCTTCTTTCCGGAGCTTAAAGATCGGATCTCCTTCGTGGCGGAAAACGGCGCGCTGGTGTTCGATCGCGGCGAGCAGATTTTTCACGGCGAGCTGACCCGCCATGAATCACAGATCGTGATTGGCGAACTGCTGAAAGACAAAGGGCTGAACTTCGTGGCCTGCGGGCTGGAGAGCGCCTACGTCAGCGATAAAGCGCCAGACGCGTTCGTGGCGCTAATGTCAAAGCACTACCACCGCTTAAAGCGCATCAGCGATTACCGCGACATTGACGACGTGCTGTTTAAGTTCTCCCTGAACCTGCCGGACAGCGATATTCCTAATCTGGTGGATAAACTCCACGTCTCCCTGGACGGCATCATGAAGCCGGTCACCAGCGGCTTTGGCTTTGTCGATTTAATTATCCCCGGCCTGCACAAAGCGAACGGCATCAGCCGTCTGCTGAAGCGCTGGAAAATTTCTCCGCAAGAGTGCGTGGCGATTGGCGACAGCGGCAACGATGCCGAGATGCTGAAGCTGGTGAAATATTCCTTTGCTATGGGTAACGCGGCAGAGAGCATCAAAGAAATCAGCCGCTACAGCACCGATGACAACAACCATCACGGCGCGCTGAACGTCATTCAGGCCGTGCTCGACAACCATTCCCCGTTCGACGCCTGATCCTCTTCTCGCCGGAGCCCTGCTCCGGCACCCTCACTCATTTTCCCGTCCTGTGGCGCAGGTCAAGTTTTTAAACTTGCATTAACTTATTTTTAACTTAAAGTATCACTTGTAGACACTTTTACTTTCGAATGAAAGATGCGAGGCAGTTATGACCTTTACCAGTGAAACCTTGCCAGCGGATCACAAAGCGGCAATCCGTCAGTTGAAACGTGAGTTACGCGCGCAGATCGGTGACGTGCAGGCGGTGTTCAACAAGCTCAGCGACAGCATTGCCACCCGAGTGGCGGAAATTAACGCCCTTAAAAATAAAGGTGAATCCGTCTGGCCGGTGATTCCGCTTAACGATGTGAAAAACGGCACGATTACCGACGCACAGCGCGAGGCCGTTAAGCGCCGCGGCTGCGCGGTGATTAAAGGTCACTTCCCGCGCGAGCAGGCGCTGGCGTGGGATCAGTCGATGCTCGACTACCTCGATCTGAACAAGTTTGATGAGGTGTACAAAGGGCCAGGCGATAACTTCTTCGGCACCCTGAGCGCTTCCCGTCCGGAGATTTACCCGATCTACTGGTCGCAGGCGCAAATGCAGGCGCGCCAGAGCGAAGAAATGGCGCAGGTGCAGTCGTTCCTGAACCGCTTATGGACGTTCGAGAGCAACGGCAAGCAGTGGTTCGACCCGGACGTGAGCGTGATTTACCCGGATCGTATCCGCCGCCGTCCGCCGGGAACCACCTCGAAAGGGCTGGGCGCGCATACCGACTCCGGCGCGCTGGAGCGCTGGCTGCTGCCGGCATACCAGCAGGTTTTCGCCCGCGTGTTTGACGGCAACGTCGACAAGTACGACCCGTGGAACGCCGCGCACCGTACCGAAGTGGAAGAGTATACCGTCGATAACACCACCAAATGCTCGGTGTTCCGCACCTTCCAGGGCTGGACGGCGCTGTCGGACATGATCCCCGGCCAGGGGCTGCTGCACGTGGTGCCGATCCCGGAAGCAATGGCGTACATTCTGCTGCGTCCGCTGCTGGACGACGTGCCGGAAGACGAGTTGTGCGGCGTGGCGCCGGGGCGCGTGCTGCCGGTTTCCGAGAAGTGGCACCCGCTGCTTATCGAGGCGCTGACCAGCATTCCGGCGCTGGAGGCGGGTGATTCGGTGTGGTGGCACTGCGATGTGATCCACTCCGTCGCGCCGGTGGAAGATCAGCAGGGCTGGGGCAACGTGATGTACATCCCCGCCGCACCGATGTGCGAGAAAAACCTCGCCTATGCGAAGAAGGTCAAGGAAGCGCTGGAAACCGGCGCGTCGCCGGGAGACTTCCCGCGCGAGGATTATGAAAAAACCTGGCAGGACCGCTTTACCGTGAACGATCTCAACATCCACGGCAAACGCGCGCTGGGCATGGTCTAGCTGTCGTACAGCCCTTCCCGCTCCACGGCGGTGCGTCGTTTCCCCTGACGTATCCGCCGTACCGATTCCCGCACGGCCAGCGTGCCGTTCAGCAGCAATGTGCCTACCGGCGCGTCCAGGCGCATGAGCCGCTGCTGGAGCATGTGTACCGCTTCCGTTCCCAGCTCATCGCGGGGAACATGCACGGCCGTTAATGGAACATCCTGAATCGCCGCCAGGTTAAAGCCGTCGATGCTCATCACCGAGACGTCCTGCGGCACGCGCAGGCCGTGGTTTTGTAAGGCGCTGATGGTGCCCGCCGCCATAAAGTCGCCGCCAACCAGGAACGCCGTCGGCAGGTCTTTTCCCTGCTGCTGATTTAGCCAATCGCTCACCAGCTGCTCCGTCTCTCTGGCGCTGAAGCTCGGCACCACCAGCAGATCGCGCCTGTCGTTGAACGCCAGGTTGTGAGACTGCCACGCGTCGCGGATCCCCGACAGGCGCTGCTCCATGGTGTAGCGCCGCAGGCACAGCACGTTCATTACCTCCCGGTGCCCCATCTCGAACAGGTACTCCGCCGCCCGCTCGCCGATGGCGCGGTGATCCGGGGCGACGGCAGGCAGGCGCATGCGGCGGTCCCGGCAGTTAATCAGCATGCAGGGTTTGCCCACGTCTACCGCCAGATCGTGGATATGCGGATCGTCAATACCGAGAAGAATGGCCGCCTGGGTGTCCGGCTCGTTCATCCGCGTCAGAAACAGCTGGGCGTCGCTGTCGTTCTCCTCCAGCGCGCAGTAGCGCAACCGGACCTCGTGGGAGGCAAGTGCTTTGCTTACGCTCTGGATCACGCGGTAGTAAAAGATGTCGGACCGCTCGTCAAACGCCCGCTGAGGGGCAAAAACCACCAGGCTGTTAAGCAGCAGACGCCCTGCCGCCATGCCGTCCATTACCCCCAGCTCGCGCGCGCACGCCAGCACCTTTGCACGCGCTTTTTCGCTGGTATTCGCTTTCCCCGCCAGCACCCGCGAAACGGTGCTGATCGAGAGCTGCGTGCGGGCCGCGATTTCGGTGATTTTTAGCCTTTTGTCCATTTTGTGATCTGGCTCCATTTGCGAAATGAAAAAATTTTCATAGCGTGTTTGTCAGGCAATAACTGGCATGAATGCCATCATGCCAGAGTGTTTTCGTCGGTTATGAGAAATTTTGCACAAAATCCACTTTTGCCCACTCATTTTCTTCCTTAAGGTGAACTTGTCACACAGCTTCCATACTAGTTGTATAGCAACTTAAGCATTATAAGCGGATAGAAATCAAAGGCATAACAATCTGTGTGACACCTGAACCTCCGTCCCCTTACCGTCCGTCTTGTGGAGAGTAAAATGAGTCAGGACATCAATAACACCGTTGCGACAAGCAAAACCCGTCGCGTCATCAAGAACCTGCGCTGGTACGTGCTGGTGCTGTTTTTGCTGGGCGTCACCGTTAACTACATCACCCGAAATTCCTTAGGTATTCTCGCTCCGGAGCTAAAAGAGAGCCTCGGGATCACCACCGAGCAATACTCCTGGATCGTCGGCGCGTTTCAGATCGCCTATACCATTTTCCAGCCCCTGTGCGGCTGGCTGATTGACGTCATTGGCCTGAAGATTGGCTTTATGGTCTGCGCCGGGATCTGGGCGCTGATGTGTATCTTCCACGCGGGCGCCGGAAGCTGGCTGCACCTGGCGATTCTGCGCTTCTTTATGGGGGCTTCAGAGGCCGCCGCCACCCCGGCGAACGCCAAAACCATCGGCGAATGGTTCCCGAAATCAGAGCGTCCCGTTGCCGCCGGCTGGGCGGGCGTGGGCTTCTCCATCGGCGCAATGCTGGCTCCGCCTATCATCTACTTTGCTCACGCCTCGTTCGGCTGGCAGGGGGCGTTTATGTTTACCGGCGTGCTGGCGCTGCTGTGGGTGATCCTCTGGTGGGCGTTCTACCACAACCCCGAGCAGCACCCGAACCTGAGCAAGGACGAGCTGGCGTTTATCAAGCAGGATAACGAACCGCCTGCCGTCAAACTGCCCTTCCTGACCGCGCTGAAAACCGTCTCGAAGAACAAACGCTTCTACGGTATCGCCATCCCGGCCTTTATGGCGGAACCGGCCTGGGCGGTGCTGAGCTTCTGGGTGCCGCTGTATCTTGCCAAAGAGCACGGCATGGACCTGAAGCAGATTGCGATGTTTGCCTGGCTGCCGTTCCTCGCCGCCGACCTCGGCAGCGTGGCAAGCGGCTACCTGACGCGTCTGTACACCCGTCTGTTCGGCTGCTCCCGCGTGAACTCTGTCGTCGCCAGCTCCGTGACGGGCGCGTTCCTGATGATCTCGCTGGCCATCGTGGCCATTACCCGCGACCCGTATATCACCATCGTGCTGATCTCCATCGGCGGCTTCGGGCACCAGATCATCTCCTGCATGCTGAGCGCCCTGGTCGTGGAGTCGTTCGACAAAGGCCAGATGGCGACCGTCAACGGCATGCGCGGCTCGGCGGCGTGGATCGCCAGCTTCCTGTTCTCGCTGTTAATCGGTGTGACCGCCGACAAAATCGGCTTTAACCCGCTCTTTATCGCCATGGGCTTCTTTGACCTGATTGGCGCTCTCTTCCTGGTAGCATTTATTGCTGAACGTCGCGCCAAGCGCGCCTGATAGTGGATGTATTGCATATGAAAACCCTGAAAAACTGGACCGTTGATACGCAGTCGGCAAACCATCTTGAACTGCTGGTCGATAACCAGCACCGTCTGTGCCTGTATGTGCTGGAAGAGAACCTGTTCCGCGTGCTGATCAAACGCAAAGGCGAGCTGGCGCTGGACCGCACCTGGAGTATCGCCCCGGAACAAGACGTGCCGTGGGAAGGTCGCCGTCGTGACGATCTGAGCGGCTTCACCTGCCCGGCCTGGATGCTGACGCAGCAGGACGACACGTTAACCGTGGCAACCGAACAGCTGCGCGTCACCGTGCACCAGCCGCTGTGGCTGGAGTGGCACTACCGCAATGACGCGGGCGAGTGGCAGCCGCTGGTCAACGACCGCCCCACCAGCGCCTACCTGCTGAACGCCCACGGCGACGGCGTGGCGCACTACCTGAGCCGCCGCAAGGACGAGCGTTTCTACGGCCTGGGTGAGAAAGCGGGCGATCTGCAGCGCAACGGTAAACGCTACGAGATGCGCAACCTCGACGCGATGGGATACAACGCCGCCAGCACCGATCCGCTGTACAAGCACATTCCGTTCACCCTCACCCGCCGCGACGACGTGAGCTACGGCCTGTTCTACGACAACCTGAGCAGCTGCTGGCTGGATCTGGGTAACGAGATCGACAACTACCACACCGCCTATCGCCGCTGGCAGGCGGAAGCGGGCGATATCGACTACTACCTCTTTACCGGCAGACGCGTGCTGGACGTCACTAAAGCCTTTGTTCGCCTGACCGGAAAAACGCTGTTCGGACCGAAATGGAGCCTGGGCTACAGCGGCTCAACCATGCACTACACCGACGCGCCGGACGCGCAGAATCAGCTGATGAACTTTATTCGCCTGTGCGAAGAGCACGCCATTCCGTGCGACTCGTTCCAGCTTTCGTCTGGCTATACCTCCATCAACGACAAGCGCTACGTTTTCAACTGGAACTATGACAAGGTGCCGCAGCCGAAGGTGATGAGCCAGGCCTTCCACGACGCGGGAATGAAGCTTGCGGCGAACATCAAGCCGTGCCTGCTGCAGGACCATCCGCGCTACAGCGAAGTGGCGGAACGCGGGCTGTTCATTCGCGATTCAGAAACCGATGCACCCGAACGCTCCAGCTTCTGGGATGACGAAGGCTCACACCTCGACTTTACCAACCCGCAAACGGTGCAGTGGTGGCAGAACGGCGTCACCACGCAGCTGCTGGAGATGGGCATCGACTCCACCTGGAACGACAATAACGAATATGAAGTGTGGGACGGGGAAGCCCGCTGCTTTGGCTTCGGCAAGGAGATCGCCATCAAACATATTCGCCCGGTGATGCCGCTGCTGATGATGCGCGCCTCGCTGGAAGCGCAGCAGCGCTTTGCGCCGGAAAAGCGTCCGTATCTGATCTCCCGCTCCGGCTGCGCCGGGATGCAGCGCTACGTCCAGACCTGGAGCGGCGACAACCGCACCAACTGGGACACCCTGCGCTATAACATCCGCATGGGGCTGGGCATGAGCCTGTCCGGGCTGTTCAACGTCGGGCACGACGTCGGCGGTTTCTCCGGCGACAAGCCGGACGCCGAGCTGTTCGTGCGCTGGGTGCAGAACGGCGTGATGCACCCGCGCTTTACCATTCACTCGTGGAACGATGACCACACGGTGAACGAGCCGTGGATGTATCCGGGCGTCACGCCTGCCATTCGCGGCGCGATTGAGCTGCGCTACCGCCTGCTGCCGTATCTCTACACCCTGCTCTGGCAGGCGCACGCCGACGACGAGCCGATGCTGCGCCCGACCTTCCTCGACCACGAGCACGACGCGCAAACCTTCAAAGAGTGCGACGACTTCCTGCTGGGCCGCGACCTGCTGGTCGCCAGCGTCGTCGAAGCCGGGCAGCGCGAGCGCCGCGTCTGGCTGCCGGATAACGAAACGGGCTGGTACGATTTTTACACCCACGCGTGGTATGCGGGCGGACAATCCATCGCCCTGGATGCGCCGCTGGAAAAACTGCCGCTGCTGGTGCGCGCCGGGGCCGGTCTGCCGCTCAGCGAGCGCATCACGCATGTGAGTGCCGAAAAAGATACGACCCGCGAGCTGAAGCTGTTCCCGGTGAAAGGCGTGGGCACAACCACGGGGCTGCTGTTTGAAGACGACGGTGAAAGCTGGGGCTACCTGAACGGCAATGCGCTGTGGGTGGAATGGGAGATGGTGTGCGACGGCGCAACCATCAACCTGAAGGTGAACGCGCGCGGCGACTATTGTCCGGCATGGAAGGCGCTGAAGGTATCATTACCGGCGGGGGAAAAACGTACGCTGCGGGTGAACGGGGTTGAAAGGAGTGAGTGGGTGCTCTGAACATTGCCGGGTGGCGGCTTCGCCTTACCCGGCCTACAAAGTCACCCGTAGGCCCGGTAAGCGAAGCGCCACCGGGCTTTTTTTTAGCCGTCGATACCTTTGCTGCGCAGGTAATCTTCGTAGTTACCGGTGAAGTCCACCACGCGCTCTGGCGTAATCTCGATCACGCGGGTTGCCAGCGAGCTGACGAACTCACGGTCGTGAGAGACGAAGATCAGGGTGCCCTGATACATCTCCAGCGCCATGTTCAGCGATTCGATCGATTCCATGTCCAGGTGGTTAGTCGGTTCGTCCATCACCAGGATGTTTGGTTTTTCCATCATCAGCTTGCCGAACAGCATGCGGCCTTTCTCGCCACCGGAGAGCACTTTAGCAGGCTTTTTGATGTCGTCCTGGCTGAACAGCAGACGGCCCAGGATGCTGCGCACCGCCTGCTCGTCGTCGCCTTCCTGCTTCCACTGGCTCATCCAGTCGAAGACGGTGAGGTCATTTTCGAATTCGTACTCATGATCCTGCGCGTAGTAGCCAATCTGCGCGTTCTCGGACCATTTCACGGTGCCGTTGTCCGGCTGCAGTTCGCCGACCAGGGTTTTCAGCATGGTGGATTTACCCACGCCGTTGGCGCCCAGAATGGCAATCTTCTCGCCCACTTCCAGCAGCAGGTTGAAGTTTTTAAACAGCGGGCCTTCATCGAAGCCTTTGGTAAGGGCCTCCACTTCCAGCGCGTTACGGAACAGCTTCTTGTCCTGCTCGAAGCGGATGAACGGGTTCTGACGGCTGGAGGCTTTAACCTCTTCCAGCTTGATTTTGTCGATCTGACGCGCGCGCGAGGTCGCCTGACGCGACTTAGAGGCGTTAGCGCTGAAGCGGCTAACAAAGGACTGCAGGTCCGCAATCTGCGCTTTCTTCTTGGCATTGTCCGCCAGCAGACGCTCGCGCGCCTGGGTGGCCGCCGTCATGTATTCGTCGTAGTTGCCCGGATAGACGCGCAGCTCGCCGTAGTCCAGATCCGCCATGTGCGTACAGACCATGTTCAGGAAGTGACGGTCGTGCGAGATGATGATCATGGTGCTGTCGCGGTCGTTGAGCGTCTGCTCCAGCCAGCGGATGGTGTCGATGTCCAGGTTGTTCGTCGGTTCGTCGAGCAGCAGGATGTCCGGGTTAGAGAACAGCGCCTGAGCCAGCAGCACACGCAGCTTCCAGCCTGGCGCGACTTCGCTCATCGGGCCGTAATGCTGTTCAACCGGAATGCCGACGCCCAGCAGCAGCTCGCCCGCACGCGCTTCCGCAGAGTAACCGTCCATCTCGCCGTACTGCGTTTCCAGATCGGCCACCTTATAGCCATCTTCTTCGCTCATTTCGGCCAGCGCGTAGATGCGATCGCGCTCCTGCTTCACTTCCCACAGCTCCGCGTGCCCCATGATCACGGTGTCCAGCACGGTGAACTCTTCGAAGGCGAACTGATCCTGACGCAGCTTACCGATACGCTCGTTAGGGTCGAGCGAGACGTTGCCGAGGGTCGGCTCCAGATCGCCGCCAAGGATCTTCATGAAGGTGGATTTTCCGCTACCGTTGGCGCCAATCAGGCCGTAACGGTTGCCGCCGCCAAATTTGACGGAAATGTTTTCGAACAGCGGCTTACTGCCAAACTGCATAGTGACGTTGCTGGTAACTAACACGGGGAGATTCCTGCGAAAAGTGTGATAAACACGGCATTATGCCACAATTCCGAATTGAGATCCCGTGTTGCGGCAATCCACTAAACTTTAACAAAATCGAAAAAAATGTGATTTCGTACACATCTGAATTCCCTGTTAGCGGGAATGCACATATAATGCGCTCCCATCACAGATTCAGACTTATCAACTCATCGCCTGAATGGCTTAGATACCTCGCACAACATGAACATGAAATTAACAGCGCTTTTTGCGGCGGCGTTAGCCGTAGTAGGTTTTTGTAAGACCGCGTCTGCGGTGACGTATCCCCTGCCGACCGACGGAAGCCGTCTGGTGGGTCAAAACCAGGTGGTGACGGTGCCTGAGGGTAACTCTCAGCCGCTGGAGTATTTCGCCGCGCAGTACCAGCTGGGCCTGTCTAACATGCTGGAAGCGAACCCGGGCGTTGACCCGTATCTGCCAAAAGCAGGTACCGTGCTGAATATTCCTCAGCAGCTGATCCTGCCGGATACCGTTCATGAAGGTATCGTGATCAACAGCGCCGAAATGCGTCTGTATTACTACCCGAAAGGCACCAACACCGTTATCGTGCTGCCAATCGGTATCGGCCAGCTGGGTAAAGACACCCCGCTGAACTGGACCACCAAAGTTGAACGTAAGAAAGCGGGCCCAACCTGGACCCCAACCGCCAAAATGCACGCGGAATACATCGCTGCGGGCGAACCGCTGCCAGCCGTTGTGCCAGCCGGCCCGGATAACCCGATGGGTCTGTATGCCCTGTACATTGGTCGTCTGTACGCGATTCACGGCACCAACGCCAACTTCGGTATCGGTCTGCGCGTAAGCCACGGCTGCGTGCGTCTGCGTAACGACGATATCAAGTTCCTGTTCGAAAACGTGCCGGTCGGTACGCGCGTGCAGTTCATCAACGAACCGGTGAAAGCGACGTCTGAGCCAGACGGCAGCCGCTACATCGAAGTGCACAACCCGCTGTCCACCAGCGAAGACCAGATCAACAACAACGAGATCGTGCCGATTACGCTGAACAGCGCGGTGCAGTCCGTGACCTCTCAGCCTGACGTGGAAACCACCATCGTCGACCAGGCGATTCAGAACCGTTCCGGTATGCCGGTGCGTCTGAATTAATCACGCGCATTAAAAAAGCGGGCTTCAAGGCCCGCTTTTTTTTATCCGTTATTCACGATAACAATCCCGCCGTGGTCGTACCGATAGTGGCAGTGGGCATACTCCAGCGCGGTGCCGTCCTCCAGATAAATGACCTGCTCCACCTCCAGCACCGGATCGGTTTCCTCACAGACCAGATGCTCCCTGTCCAGCGCGCTGGGCTTAAGCGCCCGCACCACCCGATATGACCCCATAATTTTCAGCCCCAGGGTTTCCTGAACGTACTGAAACACCGAACCTTCAAGATGGCTTTTCGTCAGGCCCGGCACCAGATTCATCGGCATCACCGTGGAATCCAGCGACATGGGTTCGCCGTTTAATAAGCGCAGACGAATAAAGTCATAGACGGGCGCATCGGCGTTAATCATCAGCGACGCCTGCTCTTTTTCGTTCGGGAAGCGCAGTTCAAAATGCACCACCTGGCTGGTAACCGTGCCCAGATGTTCCCAGGTTTTGGTGGCACCGAAATAGTCGCTGCCGGAGAGATCCCACTGCGAGAGCTGGAGGAAGTTTTTGCGGATGAACGTCCCTTGCCCCTGGCGGGTGTAGACCAGCCCTTCGACGATCAGCTGACGCATCGCCTGCTGGATGGTCATCCGGCTGGTGCTGAACTCCGCCGCCAGCGCAAACTGGTCCGGGAGCGGTTCATTGGCGGCGTACTGCTGGCTGATAATGCGTTTCTTGATTTCCCGCGCTATGGTGATGTACTTCGCCGCCATCGTCCTTCCTTACAGTTAGTTTTCTATCCCGCTGTTTTTCAACGCCACTCGCTCGGCAATCTTGAGGAAAGGCAGGTAGAAGAATACACCAAATACAATGATTGCCAACTGCACTACCACCGCCCGCCAGTCCCCTGCCGTCGCCAGCCAGGCGCTGAGAATCGGCGGCGTGGTCCACGGGATCATCACCACGCAGCGCGACATGAATCCCAGCGTGGTACAAAGCCAGGCGAAGTAAATGCCGATGGCGGGCAACAGCACAAACGGGATCATTAGCGGCAGGTTAAAGACAATCGGCAGGCCGAAGATCACCGGCTCGTTGATGTTGAATAAGCCCGGCGCCAGCGACAGACGCGCTACCTGCTTCGCCGACTGCTGTCGGGAGAAGATAAAGATGGCGATCAGCAGCGAGATCGTGCTGCCGGTTCCGCCCACCATGCCAAACGTCGGCACGAAGATGTTGTTGATGATGTGCGGAATGGGCTGGCCGTTGGCGAAGGCCAGCATGTTCTCGTTGGTGTTGATCAGCAGAAACGGCTCCAGCACCACGCTGTTGACCACCGACTGATGGATACCGAGCGTGAACAGAAAGTTGCCGAAACTGTAGATGAAAATCGTCCCCGGCAGGCTGGTGTTGATCAGCCGCAGCGGCTGCTGGATAAAGGTGGTAATGAGATGGATCAGATCCGTGTGCAGCACGTTTGCCAGCACGGCCGCCAGCACCGCGAACAGGGAGAGCGTGAGGATCGTCGGGATCAGCGCGGTAAAGGATTTGCTGACCGCTGGGGGCACATTTTCCCCGAGCGATATGTGCAGCGCCTTCAGGCGCGAAATCGCGATAAACACTTCCGTTGAGAGCAGCCCAATCAGCACCCCGGCGAAAATCCCGGTGGAGCCGATATTGGCGAAGGTCAGCACCTGCGTGACGTTCACCGCAGCGTCGCTGCCAACGGGCGTAACCTGTAAGCGCATCGGCATCATGATGATAAAACTGCTGACGGCGATAACCACTGCCGAAACCGGGTTGTCGAAATCTTTGTTGCGCGCCAGTGACCAGGCGATCATCGGGGCCAGCAGCAGCGCGGCGATGTTAAGCGTGCCGTTGATAATCGCCTCGCCCCACACTTTGAAGTGTGCCAGCGTATCGCCGTGAAAAATCCACGGAAACACCACATTGTTCACCAGCACCGCCAGGCCAGCGAGGATGAAAATCGGCATCACCGTGGCGAAGGCGTCGCGCAGGGAGCGCAGGTGCACCTGGTTTGCCAGGCGCGCCGAGAACTCGACAAACTTATCGACAAAGGACTGCATATGCGGTGTGATTTTTGTTTCAGACATAGCGGATAGTTCCCATCAATCAGTCACAAAAACGGCCCGGCAGCGTACGGCTTACATCTCGCGTCCGTTGGTATGGATAACCTGTTTTAACCACGCGTAGCTCTTCTTCGGCACGCGCCTGAGGTCTTTCAGGTCGTGGTTTTCCCGGTTGACGTAGACCACGCCGTAGCGCTTACGCATGTCGCCCTGGGAGCTGAGAATGTCGATTAACCCCCAGCCGAGGTAGCCCATGACCTCTGCCCCATCCTCGAATATCGCCGCTTTCATCGCCTCGATGTGCGCCCGGTGGTAGTCGATGCGGTAGGTATCCTCGATGGGGTTGACGCCATCCCAGGACTCAATCACGCCAATGCCGTTTTCAATCGGGAACACCGGCATGCGCCAGTCGTTGGCGTAGCGGGTAATGATGGTGCGAAAACCGAGCGGGTCGATCTGCCAGTTCCACTCGGTGGCTTTCAGGTAGGGGTTATTTTTCTCGCCGTGCAGCAGGTAATAGTTGACCGGCGTGCCTTCCGGGATCGCATCGCTGTCCAGCGTTTTGCTGGCGTAGTAGCTAAAGGCCATATAGTCGTTTCTGGTGCGCGCCAGTAGCGCTAAATCTTCGGCGCGGTAGATATCACCAAAGCCTTCCTGCTCCACCACCGCCATCACCGCCGGGCTGTAGCCCTGCCCGGCAAAGACGCGCAGCAGGTTCTGGTTGAGGAACTCGTCATACTGCTGGGCGCAGAAGATATCGCGCGGTTTGCAGGTGGCCGGGTAAACCAGCTGGTGCGCCAGCATGCCGCCCATCAGCTGGCCCGGTTTTGTCTGGTGCAGGTATTCGGTCAACGCCATGTGCGCCACCATGGTGTGATGCTGCAGCTCGTACAGCTCGCGCAGGGTTTGATCGCCTTTCATGTAGCCGGAAATACGAAACGCTTCCGGCATATGGAAGATGTTCTGCTCGTTGAAGGTTAGCCAGTACTTCACGCGGTCGCCAAAGCAGTCGATCATCTTTTTACCGTAGCGGATAAAGGCGTCCATTACGCGGCGGTCATTAAAGCCGTTGTACTCCTGCGCCAGCGCCAGCGGCATATCGAAGTGGTAGAGGCAGATCATCGGCTCAATACCGCGGGCGATGAGATCGTCAATAAAGCGGTCGTAAAACGCGATGCCCTCGTCGTTGAACGCGCCGTCACCCTGCGGACAGACGCGGCTCCAGGAGATCTGGAAGCGGTAGCAGTTCATGCCCAGATCCTGCATCAGGTCGAAATCTTCCCGGTAGCGATGGTAGGAGTCGGTCGCCACTTTCCAGTCGGAGATGTTCTCCCCAGCCTCACGAATGTCGTACACCGACATCCCCTTCCCGCCCTCGTTCCAGGCCCCTTCCGTCTGCATGCTCGATACCGAGTTGCCCCATAAAAAGTTGGACGGCAGCTGATTGCTCATGTTTCCTCCCTATATGACTAGTCATTTAAAATTTCATGACTAGTCATATAGGCGAAGATGGCATGTCGATCAAAGTGGAGGATCGTTTTTTGTGAGGTAGGTTAGAAAGAAGACGCCGGGCAGGAAAAATGAATCGCGCAAACCCTGTTATTGAGGCCGGTGCGTTAGCCTATGCAAAATCACATTTCCCGATCGTGCCGCTGGCTGGCCTCATAAAATCACTATTAACTTAATGAGCACGAACCACGGCCCAGGCCGAAAAATAAAAATCTCAACCCTATCAAATGGAAAATGACGCTCATGAAGATATCTACTAGCCGTATCGCATTCGCTCTCAGCTTAGCGTTGCCATGCTCAATGACTCACGCGGCAACGGTGTATACGGGTGATAAGGTGCAGGGGGTGCCGGTTATCTCGACTCTGGATGTATCAGACCTGACAGCAGGACAACATCGCTTCATGTTCGAGGGGGTTGAGACAGGAACAGGACAGCGCTGGTATGTCCCCATCATGGTGGCAAAAGGCAAAACGGACGGGAAGAACGTTCTGCTGCAGGCGGGCGTCCACGGGGATGAGCTAAACGGAGTGCGCATCGTACAAAAAGTGATGGAACAACTGGACCCCGCAAAAATGAACGGCAGCGTTATTGGCATTATAGGTCCAAACCGTTCTGGACTTGAAAGGGTCTCCCGGACATGGTCCGTTTCAACCGATGGGGGCGAGACGATCGACTACAACCGCGTGCATCCAGGAAAAGAAACGGGTAACCCTGCCGAGCGTCAGGCATGGATGATGTGGAATAAGGTTTACAAGGGAAATGTCGACCTGGCGATTGACTATCACACCCAGTCTACCGGAACGGCTTATCCGCTGTTCATTTATGCCGACTACCGCAATGCGGATGCCCGGACGATTGCAGAACTTTTTCCGGCCGATCAAATTAAGAAAGATCCCGGCGAAGCCGGCTCAATGGAGACAACCTTTATTCAAAATGGTATCCCGGCGATAACGGCCGAGACGGGAGAGCCGAGGATTTACCAGCAGGATATGATTGCCAGGGGTGTAGAGGGTGCCCTCAATGTACTGATTCATTACAAGGTGATTGAAGGCAAAATCGGCGCAACCGCCATCAGCAATAAAACGTATATTGGTAATGCGATCAGTTCAATACGAGCGACCACGGGCGGGTTTGCGGAAGTTTTCGTTAAACCCGGCGACACGGTAAAAGCAGGACAAGAGGTCGCCCTGCAGCGAAATGCATTCGGTGATGTTGTCGCGAAGTATTCAGCAGAGCGGGACGGCAAAGTACTGTCAGTTGGAACAGATGTCGTGAGAGAACCCCGAGCCCTGCTGGTAAGAATCCTTGAGCAAAACCCAGCGGCAACCTGCAAAGACGGTTGCTGATTCCCACCACAGCCCATCGTTGAATCGGCAAAAGCGTGCTCAGTGAAATAAGCCGCTTTTGCCGATTTCTGTACCGATGGTCAAACAAATTTAAAAATTACCTGATGCGGAGTGTTACTGTTGCGCGAGCTGATTACGGCGATACTCCCCCTGACGCTCCAGCATCCAGCCCGGATACTCGCGCGGCAGCGCGCTCACCGCATCCAGCTGCTTAAGCTCGTCTTCGCTGAGGAGGATCCCGGTGGCGGCAATGTTGTCGTCCAGCTGCTCAACGCGTTTCGCGCCAATGATGACGCTGGTCACCGCCTTCTGGTGCAGCAGCCACGCCAGCGCGATTTGCGCGACAGAGACGCCCTTGCTTTCGGCAATCACGCGCATCACGTCCACGCAGTCAAAGGCGCGCTCTTTGTTCACCGGCGGGAAGTCAAACTCCAGACGGCGGCTACCGGCTTCGCTCTGCCCGTCGCGGCCATATTTTCCGCTCAGCAGGCCGCCCGCCAGCGGGCTCCAGACCATCAGCCCGACGCCTTCGCTCTGCATCATGGGGACCAGCTCGCGCTCAAGATCGCGTCCGGCGATGGTGTAATACGCCTGGAGGGATGCGAAGCGCGCCAGCCCGAGGCGCTCGGAAATACCCAGCGCTTTGGCAATCTGCCACGCCGCCCAGTTCGAGACGCCGATATAGCGCACGTGGCCGTGCTGCACCAGGTTATCCAGCGCATACAGCGTCTCTTCAATCGGCGTGGCCGGGTCGAAGCCGTGCAGTTGATAGAGATCGATATGATCCAGCTGCAGGCGGCGCAGGCTCTCCTTCACGCTGCTGATGATGTGATAGCGCGAGCTGCCGCGCGAGTTCACTCCTGCCGTTCCGGTTTCGCCGAACACTTTGGTGGCGACGACCACGTTCTCGCGCGGAACGTTCAGGTTTTTCAGCGCCTGCCCGAGGATCGCCTCCGAACGGCCTTCCGAGTAGACGTCGGCGGTGTCGATAAAGTTGATGCCCGCGTCCAGCGCGCGGCCCACCAGCTGCTCGGCTTCATTTTGCTGGAGCTGGCCAATCTTGCCCCACATGCCGCCTTCACCGCCGAACGTCATGGTGCCGAGGCAGAGTTCAGAAACGAACAGTCCGGTATTGCCCAGTTTTTGATAACGCATAACGCTTTCCTCGCATGTCGATTGGGTGTCTGTTAGTTATACCCGCCCCTCTGCCATCGCGAATGTGGCGTTCCTGTCCGTTTCTTGCCCAATCCTCTGAATATTTATCCGCGCGGGGCGTCGCCAAAGACGCTGTAGTCCGGCAGCTGCACCTGCTGATACGGCTCCCAGCCGCCGCCGAGCGCCTTGTAGAGCGCCACCAGATCGAGTGCGCTTTGCACCTGCGCCTGCGCGCGCTGCTGCTGGGCCTGCGCCAGCTGCCGCTGGGCGTCCAGCACGTCGATAAAGCTGGCGATCCCCTGCCGATAGCTGTCGCTCGCCAGGTCAAAGGCGTTTTGCAGGGCATCAATGGTTTTCGCCAGGCCCGCTTCACGCTGCTGGTCGGTGCGATAGCTCACCAGCGCATTTTCGACATCGCCGAGCGCGGTGAGCACCGTCTGCCGATAGTCCAGCACCGCGGCTCCCTGCTGCGCGCGCGCCACCTTCACGCTGGAAACCAGTCGACCGCCCTGGAAAATCGGAATGGAGACCTGCGGGCCAAAGCTGTAGAAGTGGCTGCTCCAGTCGGTCAGCCAGTTGGTTTCACTGTTGCGCAGGCCAAACTGCCCGGAGAGGGTAAAACTCGGGAACAGCTGGGCCACCGAGACGCCAATCTGCGCCGTGGCGGCATGAAGATTCGCCTCCGCTTCGCGCACGTCCGGACGGCGTCGCGCGAGCGCAGACGGAATGCCGGTTTGCACGATATCCGGCAATGCGGGCATCGGCTGCACGCTTTGTAACTCCGCATCGAGCGCACCCGGCGGCTTGCCAAGGAGAATTGCCAGACCGTTCATCGCCTGCCGCGCCTGCGCCTGGTACTGCGGCAGCTGCGCCTCCAGGTTACCCAGCTGTGCCCGCGCATTTTCTACATCCATCTGCGGGGAAAGCCCGCCCCGCTGGCGGCTTTCGGTCAGATCCAGCGTCTGCTGCGCGCTTTTAATCTGGGTGTTCAGCGTGGCGATAATACTCTGCGCCCCGCGCAGTTGGAGCCACGCGCGCGCCACTTCCGCCTCCAGCGACACCAGCGCGTCGTTACGCTGCTCGATAGCCGCTTTCTGCTGCGCCTCGGCGGCTTCCACCTGTCGGCGCACCTTGCCCCAGAGGTCAATTTCCCACTGGGCGTCGAAGCTGCCCTGGTAGAGGTTGATCGGCTGCGTCAGGGGGCCTAACGCGCCCCGCAGCTCAGGATCGACATTATCCAGCTGGTCATACACGCCGTGGGATTTCAGCTCCCCTTCCAGCCCGAGCTGCTGGCGCGTCGCCTGCAGATTGCCGTTCACCGACGGGTAAAACGCCCCGCCCGCCTGGTTAATCTGCTCGCGCGCGCCGGCGATGCGCAGCACCGTCTGCTGCAGCGTCAGGTTTCCGGCGATGGCGCGCTCAACCAGGCTGTCGAGCTGCGGCGAGCCGAAGGTCTTCCACCAGCGCGGGTTGGTCGCGGCGGAGGTCGTCTGCGATTTTACCCCGCTGTCGCCCTTATCGTTCCAGTGCGTCACGGCAGGCGGCGCGGGCGGCTGATAGTCCGGCCCGACGGCGCAGCCTGCCAGCAGCATCATTATCATCAGGGGGTGTAAACGTCTGTGTATCATCAATGTGCTCCTGCACTCCCCTCGCTCTTAACCGGCGAGAGCAACAAACAAAACGGAATCAATAGCAAGGCCACGGCGCTCAGAAGGGTGAAGACGTCGATGTAGGCCAAAAAGCGCGACTGCTCGATCATGGTCTGGTACAGGCGTCCGGTGGCAATCCCGGTGGGATCGCCCACCTGGGTCGTGAAGTTCTGGATCGCATGGGCGCTTTCGCGTATTGCCTGCTGAAACTGTTCGTTAAACGGCGAGGCGTGGTACGCAAGGTGCGCGCTATGCGCCTGAGACCGTTCGGTGATGGCCGCCGTCGACAGCGAGATCCCGACCGAGCCCGCGACGTTACGGAACATAGTGAACAGCGCCGCCGCGTCGGCATTCAGCCGTCTTGGAATCGAAATAAAGGCAATGGTGGTCAGGGGCACAAACAGGAACCCCAGCCCCAGCGACTGGGCGCTGCGGAACAGCACCAGGGTTTCAAAGTCGATATCCGGGGTCAGCGTGCGCGACCAGAAGAACGACACCGCCAGGCAGGTAAAGCCAAAGGCGATAATCCAGCGCGTCTGCACCACCGGCATCAGCTTCAGCACCAGCGGGATCGTTAATACAATCAGCACCGCCCCGGGCGACAGCACCAGCCCGGACCAGGTGGCGGTATAGCCTAAATCCTGCTGCGCCAGCTGGGGGATCACCACCGAACTGCCGTACAAAATCATCGCCATCCCCGCCATCAGCAGGCTGGAAATTGCAAAGTTGCGGTCCTTCATGCAGTGCAGATCCACCACCGGCTTTTTGGCATACACCAGCCAGTAAATGGCACCGATAATGCCGATTAGCGTTAACACCGCGAAGGTACGGATAAAGTTCGAGTAGAACCAGTCCTCATCTTCTCCCCGGTCAAGCATCACCTGCAGGCAGCCAAGCCCTAAAGCGATCAGGCCGATCCCCGTCCAGTCGATGGTCAGCTTCTCTTTAGACTTGCTCTCCCACGGCGGATCTTCCAGCAGCTGGTAGATCGCCAGCACCGTAACAATCCCCACCGGGATGTTGATAAAGAACACCCAGCGCCAGGAGTAGTTGTCGGTGATCCAGCCCCCCAGCGTCGGGCCGAGGACCGGTGCAACAATAATCGCGATGGAGGAAAGGCCGAACGCTTTGCCCCTGTCCTCCGGCTTGAAGTAGTCGAGCAGTACCGACTGCTGCGTGGGCTGCAGCCCGCCGCCAAAAAAGCCCTGCATCACGCGGAACAGGATGATCTGCCACAGCTCGGTGGCGATGCCGCAGAGGAACGAGCAGACGGTAAACATGACGATGCAGATCAGGAAGAACTGCTTGCGGCCAAATACCCGGCTCAGAAACGCCGAGATGGGCAGCACGATGCCGTTCGCGACCAGGTAGCTGGTTAATACCCAGGTGGATTCGTCATAGCTGGACGAGAGCGAACCTGCCACGTGGGGCAGCGCCACGTTCACGATGGTGGTGTCCAGAATTTCCATAAACACCGCCAGGGTGACGACAATCGCCACCGCCCACGGATTGCTGGCGGGCTTCCAGCTGTCGTGGCTGTGATCCGTCATTCCACCGTCACCTTCGGCGCGACCGACAGCCCCAGCGGCAGCGGTTTGTTCGGATCGAGCCCCTTATCAATCACGATTTTCACCGGCACGCGCTGCACAATTTTGACAAAGTTACCGGTGGCATTTTCAGCCGGGAAGGCGGAGAAGCGCGAGCCGCTGCCCTGCTGGATACTGTCAACGTGGCCCTCAAGCGCCATATCCGGCCACGCGTCGACCGACACGGTGACCTTATCGCCGGGCTTCATGCGCTCAAGCTGGGACTCTTTGAAGTTCGCCACCACCCACACGTTCGGCGAAACCAGCGAGAACAGCGCCGTTCCCGCCTGCACCAGCGTACCGGGCTGCACGTTGCGTTTGGTGACAAACCCGTCGAACGGGGCGCGGACTTCGGTGTAAGAGAGGTTCAGATTGGCCGTTTCCAGCTGCGCTTTGGCCTGTTCGACCTGACGCTCGCGCGCTTCAACGTTGGTTTCCTGCTGGCGGATTTGCAGCTGTACCTGCTCTGCCACTTCCAGCTGCGCCTGGGCGCTGGCCAGACCCGCCTGGGCGCTGCGCAGCTGTGCGTTCGCGGAATCAATACTTTGCTGGGTGGTCGCCCGCGGATCGACGCCGCGCTGGCGGCGATACTCCGCCTGCGCGTTCGCCAGATCGGCCTGCGCTTTCAGCACCTGCGCTTTGGCTTCGTCACGCTGGGCGGGATACTGCACTTTGGAGAGTGCGAGCTGCGCCTGGGCCTGGTGCAGCTGCGCGATAGCCAGCCCAAGCTGGGCCTGAGCCTGATCGCGCTGCGCGGTGGTATCCCGCGGATCGATGACCACCAGCAGATCGCCTTTTTTCACGCGCTGGTTATCGCGCACCCGCAGCTCGGTGACGTAGCCTGCCGTTTTCGGGGCAATCGTCACCACGTCGCCGTCGGTAAAGGCGTCGTCGGTCGTCTCTTCGTTACGGGTTAAAAACCACCAGACCAGCGCCACGACGACCATCACCACCACGACAATGCCGAGGATAATTAACGGTTTTTTGCCCGGGCGCTTACGCTCATTATTGTTTTTGTCCTGCTCGTCAGCAGGCGGATTTTGATCTTCAGCCATAGTTCAGCAACAGTCCTGTCAGTGAGCGGCATCACACTATGCCGTTCACTAAAGCTAGGACGTTGCTATACGTTTGCCAGGAAAAACTGACAAATTGCGCACTATATGAGAAGGAATATTCCGAAACCGATCGCCGCGGCCCAAACCAGCATCGGGATTGACCAGAGATGGAAGCGCCACCAGATGCGGCGATCGTTGGCCATGCGCAGGGCAATCAGGTTGGCCAGCGAGCCGGGCAGCAGCCCAAACCCGCCGATATTCACCGCCCAGGCCAGCAGCGTGTCCGGCGGAACATAGTTGAGCAGCAGAATGGTGGAAGGCACGTTGCTGATAAACTGCGACAGGCCAATCGCCGTCAGCCACAGTCCCGGCTGAGACAGCGTGCTGACGCTGTGGAGCACGTTTTGCAGCACCGGAAGCTGAATAAGCAGATGCACATCAATAAACATCACCATAAAGACCAGCAGCAGCGTCCAGTCCACGCTGACCAGCACGCGTCGCGCGAGGACGACAAAGCCCGCGGCGACAAGCAACACGCCCGCCACCTCATACTTCAGCTCCAGCGCGAACAGAAAGACGATGTATAACCCGAGGCAGCTCCAGACCAGACGCGGCTGCCACTGCGGGCCCGTGGTGCCGCTGTGGTACTGCAGTTTTTTATCCGGAAAGGCAAACCAGCAGACCGCCAGCAGCGACAGCATCATCACCAGCGCCAGCGGCGCCATCTGCCAGGTAAAAGCGGCGAACGATAGCCCGGAACGGCCCCAGAGGAGGATATTTTGCGGGTTACCGATGGGCGTTAACAGAGAACCGGCGTTAACGGCGAGCGCTTCGAAGATGATCAGCCGGCTTACCGGGATCTCGCAAAGCTTACGCAGCGTGAGGGTGAGGGGCACGATGATAAACAGCGCCACGTCGTTGGTCAGAAACGTCGACAGCACCGCGGCGGAAAACACCATAAACAGGGACAGCCTGCGCTCGGTGGCAAAGCGGCGCACCATTTTACGGCCCAGAACGTCAAAATAGCCGCTCAGCTCAACCCCTTTGGTGAGCATCATCAGGCCGCTCAGGGTAATGATGGTGCGCCAGTCAATGGCAGCGGGCCAGGCCTGCGGCGCAAACGGCACAAAGAGGCTTAACCCTGCGCCAATGAGTAATAAGAGATGGAAGAAACGATCGCGTGCCAGGGCCTGCAGTCCAGGGATTTTCATTCAGCGGAGGGACCATATTTAAGGGTAAATTCGCGAAACTTCACCAGCGTCTCTTCGCTGACGTGGTGTTCCATGCCTTCCGCATCCCGGCGGGCAATCTCCGGGCTGACGCCCAGCACCAGTAAAAAATTCTCGACAAGCTGGTGGCGCTCGCGGCTCTCCTGCGCGAGTTTCTCCCCTTCCGGCGTCAGAAAGACCCCGCGCCAGGGGATCATTTCAATTAGGCCCACGGAGGCGAGACGTTTTAACATTTTTGCGACAGTTGGCTGCGACACCCCCAGCCTGGCGGCCATATCGACCTGACGCGCTTCCCCGACCTCACGAATCAGATCGGAAATGAGTTCAACATAATCATCAATCAGTTCACGCCGGTGCGCTTCTCGGACCTGGCGAAAACCTTCGACATGCTCTTCAACATTCACCAGTTGCGTCGTTTTTTTAATGGTTGGCTTACCTGCGCGACGGTTCATTGTACTTCCTCAGTGGGGTGACGCTTCCAGCGCCCGGTATCGAGAGCGCACATTGTAAACCATCCCTCCACAAGCACAAAAAATTAACGAAATAGCCATAGCTATACAATATAGCCTGTGCTATATCTGTATGTAATGCAGTCACCCTTCACGGATCGAAGGGATCAAAAATCAGGAGGTCTTATGAACGAATTCAAGAGGTGCATGACCGTGTTTACCCACTCCCCCTTTAAAGTGCGCTTAATGCTGCTGAACATGCTGTGCGACATGTTTAACGGCAAACCGCATCAGGATGATAAACCTTCCCACTAAGCGGCGTTGCGGTACGCCGCTTCATTTTCCCGTCACAATCTCGCTCTAAACTGGCTCCCAGCCGCCTTATTCCCGATCTTTTTTACGGATTTGCAATCCCCTTCGCAAAACATCTGCTTAGCAACTGTTGATATTATTTAGCGCTCGCACTATCTTCTTGCAGCCCTGCACAATTTGCGGCTCGCTGAAGCGGACCCTCATTCCCTCTCCACGCACTGTCAGGCAGGTTATGACCCTTGACGCCAGGGTGAGCACATGGCGTTTTCATCCATGATAGTGACCTATGAATGTAACCCTGATAGATACCGTTGTGACCCGCAGCCGGGCCTTAAGCCCGTGGACGGGTTTTTACTTTTTGCAGTCATTACTGATTAACTTTGCGCTGGGTTATCCCTTTAGTCTGCTCTACGCGGTGGCCTTCACCTGCATTCTGCATGTGCTATGGCGCGCCGCCCCGCGCGCGCAAAAAGCGTTAATCGGCATCTGTTCACTGGTTGCTGCACTCTATTTCCCGTTTGGTCAGGCGTACGGCTCACCAAACTTTAATACCCTGCTGGCGCTGCACTCGACCAATATGGAAGAGTCGACGGAGATCCTGACGATCTTCCCGTGGTACAGCTACGTGGTCGGGCTCTTTATCTTCGCATTGGGCGTTATCGCCATCCGTCGTCAGCCGGGCGAGAAAAAATCCTGGGGTAAGATCGAAATACTCTGTCTGGTGTTCAGCGTTGCCGTGGCGTTTGTCGCCCCCATCCAGAACATTCCCTGGGACGGTAAGCTAAGACTTATTAACATCGGCTATCCGGTTTTCCGCTTCGTGAAAGACGTCGTTGTAAATAATAAAGAGGTTCTCGACGAACAGGCCCGCATGGCTGAGCTTTCCAATATGAAAGACACCTGGAACGTGCTGGCCGTGAAGCCGAAATATCACACCTATGTGGTGGTGATTGGCGAAAGCGCGCGTCGCGATGCAATGGGCGCGTT
The DNA here is from genome assembly GCF_001729805.1 of Enterobacter roggenkampii. Lineage (NCBI taxonomy): Bacteria > Pseudomonadati > Pseudomonadota > Gammaproteobacteria > Enterobacterales > Enterobacteriaceae > Enterobacter > Enterobacter roggenkampii. Next base: position 1,399,153 of record NZ_CP017184.1, on the reverse strand, counting down.
TGGCGGCCACTGGGACAACACCCCGTTTGCCAGTTCGGTCAAAGGCACCCTGTTTACCGATTATGTCGCGGCCAGCGGCTCAACGCAGAAATCGCTCGGCCTGACCCTTAACCGGGTAGTGGATGGCAAACCTCAGTATCAGGATAATTTCGTCACCCTGGCAAACCGCGCGGGTTTTCAGACGTGGTGGTTCTCTAATCAGGGGCAAATTGGCGAATACGATACGGCGATTGCCAGCATCGCCAAGCGGGCTGACGAAGTGCAGTTCCTGAAAAACGGCGACTTTGAAGCTGACAAAAACACCAAAGACGAAGCGCTGCTGAAAATGACGGCGCAGGTCTTCGCCACCCCGCGCACCCAGCCGCAGCTGATCGTCCTGCACCTCATGGGGTCGCACCCACAGGCCTGCGATCGGACAGGCGGAAAGTACGCGGAGTTTGTGCAGTCCAAAGAGACCTCCTGCTATCTCTACACCATGACGCAAACCGACGACCTGCTGAGCAAGCTGTACGATCAGTTGCGCAATACGGGCGACAGCTTCTCCATGGTCTATTTCTCGGATCATGGGCTGGCGTTTAAAGAGCGCGGTAAAGAGGTGCAATATCTGGCGCACGATGACAAGTTCCAGCAGAACTTCCAGGTGCCGTTTATGGTGCTGTCGAGTGACGATAAAACGCATCGCGTCATTAAAGCACGCCGTTCAGCAAATGATTTCCTGCAGTTTTTCTCGCAGTGGACGGGAATTACCGCCGGGCAGATAAAAAATGTTTATCCGTTTGTCTCTAACAAGAAAGCTCCCCCAGTGTACGTTACCAACTTCAAGTTACAGAAAGTTGACTACAACCATCTGGGTACGGATATTTTTGATATTAAGAATAAGTAATTGCCGTCTCGTGCGGACCGATGCCCTCACCCTGGCCCTCTCCCACGGGGAGAGGGAACCAACACTCAAAACGGCAACCTCAGGTTGCCGTTTTGCTTTTATCTTCGACAAAAAAAATCCGCCACAGTGGGCGGATTTTTTATTTAATCACCGAAGTGATTAGAAGCGGTAACCTACGCCCGCGATCCAGGTGCCAACGTCAACGTTGCGGATACGGCTCTGCTCATAGGAGAAGTCCAGAGCAACGTCCTGGATTGGGTTGAACTGCAGGCCTGCGCCATAGGAGAAGCCGTAGTCGCTGTTGCTTGCAGTGCGGTTCAGACCTTCGTTTTCGGTCTGCTGGAATTTACCGTAGCCAACACCTACAACACCGTAGATGCTTGCCCAGTCGTTCAGACGGTAAGCTGGACCAGCAGTGATACCGTAGTACTGGCCTTTGTTGTATGCGCCGTTTTCAGAACGATCTTTCTCGGTGTAGGTGAAAGAACCGATCACGCCCAGTGGGTTGTTATCCTGCTCGTAACGATACTTCAGGTTGAAACCGTTAGCTTTGTTCATCACGCCCTGATAGTCGCTCTGAGCGTAACCACCAGTAACAGTAGAAGTAGCAGCTACAGCGGTACCTGCGGAAACAGCCAGTACAGCGGCCAGTGCTGAAAGACATGCAATTTTTTTCATAACCACCTCAAATGTGATCCAAGTAAGTCCGTAAGTTTTAAATATATCAAAAAAATTTGCGAAACTCTTTGTGATTCGTGATGTCTAATGAAGCCTTTCCTGTAACAGAACGTTTCCAGCGTAAGCTATCTCTTTCAAATCACATGCAATTTTCACTACTAAATGCGCATAGTGCGCGTCTGCGCCGTTACATTCATCCAGATTATTCCTAATCTGACAGGCGATAAATCCACCAGCGCTTATCCATTTTACGGATTTCACCTGCTTTTTTTCAACAGCGCCTCAACCGTCGCCGCATATTTCCTTTACACTGCAACCTTTACCTCATTTGACATAAGCTGACAGGAGAAAGGATGCCTGGGTTATCCCGCACGTCGTCGGTCTGGTTGCCGGTTGCAGTCATACTGATTGCCATGTTGTCCATTCAAAGCGGCGCCTCGCTGGCAAAATCGCTTTTTCCACTGGTTGGCGCGCCCGGGGTGACCGCCCTGCGTATTGTTCTGGGCACGGCGATACTGGTGGTCATTTTTAAACCGTGGCGACTGCGCTTTAAAAAGGAGCAGCGTATACCGCTGCTGTTTTATGGACTCTCCCTGGGGGCGATGAACTACCTGTTCTACCTCTCCATCCAGACGATACCGCTGGGTATTGCCGTCGCGCTGGAGTTTACCGGCCCGCTGGCGGTGGCGCTGTTCTCCTCCCGACGTCCGGTCGATTTTATCTGGGTCGTGTTGGCCGTACTGGGCTTATGGTTCCTGCTGCCGCTGGGCCAGAGTGTTTCTGAGATTGACCTGACGGGCGCAGCGCTGGCGCTGGGCGCAGGTGCCTGCTGGGCTGTCTATATCCTCACCGGCCAGCGCGCAGGGGAAGAGCACGGACCGGCAACGGTGGCGCTGGGTTCCCTGATTGCGGCCATCGTGTTTGTGCCCATCGGCATGGCGCAGGCGACAGAATCGATCTGGCAATGGTCCGTCATGCCCATCGGGCTGGCGGTTGCGATTCTCTCTACCGCACTCCCCTACTCTCTGGAGATGATTGCCCTTACGCGTCTGCCGACGCGCATATTTGGCACCCTGATGAGCATGGAGCCTGCGCTTGCAGCCATTTCCGGGATGGTGTTTCTCGGTGAAACCCTGACATTGACCCAGACGCTGGCGCTCTGCTCGATTATCGCGGCATCAATGGGATCGACGCTCACCATGCGCCCCGAACCTAAAGTTGAGAAAGTGGATATCAACTAAGGCCATATATTCTGCATGGCTTCCGCGCCATGCAGAATAAAGGCCAAAAAGACAGTCGTTATAATTTCTTACACTCTGATTCCTGCCAGCGAAATATCCCTCTGCGCTGACTTCCTCATTCAGCAATTAAGATTGATCTGTATCAATTTAAAAATTATTCAATATTTTCAATACATTAATTTCTCAACCTCCTTCTCGCTATTAAACCGATAGGCACAGCCAAACCGCAGAGAAAAAATCCGGTGCTATACTTAGTTCCGTAATTACCTGGGACATAAACATCAAGAGGATATGAGATTATGAGTACCGCTAAACTGGTGAAAACGAAAGCGTCTAATCTGCTTTATACCCGTAACGATGTATCGGACAGCGACAAAAAAGCGACCATTGAGTTGCTGAATCGCCAGGTGATCCAGTTCATCGATCTTTCGCTGATCACCAAACAGGCCCACTGGAATATGCGCGGTGCAAACTTTATTGCCGTTCATGAAATGCTGGATGGCTTCCGCACAGCACTGGTTACCCACCTCGATACGATGGCTGAACGTGCCGTTCAGTTAGGCGGCGTGGCGCTGGGTACCACACAGGTGATCAACAGCAAAACCCCGCTGAAAAGCTATCCGCTGGATATCCATACCGTTCAGGATCACCTGAAAGAGCTGGCGGACCGCTACGCGATTGTGGCGAACGATGTGCGCAAAGCGATTAGCGAAGCGAAAGACGAAGATACCGCAGATATCTTCACCGCCGCGTCCCGCGATCTGGATCAGTTCCTGTGGTTCATCGAATCTAACATCGAATAATTCATACGAATTTTCTATCAAACCCTCGCCTGCCGGTGAGGGTTTTGCACATCTATGGTGCACGTTTTTTGCCTGAGAACGTGCAAAAGTGAAGAAATTGTAATAATCACCTCACACAACCGTTAACGGAAGATTGTTTTTTCGTCAGAATTTACGCTAAATATCTCCCCGTCAGTTGAGCCAAACGAGGCGCACCAAAACAGTGCTCCACTTTGGTGCAATAAAACCTCATTGCCCCATTTATTGTGCAATGCATGACATCATCCCCTTTGCAAAACAACAGCTTGTAAAGTTGGCACGATTTTTTCATTGTGCCACCTGTTCTCGCAGGGGATCGCCCCGTGGATATAAAAGGAAATGCTATGAAGTCTGTATTAAAAGTTTCACTGGCTGCACTTACCCTCGCTTTTGCGGTGTCCTCTCAGGCTGCCGACAAACTGGTTGTGGCGACCGACACGGCGTTCGTTCCGTTTGAATTCAAACAGGGTGATAAATACGTTGGTTTTGATGTGGATCTGTGGGCCGCAGTCGCAAAAGAACTCAAGCTGGATTATACCCTGAAGCCGATGGACTTCAGCGGCATCATCCCGGCACTGCAAACCAAGAACGTTGATCTGGCGCTGGCGGGTATCACCATTACCGACGAGCGTAAAAAAGCGATCGACTTCTCTGACGGCTACTACAAAAGCGGCCTGCTGGTGATGGTCAAAGCCGATAATAACGACGTAAAAAGCGTGAAAGATCTCGACGGCAAAGTGGTGGCAGTGAAGAGCGGCACCGGGTCAGTTGATTACTCGAAAGCGAATATCAAAACCAAAGACCTGCGCCAGTTCCCGAACATCGACAATGCGTACATGGAACTGGGTACCGGCCGCGCTGACGCAGTGCTGCACGACACGCCAAACATCCTTTACTTCATCAAAACCGCGGGCAACGGCAAGTTCAAATCTGTGGGCGAATCTCTGGAAGCTCAGCAGTACGGTATCGCCTTCCCGAAAGGCAGCGACGACCTGCGCACGAAAGTTAACGGCGCGCTGAAAACGCTGAAAGAGAACGGCACCTATAACGAAATCTACAAAAAATGGTTCGGTACCGAGCCTAAATAATTTCACCTGAATTCAGGTTTGTAACGCCCGGTGGCGCTGCCGCTTACCGGGCCTACGTTTTTCGTTTTTCACCACGGTATACAGGAATACATCATGCAGTTTGACTGGAGCGCCATCTGGCCTGCCATTCCACTCTTGCTTGAAGGCGCTAAAATGACCCTGTGGATTTCGGTCCTGGGTCTGGTTGGCGGGTTGATTATCGGTCTTGTCGCCGGTTTCGCCCGCACCTACGGTGGCTGGATTGCAAACCACATCGCACTGGTTTTCATCGAAGTGATCCGCGGCACCCCCATTGTCGTGCAGGTCATGTTCATCTACTTCGCCCTGCCTATGGCATTCACCGACCTGCGCATCGACCCGTTCAGCGCCGCCGTCGTCACCATTATGATCAACTCGGGCGCCTACATTGCGGAAATTACCCGCGGTGCGGTGCTGTCGATTCATAAAGGGTTCAGTGAAGCCGGTCTGGCATTAGGCCTTTCACGTCGCGAAACGATCCGCCACGTTATTCTGCCGCTGGCGCTGCGTCGCATGCTGCCACCGCTGGGTAACCAGTGGATCATCAGCATTAAAGATACGTCGCTGTTCATTGTTATCGGCGTGGCCGAACTGACCCGTCAGGGGCAGGAGATCATTGCTGGCAACTTCCGCGCGCTGGAAATCTGGAGTGCGGTGGCCGTTGTCTACCTGATCATTACTCTGGTTCTGAGCTTCGTTCTGCGTCGTCTTGAAAGAAGGATGAAAATCCTGTGATTGAATTTAAAAACGTTTCCAAGCACTTTGGCCCAACCCAGGTGCTGCACAATATCGATCTGAACATCAAACAGGGTGAAGTGGTGGTGATTATCGGGCCATCCGGCTCCGGTAAGTCGACCCTGCTGCGCTGCATCAACAAGCTGGAAGAGATCACCAGCGGCGACCTGATTGTCGACGGTCTGAAGGTGAATGACCCGAAAGTGGATGACCGTCTGATTCGTCAGGAAGCGGGCATGGTGTTCCAGCAGTTCTACCTGTTCCCGCACCTGACGGCGCTGGAGAACGTGATGTTTGGCCCGCTGCGCGTGCGCGGTGCCAACAAAGCGGCGGCAGAAGCGCTGGCGAAAGATCTGCTGGCGAAGGTCGGCCTCGCAGAACGCGCCCATCACTACCCTTCCGAGCTGTCCGGTGGTCAACAGCAGCGCGTGGCGATTGCCCGTGCGCTGGCGGTCAAACCGAAGCTGATGCTGTTTGATGAGCCTACGTCCGCACTCGACCCGGAGCTGCGTCACGAGGTGCTGAAGGTCATGCAGGATCTGGCGGAAGAAGGGATGACGATGGTTATCGTGACCCACGAAATCGGCTTCGCGGAGAAAGTGGCGTCCCGCCTGATCTTTATTGATAAAGGCCGTATCGCGGAAGACGGTAACCCGCAGGAGTTGATTGCGAACCCGCCGAGCCCGCGTTTGCAGGAGTTCCTGCAGCACGTCTCCTGATCCCTCGCGTTACGCTAAGCCGGGCCTGCCCGGCTTTTTTACGCCAGATTGTTCCCAAAAATCCCCCTCCGCGTCCCGACTTCTATACTTATCATTTTGTTCGACATTTTCACCGGAGGACGCCGTGCCGTGGATCCTGTTGCTGTTGATTAGCCTGTTTAGTGCGCCATCGTTCGCCGTCGCGATCCCCGGTGTGACCACCGGAACAACCGCCAGCCAGCAAAGTACGCCCCCGCCGGAACCGGATGTTGAACAGAAGAAAGCGGCTTACGGCGCGCTTGCCGACGTTCTTGAGAACGACACCTCCCGAAAGGAATTAATCGAGCAGTTGCGCAAAGCCGCCGCCACGCCGCCCCAGGAAACCGTTCCGACCCTCACCCCTCCGCAGGAGGAGGAGCAAAAAACGGTGCTGGAAAATGTCACCGACGTGAGCCGCCACTATGGGGAAGCGCTCTCCTCGCGCTTTGCCCAGCTCTACCGCAACCTGATTGGCTCACCGCATAAGCCGTTTAACCCACAAACGTTTACCGCCGCCGCCATGCAGTTCCTGATGCTGGCCGGTGCAGTCTTCCTTTTTTACTGGCTGGTGCGCCTGTGCGCGTGGCCGCTGTACCGCAAAATGGGGCAATGGGGACGCAGAAAGAATCAGCAGAAAAGCAGCTGGCTGCACCTCCCGCTGATGATCGCCTCAGCGTTTATCATCGATTTACTGCTGCTGGCGCTGACGCTGTTTTTAGGCCAGATGCTGGCTGACAGGCTGAACGCGGGTAACAAAACCATCGCCTTCCAGCAGTCGCTTTTCCTGAATGCCTTTGCCCTGATTGAGTTCTTCAAGGCGCTGCTGCGGTTACTCTTTTGCCCCCACGTGCCGGCGCTGCGTCCCTTCTCCATTCGGGACGAGAGCGCGACATACTGGGCGCTGCGCCTGAGCGTGCTCAGCGGGCTGATTGGCTACGGTCTGCTGGTTGCCGTGCCGATCATCTCCAACCAGGTGAACGTGCAGTTTGGCGCGCTGGCAAACGTCATTATCATGCTCTGCATTACCGTCTGGTCGCTGTACCTTATCTTCCACAATAAAAAGACCATCACTGAGAGCCTGCTGCATCTGGCCGATCGTTCCCTCTCGTTCTTCAGCCTGTTTATTCGCGCATTCGCCCTGGTGTGGCACTGGCTGGCAAGCGCCTACTTCATCGTATTGTGCTTCTTCTCGCTGTTCGACCCGGGAAACAGCCTGAAATTTATGATGGGGGCAACATTCAAAAGCCTGGCCATTATCGGCATCGCGGCATTTGTCTCGGGGCTGCTGTCGCGCTGGATCTCGAAAACCATCACCCTGTCGCCGCAGGTACAGCGTAATTACCCGGAACTGCAAAAACGGGTGAACGGCTGGATGTCGGTATCCCTCAAGGTGGCGCGCATTCTCACCGTCTGCGTGGCGATCATGCTGCTCCTTAACGCGTGGAGCCTGTTTGATTTCTGGAACTGGCTGCACAACGGCGCAGGTGAAAAAACGGTCGACATTCTGATTCGCATCGCGCTGATTTTGTTCTTCTCTGCCGTCGGCTGGACGCTGCTGGCGAGCCTCATCGAGAACCGTCTGGTATCAGATATTCACGGCAGGCCCCTGCCCAGCGCGCGGGCCCGCACCTTGCTGACGCTGTTCCGCAACGCGCTGGCGGTCATCATCAGTACCATCACCATCATGATTGTGCTGTCGGAAATCGGGGTGAATATCGCCCCGCTGCTGGCCGGTGCAGGTGCCCTGGGGCTGGCGATCTCCTTCGGGTCGCAAACGCTGGTGAAGGATATTATTACCGGCATCTTTATCCAGTTTGAGAACGGGATGAACACGGGCGATCTGGTGACCATCGGGCCGCTGACCGGCACGGTGGAGCGGATGTCGATTCGCTCGGTGGGCGTGCGTCAGGATACCGGGGCGTACCACATCATCCCCTGGTCTTCGATCACCACCTTTGCCAACTTTGTGCGCGGCATTGGTTCCGTGGTGGCGAACTACGATGTGGACCGTCATGAGGATGCCGATAAAGCGAAGCAGGCGCTGCGCGATGCGGTAGAAGAGCTGATGCAGATGGAGGATATTCGCGGGCTGGTGATTGGCGAGCCGTCATTTGCCGGCATTGTCGGGCTGACGAACACGGCCTTTACCCTGCGCGTGTCGTTCACCACCCAGCCGCTGAAGCAGTGGACGGTGCGCTTTGCGCTCGACAGCATGGTGAAAAAGCACTTCGATCTGGCGAACGTGCGGATGCCGGTACAGACGTATCAGGTCCTGCCGCCGCCCGCAGCGCCGCTCCCTCCGCAGGAGCCGACGCTGTAGCCGGGTTGCCGGATGGGGGCTTCGCCTGACCCGGCCTGCGACGCAGCGCTATTTGCGGCGTTTGTTATCGTCCATAAATGACCAGGCGATAAAGCGGCTTTGCTTCTGGCCCTGCGCCATCTCTTTTTTCACTACTTTCGCCGCGCCCGCTTCGGTGAGCGCGCGGTAAAGTGGCGGCAGGTTATCTCCGCGGGAAACCAGCGTCGTAAACCACTTCACCTGACGGCCAAACTGTTTGCTTTCCGCAATCATGCGCAGGATAAAGGCCACTTCGCCGCCTTCACACCACAGCTCCTGCTGCTGACCGCCGAAGTTCAGCGCGGCGTCTTCAGCCTGACCCAGGTTGCGGCGCTTGCGCTCGCTGCCCGCGCGGGCCGCTGCCGCCGAATCGTGGAACGGCGGGTTGCACATCGTGGCGTCATAGGTTTCATTTTTATGGATAATGCCGTTGAAGATTGAGGCGGCCTCTTTCTGACGACGCAGGCGAATGGCGCGGCTTAATCCCGGGTTCGCGTTGATAATCGCCTGGGCGCTGGCGAAGGCCTCGGCACCGATTTCGCTTCCGGTAAAGCGCCAGTGATACTCATGCGCGCCGATCAGCGGGTAAATCAGGTTCGCCCCGGTGCCGATATCCAGCACGGTCGCCTGCTGAGGAATAATGCCATCACGGTCTTCAGCCAGAAGATCGGCAAGGTGATGAAGGTAATCCGCGCGGCCCGGAACGGGTGGGCAGAGAAAGCCTTCCGGAATATCCCAGTTCGCCACACCGTAGTAATGTGCGAGCAGCGCTTTGTTCAACATTTTAACCGCCTGGGGGTCAGCAAAGTTGACCGAAGGTTCACCCGCGGGGGTCTGGACAATATAGTCCTTTAACGGCGGGCAGCTCAGGCATAACGCATTCATGTCGTAGCGGCTGCGGTGGCGGTTTCGTGGGTGCAATCCCGGCTTTTGGGAAGTCATGGCGTTCTCCTTTAAACAGCGGCGTAAGATACCCTTTGCTGGCCCAACGGTAAATCTTTCTCTGCGGCGCTGAAAAAGCCGCCATAAATCAAACACCTTTATGTCTATGATCTGTCAGCGCAATGTCAATTTTTATCGTTCAAAAAATAAGCAGATCATCATCAAATATTTGCGCTAAGTCACACTCGTCAGGCTTCTAAACTTAAGGGGAATCACCTGTTGTTTCCTCATGAGGATGTGATTATGAAAAAGTACCTGACCCTTGTTGTTATCGCCGCCGCCCTGACGACCGCGTCATTTTCTGCGATGGCCGTTCAGTCGCTGACCCAGAGTACCGACACCAGCCAGCTTCAGCCTGCAGGCACCGTCTCCGTAAGCCGCGCAAGTAACCTGGACGATCTGCAGAATAAACTGGCGGAAAAAGCCCGCCAGGAAGGTGCAAAAGGCTTCGTGGTGAATTCCGCTGGCGGAGATAACCATATGTACGGCACAGCGACCATCTATAAATAATCTGCCCCACCCCATGACTGCATCTGCCTGCCAGATGCAGTTTGCTCTCTTCCTCGCCTTGATTGTTCATTTTTTAACCCCACATTAAAAGCAGGGCATAACACCATTTCAGGAGGATGCTATGGCTTCCGGTTGGGCGAATGATGACGCCGTAAACGAACAGATCAACAGTACGATTGAAGATGCGGTTGCGCGCGCTCGCGGTGAAATCCCGCGCGGCGAAAGCCTGGAGGAGTGCGAAGAGTGTGGAGAACCGATCCCGGAGGCGCGGCGAAAAGCCATTCCAGGGGTAAGGTTATGCATCACCTGCCAGCAGAATAAAGATTCAAAAAATGCTTCACATTCAGGTTATAATCGCAGAGGTTCGAAAGACAGCCAGTTACGTTGACTTTCCTTTACCTAAGTTAACCGCCGGGGCGCTTACCTTTACGCTCACGATTTTTAGCGAACCGCGTAGCAAAATGTGCCCTTCATTTTTGTTCTGTAAAGCGCATCCACAAGAAGTGTAAAGCGCCACTTTGAATTTATTAGTAATCAATAAGTTATTTGTCATTCAATTTTTTTGATTGACCACGTCAATTCTCTTCGATTTTATCTCTCAAGAAAAAACGTGATACTCATCACATCGACGGAACATCGTCCCCTTAACAGAAACACCTGCGAGAGATTACTTATGAAAACCATCAAATATGCTGTAGCTGCTGTTGCCCTGTCCGCTCTGTCTTTCGGCGCTTTCGCCGTAGAGCCAGTCTCTTCTGCTCAGGCACAGAACATGAACAAAGTCGGTGTGGTGAGTGCTGATGGCGCGACCACCCTGGACGGTCTGGAAGCCAAACTGGCTGAGAAAGCGGCTGCTGCCGGTGCAAGCGGATACACCATTACCTCCGCTAACGGCAATAACAAGCTGAGCGGTACCGCGGTTATCTACAAATAATCGCCTGAATGAATGCTGTCCCCTCGCCAAACCCTCTGGTGAGCTGCTCCAACCCTCATTGACCCTGTTGTTTGTTACCCTTGCTTGCCCGTCCGCCACTGGACGGGCTTTTTTTTGCCTAAAACGCCGCGTCCACGCGTTTGAGACCGGCCTCGATCGTATCAACTTCCCCGGTTGCCAGCAGGCAGCAGGCCATCTGCAGCTTAATGGACTGCGGCACAGGCACGTTTCCGGCGAGGCACTGTTCAATCCAGTGCGCGGTGGTGTGCGGGTCTTTCGCTTCAGGGAGAATGACGTTCGTATTCTCTTCCCCGCGCGCCAGAACAGCGCGCGTACCGGCAGAATCGATCAGCATCAGCTGAGGGCAGCGGAGTGGATTGGCATACACCTCACCTTCTGTACCGTGCATCAGCAGCGCCCTGCCGCCAATCTCCTCAAAAAATTTCCCGACACGCCCCACGTATTCCGGGTGCGATACGCTGGAAAGGCGCAATGCGGCATCTTCTGCAAACGGCGTCGCCAGCTTCGCCAGGGTGTGGGCGCTGTTGCGCACGCCCATGCGCCAGCGCATATCCAGCTGCTTTTCCAGCGGCGGGCACAGGGCTCCGACGGGGATGTAAACCGGCTGATGGCCATCCAGCTTCGCCTGCGCCTGTCCTGCATGACGCGTTGGCTCAATCCCCAGCATGCCGAAAATGGTCTCCGTCAACACGCGGGTGGGATCTTCGCTGACCCCGTGAACCACCACCGGGAACCCCAGCTTATGCAGTAAGATCGCCAGCAGCGGAGTGAGGTTTGCCTGCTTGCGCGCGCCGTTATAGCTCGGGATGACAATCGGCATCGGTTTTGCCACCGGCGGCGTCAGGCGCAGCGTTTGCGCCTGCATCGCCTCGTAAAAACCGCGCATCTCCGCTTCGCCTTCGCCTTTGATACGCAGCGCAATCAGGATGCCGCCCATCTCCAGGTCAGGTACCTCGCCATCGAGCATTCGGGTATACAGGGCGCGAGCAGTTTCATGGTCCAGATCGCGGGCGTGGTTTTTGCCCCTGCCTACCTCTTTGATAATCTTGCGATAATCCACGACATCTCTCCTGAAAATATCCTTCTGGTAACAATATAGCCCTGTTAAACGTTCGGACGTTAGTTTTTTTCTACATCATCAACGTTCTGTTTTTAAGGATAAAAATGAAACTCAAGCATTATTTCAATTATTTGTGATTCCAGCAGAAGATTCTTAATGCACCATTATTTGTTTAAATAACCAGCGGAAAGTCATTAAGGGTCAACGGTGAAAACGTCCAGGCAACGCTCTCACCAGAAACATATCAGGATTTGTTATGAACAAGGTTGCTTTAGGTTTAATCATCGCCGCAGCGGTGGGATGTTCTGCATCCACGTTTGCGGCAACAAACGGTGAAGGTCAGATCAATTTCACCGGTGAAATTATCGATTCTGCTTGTCAGGTCGTGAATGGATTAAGTAATCCATTAAATGTTCAGCTGGGAAAAGTGTCTAAAACGGTATTTACCGGCGCTGGCTCTACCAGCACATTAACGAAGTTTGATATTCAGTTAACGAATTGTCCTGACACGGTCACCTCCGCAGCCATTAATTTCGGCGGTACGCCAGATGCGAATAACAACGCTACGCTGGCCTTAACGCCAGATAGCGATGCGGCGACCGGTGTGGCGATTCAGCTGGTTGATGCCTCAGAGCAGCCTGTCAGCCTGTATACGCCATCGCAGCAGTATCAATTAACCTCCGGTACGGCGGTTAACGATCTGGAATTTGGTGCCCGTTATATCCAAACCGGCGCTGCGATCACCGCAGGCCCTGCTAACTCTGTATCGACCTTCACCGTTATTTATAACTGATCTTATCAATCCTGAGATATTAATGCTTTTGCGGGCATTAATATCTCATCTATTTATTGAGAAATCTGTATGCGCCACGGTTATTTACTGAGCACGCTTTTACTGGTAGCCGCCACTGCACATGCGGGCGTCATTATTAATGGCACCCGTCTGGTCTACCAGGGAGATAAAAAGGAATCATCTCTTGGTCTTTCAAATCCAGATGCGACGGATTATCTGGTGCAGTCCTGGGTTGATTCCGGCGGCAAAAACCTGGCCAAAGCCCCGTTCCTCATCACCCCGCCGCTTTTCCGTCTGGATGCCAAAGAAGATAACGTTCTGCGCGTGGTACGTACGGGCGGAAATTTGCCTGAAGACAGGGAATCCCTGTACTGGTTGAATATTAAAGCGATCCCTTCCTCAAAGCAGGTGGAAGGCGTGAATACGCTGCAAATTGCGATTAATACCCGTATTAAATTGCTGTATCGCCCGTCTGCGGTAAAAGGCAGACCAGAAGACGTGGCCGATAAGCTTGAATGGCGTCGCGAAGGTAACGAGCTGGTGGTGAATAACCCCACGCCGTTTTATATGAATTTCCAGGCGGTCACCCTGAATGGTCAGAAAGTGACGAAAGCGACCTGGGCCGTTCCAAAAACAGAAACGCATTTTGCCATACCGGGTAATGTCAGAGGCTCGAACGTGACGTATTCCATTATTACTGATTACGGCAGCATCAGCCATACCTGGTCGAAATCCGTTCATTAATACTTTTCCCCGGTAATAAAATAATCATGTACAGCCATAAAAAGCCGTTCACCTGCCGATTTTCGTCATTGCTGGTCATTCTTTTTGGCCTGGCGATGGCGATCTTTACGCATCAGGTTATGGCTGATGATTATTTTAACCCTGCCCTGCTGGATATTGATAATCCCCAGCAGGGAAAAACCGATTTATCCGTCTATGAAAAAGGCCCAGGCCAGGCGCCGGGTAAATATCAGGTTACGGTGTTTATCAATAATAATAAAATTGATACCCGCGATGTCACCTTTACGCTGCAGAAAGACGATCAGGACAACAGCACGCTGCAACCTTGCTTTACCGTGGACGATTTAAAAAGCCTCGGGATCAAAACCCAAAAATATCCGCAGCTGAAAGCCAAAGGCCAGTGCGCCGATTTACACGCCATCCCTGCGGCATCCGCGACCTTCCGCGTTCGCAACCAGCAACTGCTGCTGAGCATTCCCCAGTCGGCGCTCGGTCAGGTGCCTCGCGGCTACATTGACCCAAAAGAGTTTGACGAAGGAATTAACGCGGGCCTGCTTAACTACAGTGCAAATGCCAGCCAAAGCCATGCGCGCCAGCCGGGTGAACAGGATAACAGCAGCCAGTACGTTAACCTGCGTCCGGGTTTGAACATTGGCGCATGGCGCATTCGCAACTATTCCACCTGGAATCGCAGCACCACGGGTAATGAGGAGGACCAAAAATTCACCTCCGTATATACCTACGCGCAACGCGATATTGTGGCGATGAAAAGCGACCTCACCGTCGGCCAGAGTTCCTCGCCTTCCGACGTTTTTGACAGCGTACCCTACACCGGCGTGGAGCTGAAATCCGATAACGACATGCTGCCGGACAGTGAAAAAGGCTACGCCCCCATTATTCGCGGCACCGCCCACAGTAACGCGCAGGTGGTGGTACGCCAGAACGGTTACATCATTTATCAGAACACGGTCGCCCCCGGCGCGTTCGAAATTAACGATCTCTACCCCACCGGCAGCAGCGGCGATCTCCAGGTCACCGTGAAAGAGACCGACGGCAGCGAAAGCCATTTCGTCGTGCCGTTTGCCTCCGTGCCGGTATTGCAGCGTGAAAAAAATCTGCGCTACAGCGTGACTGCCGGACGCTACCGTTCTTATGACAACGACGTCGAGAAGACCCCGTTTGCCCAGGGCAGCGCCATCTACGGTTTACCCTACGGTTTCACCGCCTACGGTGGCGTGCAGCAGAGCAGCCATTACCAGTCTCAGGCGGCTGGCGTCGGGAAAAACATGGGCGATTTAGGCGCCTTTTCCATTGACGTGACCCGCGCAAAGGCCCTGTTGAAAAAACAGCAGGCCAGCAAAGGCCAGTCGTGGCGCGTGCGCTATAGCAAAGACATCGCCCGGTCAGGCACCAACTTCTCGCTGGCCGGCTATCGCTACAACAGCAAAGGGTTTTACACCCTTGAAGACACCATGGAGTCATATACCCGCTCCGACGACTGGTCTGCACCGCAGCAGCGCCGCGCCCGAACCGAAGCCACCATCGACCAGACGCTGCCGGAAGGCTGGGGATCCGTCACCCTGAGCATGGTGAAAGAGACGTACTGGAGTCAGAGCCAGAACATGACCTCGATGAGCGTCAGCTACAACAATAGCTGGCACGGGGTGAGCTACAGCCTCAGCTACAGCATGAACAAAAACACCCAGGACAGCGATGAAGACGGTAACGAGGTGACAAACGACAACCAGTTCTCGCTGAGCGTCTCGGTGCCGCTGGACCGCTGGATGCATAACACCTGGGCCACCTACAACCTGAACAACACCAAAGACGGCACGACGCAGAACATCGGCCTGAACGGCACGGCGCTGAAAGAGGACAACCTGAACTGGAACATCCAGGAAGGGCTGAGCAGCACCGGCAGCGGTAACTCCACCAGCATCAACGCCGATTATAAAGCGACCTATGGTGAAGTGAGCGCAGGCGTCAGTCAGGATAAATATCAGCAGACCGTGAACGTCGGTTTGCAGGGCGGCGTGGTTGCCCATGCGAACGGAATAACCCTGAGCCAGCCGCTCGGTGACACCATCGCGCTGGTGAAAGCGCCGGGCACGCACGGAACCCATATCACAAACCAGACGGGCGTCGAGACCGACTTCCGCGGCTACACCGTCGTGCCGTTTGTTACCGCGTATCGCCACAACACCATCGCGCTGGATACCGAAACGCTACCGGACAACGCCGACGTCACCCACGCGGCGCAGATCGTGACGCCAACCCGCGGGGCCGTGGTGCGCGCCAGCTTTAACACCCGCGTGGGTAACCGCGTCCTGATGACGCTTACGCAAAAGGGTAAACCGCTGCCCTTCGGCGCAACGGTCACCACCGAGGATAAGGACAGCGAATTTATTGTCGGGAATGACGGCCAGACCTACCTCTCTGGTCTGCCGCAGCAAGGGCATCTCAACGTTTCCTGGGGACAGGGGGCGAACGAGCACTGCGTCGCTGACTATGCGCTAACGGATGAGAAAGAGAAAACCAGCATCATTAACGCTGCCGCGCAGTGTCACTGATCCACCGTTCAGGCTAACGATTATGCAAATGATTAAACAGTGCTTTTTCTTACTGGTTCTGGGAACCGCCGCGTTATTTATGCCGCATGCGAAGGCGACCTGTACTACGCCAGATCTGCCGAAAATGATCAACGTGGCCTCTATCTCCGTTCCCACGACGCTGGCCGTTGGCGAAACGATCCCAGGTACAGAGCAAACCGCCCATATCGCCGGTAATTGTGACAATGCGGAAGATAAGGGACTGGAAATTGTCTCTTGTTACTACGGCACAGGGGCTGAGATTCCAGGCCTGAAAGGTGTCTACGATTCGGGCGTTCCTGGGATCGGTGTGGCCCTGATGAACGATCAGGGGCAGCGCATCAGCGGAGCCGGAGGCGTTAACTGCATTTCCACAGGAACGCCGTTGGGTTATGTTTCCAGCGATGGCAAACAGACCTTTAATTTCGACGTTACGCTGGAGTTGGTCAAAACCAGCGATACCGTAGCGTCAGGCACGCTGAATCAAAGTCAGACCCGTTTTGGGATCGGGGTTTATCACCACGAAGGGCTGGGCGATCCCAACACCATCTCCTATGCAGGCAACGTTATTCTGAAAGAGGTCACCTGCTCCGTCCTGCCGAAAAACCTGACGGTCAATCTGGGGGATTTCCCGGTCAGCGACTTTATCAGCGTGGGGATGCTCTCTTCCCCGGCACGAAACTTTGACGTCACGGTGAACTGCAACAGCACCGTACAGCCTGAAGTGAAAATTACCAGCTCAAACGGCTATGAAACGGCCTTCGAAGGGGTGCTGAAACTCACGCAGCAGACCGGCGTCGCGACGGGCGTCGGTGTCCGAATGCTGTTCGACGACAATATTGCCACCTTTGATACCTACGTTAACACCCG
This sequence comes from Enterobacter roggenkampii, assembly GCF_001729805.1. Taxonomy (NCBI): domain Bacteria; kingdom Pseudomonadati; phylum Pseudomonadota; class Gammaproteobacteria; order Enterobacterales; family Enterobacteriaceae; genus Enterobacter; species Enterobacter roggenkampii. The sequence goes on along the minus strand of NZ_CP017184.1, from coordinate 1,382,152 downwards.
AAGCGAAGCCATTGCCAACGAAACGCTGACCATACCGTTTGAGGTGCGCTACGAGCAGGTCAGCGACGTGGTCACTCCCGGTCCGGCCAACACCGTTGCCACCATCACGCTTGCTTATAAGTAACTGACATGAAGAAGATAATTGCGTTTCTGGCGCTGGGACTGATCGCCCAGGCACACGCCGAGGATATTCAGATCCAGATGACGGGCAACATTTACGCTAATACCTGCATCATCGACAGCGCCAGCCGGAACCTGACGGTGGATTTAGGTCAGGCGGCATCCGGTGATTTTAAAGACGTGGGCGATACCGGCCAGTGGAAAGACTTTTCCCTGTCAGTATCCCACTGCCCGCCAAGCCTCGCGCTTGCCACCGCCTACTTCTACGGCCAGGCGGACAGCACGCACCCCACTAAATTCGCCAATATCGGCAGCGCAAAGGGGCTGGCGCTGGAGCTGGCAGACCGGCAGGACAATATTCTCATCGCTCCGCAGGCGAGCTTTAACGCGGTGATTAATCAAAACGATCATACGGCCACCTTCCCACTCGCCGCACGCTACTACGCCACCTCCATGCCGGTGAGCGCAGGGACGTTCAGCAGCGTGGTGCAGGTGACCTTCACTTACCAGTAGGACCGCGCCCCTTAGCACGGATGCTTTTCCTGCGCCCGGCGGTCAGTGTTGCCGGGCGTTTTTTTACCTCGGGGACCTCTGGCTGTTCAATCGGAAAGATCGGCAGCGCGTTTAACAACCGTTGGCCGTAATTTTTAGTGAGCAGACGCTTGTCATAAATCACCACCTCCCCCCAGCAGCCGTGGCTACGGATCAGACGCCCGACCTGCTGAATAAGATTAAACGACGCCGCAGGTAAACTCTGCACCTCAAACGGATAACGGTTGAGGCTCTTCAGCCACTCGCCCTCGGTGATAACGACCGGGCTGTCGATGGGCGGGAAGGCAATTTTATGAATATGCACCTGCGTCAGGTAATCGCCCTTCAAATCCAGACCTTCCGCGAAGGACTGCAATCCTACCAGCACGCTGCGCTCGCCGTTATCGATGCGCTTGCGATGGGTTTCCACCAGCCGGTAACGGGGCTGGTCGCCCTGGACCAGCAGAAGCAGGCGCAGGTCGGTCACATGTTCCAGAAAACGCTGCATCGCCCGTCCGCTGGCAAACAGCACCAGCATACCAGGGTACTTTCTGCTCTCAACCTGTTCGCGGAAGTAGGCCGCCATCTCCGCAATGTGCTGCTCTTCGTTGTCGATAAGCGGCTCATACTTCATGCGCGGGATCACCAGCTTACCCTGCTCGCAGTGGTTAAACGGCGAATCCAGCGCGACAAAACGATCGCCCGCTTTCTCTTTCAGGCCGCTCATCTCCTGCAGCCGCGAGAAGCTGTTCAGGGAGCGCAGCGTGGCGGAGGTCACGACCACGTGCGGCACGCTGCGCCAGATGAGCTTTTCCAGCTGATCGGCCACGCGGATGCCCACGCAGTGGAAAAACAGGTGGACCTGGCCGTCGCGCACTTCACGCGTGGCCCATTTGGTGACCGGCGCGCCCGACGCCTGCGCCATCGAGGCCAGCCGCCAGAGCTTGCTCTGGGCTTCGAACATGCCGAGCGCACGGTTCATTTGCAGCAGAATGCGGTGCAGGCGAACAACGTCATGGGTGCCGGTTTTCTCGCTGAGATCGTTTAAGAACATCTCCGCCAGCCCGCGCAGCTTTTCCAGATGCTTCGCCAGCTGCTGGCAAATCTCCATCACCTCCTCCGGCAGTTCGCCCATCACAAAGCGGTGTTCCGCCTCCTGGGCTGCGGGAAGATAAAGATTCAGGATGTTGTTCAGAGACGAGATAAGGCTGTAAACCTCTTCGCAGTGATCGCTCAGACGCTCCGGCACCGCCAGCGGCGGCGTGGTTTTCGGGCGGAACTGCTCCATGCAGGTGGCGACAAGCTTGCAGAAGAGATCCAGCTGCAGGCGGAACCAGGGCGCGGTAATTTCTGCGCTCATCTCCAGCGCGTCGCGCGCCACGTCGGGCAGATGGTGGCCTTCGTCGAGCACCAGCAGCAGGTTTTTCGGCTCCGGCAGCACCGCTTCGCTCTCCAGCGCCGCCATCACCAGCGCGTGGTTAGCCACCACCACTTCGGCTTCCTGAATTTCGCGCCGCGCGACGAAGAACGGGCATTCGCGGTAGTAGTGACAGTTGCGGTTCAGACAGCTGGCCTTGTCGGTGCTGAGCCTGCGCCACAGATCGTCGCTGATGGCTTTATCGGTGTGATCGCGCAGGCCGTCCCATTTATAACCATCAAGATCGCCTTTCAGCGTTGCGCAGAGCTCCTGCTCGGCTTTGTTGTTGGGCGTGAGATCGTCGTCGAGGAACGCCAGCAGATCCTGTTGCGACGCCTCGCTGCTGGCAAGCCCTGCCAGGTTACGCGGGCAGACGTAGCGCCCGCGGCCAAAGGCGGCCGTAAACCGCAGGTCGGGGATGATTTTGCGCAGCAGCGGCAAATCTTTGCTGAAGATCTGGTCCTGCAAGGCCACGTTGGCGGTGCTGACCACCAGCGTTTTGTCCTCCTCCCGCGCGATGGCGATGCCGGGAATGAGATACGACAGGGTTTTCCCGACGCCGGTCGGGGCTTCAATCGCCAGATGTCGCCCGTCGTCCCCGGCGAGCGTTTTTGCCACGTCGGCAATCATCTGCCGCTGCGGCGCTCGGGGGATAAAATCGGGGATCTGCTGCTGTAGCGCCTTATACCAGGCGCCTATTTGCGCTTTCAGCGCCGCGGTTAAAGCCATTGGAAAACCTGAAATACTGTATAAACAGCCACTATTGTGGCACTTTCTCTTCGCTGCCGCAAAAAGAAAAGCCCGGCTTTACGACCGGGCTTCCAGATTACTGCGGGTTAGCAGGCTTGCGCGGGCGGCGTCGGCGCTGCCCTTCCCCTGCCGGCTTGCCTTCGCCGCTGCGCCACGGATTGTCACCGGCCGGTTTGCTGTCGTTGCCACGACGCGGCGGTTTGCCCGCTGACTTCGGCGCGCCGCCTTCGGCACGACGCGGCTGCTGGCCGCGACCACCGCCGCCCTGACCGCGACCGCCCTGACGACCGTTCTGAATCGGCTCGGCTTTGATCGACGGATCCACTTCATAACCTGGGGTTTCGATGCGCGGGATCTCTTTCTTCAGCAGGCGTTCGATGTCGCGCAGGAGCTTATGTTCATCCACGCACACCAGAGAGAGCGCTTCACCGGTGGCCGCCGCACGACCGGTACGGCCGATACGGTGCACGTAGTCTTCCGGCACGTTTGGCAGCTCGTAGTTCACCACGTGCGGCAGCTCTTCAATGTCGAGGCCACGGGCGGCGATGTCGGTCGCCACCAGCACGCGGATGTCGCCAGACTTGAAGTCCGCCAGCGCACGGGTACGCGCCCCCTGGCTCTTGTTGCCGTGGATCGCCGCGCTGCGGATGCCGTCTTTGTTCAGCTGTTCCGCCAGGTGGTTCGCGCCGTGCTTGGTGCGGGTAAAGACCAGCACCTGCTGCCAGTTACCCTGGCCGATCATCTGGGAGAGCAGTTCGCGCTTGCGCTTTTTATCCACAAAGTGAACGTGCTGCGTCACCTGCTCAGAGGCGGTGTTGCGGCGCGCCACCTCTACTTCCAGCGGGTTATGCAGCAGCTTTTCCGCCAGCGCCTTGATCTCGTCGGAGAAGGTCGCGGAGAAGAGCAGATTCTGACGACGCGGCGGCAGCTTGGCCAGCACGCGACGAATGTCGTGAATAAAGCCCATGTCGAGCATGCGGTCGGCTTCGTCCAGTACCAGAATTTCGATGTTATCCAGCTTCACCGCGTTCTGGTGTTCCAGATCCAGCAGACGGCCCGGCGTTGCCACCAGCACGTCCACGCCGCCGCGCAGCTTCATCATCTGCGGGTTGATGCTGACCCCGCCGAACACCACCAGCGAGCGAATGTTGAGATAGCGGCTGTAGTCACGCACGTTCTCACCAATCTGCGCGGCCAGCTCGCGGGTTGGGGTGAGGATCAGGGCACGAACCGGACGACGGCCTTTGGCGTGCGGCTGATTTTTTACCAGCAGTTCTAACAGCGGCAGCGTAAAGCCCGCGGTTTTACCGGTGCCGGTCTGGGCGCTGGCCATCAGGTCACGGCCCTGAAGAACGGCAGGAATAGCCTGCTGCTGGATTGGGGTTGGCTCAACGTAGCCCTGCTCTGCGATCGCGCGCAGAATTTCCGGGTTCAGGCCAAGGGAATCAAAAGACATAAAAACTCCGAACCGCCCCGACCATCACAGGTGTAGTTTTCAGGGAGATATAACAATTGAGAGGACAAAAACCACAATGTCGCGAAGGGGCGGAGTGTAGCAGCTTTTGTGACGTGGCGCATAAAATATCCCTCCGCGTTCCCTCGACGGGGATGCGAATCAGGCATAATCTTAATCAATCGATTGATTAATTTTTAATGCCGTCATGAATACAACACCCACAACAACCAAAGGTGAACAGGCCAAAAACCAGCTTATTGCCGCCGCGCTGGCGCAGTTTGGTGAGTACGGGCTGCACGCGACCACGCGCGATATCGCCGCGCTGGCCGGGCAAAACATTGCGGCGATTACCTACTATTTTGGCTCAAAAGAGGATTTATATCTCGCCTGCGCCGAGTGGATCGCCGATTTTATCGGCACGCAGTTTCACCCGCACGTTGAGGAGGCCACCGCGCTGCTCGGCCAGCCGTCGCCCGATCGCGAGGCCATCCGCCAGCTGATCCTCAATGCCTGCCACAACATGATCCGCGTGCTGACGCACGACGATACGCTCAACCTGAGCAAGTTTATCTCCCGCGAGCAGCTCTCCCCCACTGCCGCCTATCAGCGGGTACACGATCGGGTCATTGCCCCGATGCATACCCACCTGACCCGGCTGATCGCCGCCTATACCGGGCGGGATGCCAACGATACCGAGACAATTTTGCATACCCACGCCCTGCTGGGTGAAATCCTTGCCTTCCGTCTGGGCCGGGAAACCATCCTGTTACGCACCGGCTGGACACAATTTGATGAGGATAAAGCCGCGCAGATCGGTGAGGTGATCGCCTGTCATCTCGATCTGATCCTGCAAGGCTTAACGCAAAGGAGCCTGAAGTCATGAAAAAACCTGTCGCCATCATTCTGGTGGTCATTGTTTTGCTTGCCGCGGGCGTCGGTGGATGGCTGTGGTATCAGAGCCATCAGGATAAAGGCCTGACGCTGTACGGTAACGTGGATATTCGCACGGTGAACATGAGCTTCCGCGTCGGCGGACGTCTCGCCTCGCTGAACGTGGACGAAGGCGATGCCATTAAAACCGGGCAGACTCTGGGGATGCTGGACAAAGCGCCCTATGAGAACGCGCTGCTGCAGGCCAAAGCGGGCGTCTCCGTTGCGCAGGCACAGTATGACCTGATGCTGGCCGGCTATCGCGACGAAGAGATCGCCCAGGCCGCTGCCGCCGTCAAACAGGCACAGGCGGCCTATGACTACGCGCAGAACTTCTATGCCCGCCAGCAGGGGCTCTGGAAAAGCCGCACCATTTCCGCGAATGACCTGGAAAATGCGCGCTCCTCCCGCGACCAGGCGCAGGCAACCCTGAAGTCCGCGCAGGATAAATTAAGCCAGTACCACACCGGTAACCGCCCGCAGGATATCGCCCAGGCGAAAGCCAGCCTTGAACAGGCGCAGGCCCAGCTGGCGCAGGCAGAGCTGGATCTGCACGACACCACGCTCATCGCACCGTCTGACGGCACGCTGATGACCCGCGCCGTCGAGCCAGGCAGCATGCTCAGCGCCGGAAGCACCGTTTTAACCCTGTCGCTCACCCGTCCGGTGTGGGTGCGCGCCTACATTGATGAGCCCAATCTCGGCCAGATGCAGCCGGGCCGCGAGCTGCTGCTCTATACCGACGGTCGCCCGGACAAGCCGTATCACGGCAAGGTGGGCTTTGTCTCCCCTACCGCCGAATTCACGCCGAAAACGGTAGAAACGCCGGACCTGCGTACCGACCTGGTGTATCGCCTGCGCATCATCGTGACCGATGCGGACGACGCCCTGCGCCAGGGCATGCCCGTCACCGTAAAAGTGAACAGCGGGGAACGACATGAATGACGCGGTTATTCAGCTCAACAGTCTGGTTAAACGCTTTAAGGGGATGGATAAGCCTGCGGTCGCGCCGCTGAACTGCACCATCCGGAAAGGCTACGTGACCGGGCTGGTCGGTCCGGACGGCGCGGGGAAAACCACGCTGATGCGGATGCTGGCGGGGTTGCTGAAGCCGGATGAAGGATCGGCCCGCGTGCTGGGCCTGGATCCGATAAAAGACGACGGCCCGCTCCACGCCATGCTCGGCTATATGCCGCAGAAGTTTGGCCTGTATGAAGACCTGACGGTGATGGAAAACCTGAACCTGTACGCCGACCTGCGCAGCGTCACCGGAGAAACCCGGGAGAAAACCTTCGCCCGCCTGCTGGAATTTACCTCGCTCGGCCCGTTCACCGACCGGCTGGCGGGCAAGCTCTCCGGCGGGATGAAGCAGAAGCTGGGGCTGGCCTGCACGCTGGTGGGCGAGCCGAAGGTGCTGCTGCTGGACGAGCCCGGCGTGGGCGTAGACCCGATTTCCCGCCGCGAGCTGTGGCAGATGGTGCACGAGCTGGCGGGCGACGGGATGCTAATCCTCTGGAGCACCTCCTACCTCGACGAAGCGGAGCAGTGCCGGGACGTGCTGCTGATGAACGAAGGCGAGCTGCTCTATCAGGGCGAGCCGACGACGCTGACGCAGAGCATGGCCGGGCGCAGCTTCCTGCTGCACAGCCCGCAGGCGTCCAACCGCAGGCTGCTGCAGCGGGTGCTCAGGCTGCCGCAGGTCAGCGACGGGATGATTCAGGGCCGCTCGGTGCGGGTCATCCTCAAAAAAGAGGCCACCGTCGACGATATTCGCCGGGCGCCTGGAATGCCGACGATTGAGATGGAAGAGACGGCGCCGCGTTTTGAAGATGCGTTCATCGACCTGCTGGGCGGCGCGGGGACCTCCGAGTCGCCGCTTGGGGCGATCCTGCACACGGTGGAAGGTACGCCAGGCGAAACGGTGATCGAAGCCAAATCCCTCACCAAAAAATTCGGGGATTTCGCCGCCACTGACAACGTGAATTTTGCCGTGAAGCGCGGCGAGATTTTTGGTCTCCTCGGACCGAACGGCGCGGGAAAATCGACCACCTTTAAGATGATGTGCGGCCTGCTGGTGCCGACGTCCGGCAAGGCGCTGGTGCTGGATATGGATCTGAAGGTCAGCTCCGGCAAGGCGCGCCAGCACCTGGGCTATATGGCGCAGAAGTTCTCGCTGTACGGCAACCTGACGGTCGAGCAGAATCTGCGCTTTTTCTCCGGCGTGTACGGCCTGCGCGGGCGGGCGCAGAACGAGAAAATTCGCCGCATGAGCGACGCCTTCGGGTTAACGACGATTGCTTCCCACGCCACCGACGAACTGCCGCTCGGCTTTAAGCAGCGACTGGCACTGGCCTGCTCGCTGATGCACGAGCCGGATATTCTGTTTCTGGACGAGCCGACCTCCGGCGTTGATCCCATTACCCGCCGCGAGTTCTGGCTGCATATCAACAGCATGGTGGAAAAAGGGGTGACCGTGATGGTGACCACCCACTTCATGGACGAGGCGGAGTACTGCGACCGCATCGGGCTGGTGTATCGCGGCAAGCTGATTGCCCACGGCACGCCGGACGACCTGAAAAACCAGGCCGCCGACGATGAGGTCCCGGACCCGACCATGGAGCAGGCGTTTATCACCCTCATCCACGACTGGGATAAGGAGAATGCCCATGCGCAGTAACGCCCTTTCCTGGCGCCGGGTGCGCGCGCTGTGCGTTAAAGAGACGCGGCAGATCGTGCGCGATCCCAGCAGCTGGCTGATTGCGGTGGTGATCCCCCTGCTGCTGCTGTTTATCTTTGGCTACGGCATTAACCTGGACTCCAGCAAGCTGCGGGTCGGGATTTTACTCGAACAACAGAGCGAAGAGGCGCTGGACTTTACCCACGCCATGACCGGTTCGCCCTACATTGACGCCACCATCAGCGACAATCGTCAGGAGCTGATCCAGAAGATGCAGGCCGGGAAGATTCGCGGTCTGATCGTCATTCCGGTGGATTTTGCCGCCAACATGGCGCGGGCGAATACCGATGCGCCGATCCAGGTCATCACTGACGGCAGCGAGCCAAACACCGCGAACTTCGTGCAGGGCTACGCGGAGGGGATCTGGCAGCTCTGGCAGATGCAGCGCGCCGAAGACCGGGGTGAAGAATTTAAGCCACTTATCGACGTGCAGACGCGCTACTGGTTTAACCCCGCCGCCATCAGCCAGCACTTTATTATTCCGGGCGCGGTAACGATTATTATGACGGTGATCGGCGCGATTCTGACCTCGCTGGTCATCGCCCGCGAGTGGGAGCGCGGCACCATGGAGGCGCTGCTTTCCACCGAAGTGACGCGCGTCGAGCTGCTGCTGTGCAAGCTTATTCCCTACTACTTCCTCGGCATGCTGGCGATGCTGCTCTGCATGCTGGTGTCCGTCTTTATCCTCGGCGTGCCGTATCGCGGCTCGCTGATCGTGCTGTTCTTTATCACCAGCCTGTTTTTACTCAGCACGCTGGGGATGGGGCTGCTCATCTCCACCATCACCCGCAACCAGTTTAACGCCGCGCAGGTGGCGCTGAACGCCGCTTTCCTGCCGTCGATAATGCTCTCAGGGTTTATCTTCCAGATAGACAGCATGCCTGCCGTCATCCGCGCCGTGACCTACGTAATTCCGGCGCGCTACTTCGTGAGCACGCTGCAAAGCCTGTTCCTGGCGGGGAATATTCCGGTAGTGCTGATTATCAACACGCTGTTTTTAATGGCGTCGGCGGTGATGTTTATCGGGTTGACGTGGATGAAAACCAAACGGCGGTTAGATTAAGGAGCGCGCATGTTTCACCGTTTATGGACGTTAATACGCAAAGAGCTGCAATCCCTGCTGCGCGAGCCGCAAACCCGCGCCATTCTGGTGTTGCCGGTGCTGATCCAGGTTTTACTGTTCCCGTTTGCCGCCACCCTTGAGGTGACCAACGCCACCATTGCCATTTACAACGAAGACAACGGCAAACATTCCGTCGAGCTAACGCAGCGCTTTGCGCGTGCGAAGGCCTTTACCCACATCCTGCTGCTGAAAAGCCCGCAGGACATTCAGCCCACCATCGACACGCAAAAAGCGCTGCTGCTGGTGCGGTTCCCGGCGGATTTCTCCCGCAATCTGGATACCTTCCAGACCGCGCCGATGCAGCTGATCCTCGACGGGCGCAACTCCAACAGCGCCCAGATCGCGGCCAACTACCTCCAGCAGGTGGTTAAGGATTACCAGCAGGAGCTGATGGACGGCAAACCGAAGCCCAACAACAGCGAACTGGTGGTGCGCAACTGGTATAACCCGAATCTGGACTACAAGTGGTTTGTGGTGCCGTCGCTGATCGCCATGATCACCACCATCGGGGTGATGATCGTCACCTCCCTCTCCGTCGCCCGCGAGCGCGAACAGGGCACGCTGGATCAGCTGCTGGTCTCCCCGCTCGCCACCTGGCAAATTTTCGTCGGCAAAGCGGTGCCGGCGCTGATTGTCGCGACCTTCCAGGCCACCATCGTGCTGGGGGTGGGAATTTGGGCCTACCAGATCCCGTTCGCCGGGTCGCTGGCGCTGTTTTACTTCACGATGGTGATTTACGGACTGTCGCTGGTGGGGTTTGGGCTGCTGATTTCCGCACTCTGCTCGACGCAGCAGCAGGCGTTTATCGGGGTATTCGTCTTTATGATGCCCGCGATCCTGCTCTCCGGGTACGTCTCGCCGGTTGAGAATATGCCGGTGTGGCTCCAGGATCTGACGTGGATAAACCCGATACGCCACTTTACGGATATCACCAAGCAGATCTATCTGAAGGATGCGAGTCTGGATATTGTCTGGGGAAGTTTGTGGCCGCTACTGGTCATCGCGGCCACGACAGGCTCAGTGGCCTATGCGATGTTTAGACGCAACATCGCGTAGCTTTTTCTCTTTGGTCAGCAACGAGACCACCGCAGGCCCTGCGAGGATGGCCAGACCCGCCAGGGCCAGCAGCAGGTTGTTTTGCAGCACGCGTGACAGGAGCCACAGAACAATCATCGCCGCACCAAAGTACCAGGTGGTGGTGAGTTCTTCGAGCACGTCACCCACCTCGCGCCAGCGCGCGTCATGGTGGCGCTGTAAAAACAACATCGACAGCACGGTGACGCCGTAAAGGACGCATAGCCCCAGGCCAACACGTACCAGCGTGCCGCTCATCCAGCCCATCACCAGTACGGCCACGACCAGTAAATGCAACATTATCTGCCAGCAACTCAGGCCAGTTGCGACACGAACACGTTGTTGCCACTTCATGGCTTCTCTCCTGAAGGATTTTTCTCTGCTTAATCAGACTACCGCACTTTACGGAAAATTCCGTAACGCCGCATCTTTTTGTGACGACGACTACACTTTATTTTCATCGGGATAGTCACTCAGGAAGGAGCTTATGACGAAAAAAATGCAGCATTTCTCGCTTAAAGTGCTGACGATAAACATTCATAAGGGCTTCACAGCATTTAACCGCCGCTTCATTTTACCGGAGCTGCGCGACGCGGTGCGCACCGTCAGCGCGGATATTGTCTGCCTGCAGGAGGTGATGGGCGCACACGAAGTACATCCGCTTCACTTTGAGAACTGGCCCGACACGCCGCACTATGAATTTCTGGCCGACACCATGTGGAGCGATTACGCCTACGGCCGCAACGCGGTCTATCCTGAAGGTCATCACGGCAACGCGGTGCTGTCGCGTTATCCCATTGAACATTATGAAAACCGCGACGTTTCCGTCGGGGAGAGCGAAAAACGCGGCCTGCTCTACTGCCGCATTACCCCGCCCGACCTTGAGCTGCCCATCCACGTCGGCTGCGTTCATCTGGGCCTGCGCGAAGCCCATCGTCAGGCGCAGCTGAAAATGCTGGCCGAATGGGCCAACGCGCTGCCTGACGGTGAACCTGTTGTCGTGGCAGGCGATTTCAACGACTGGCGCCAGCGGGCAAACCATCCGTTGAAGGTGGATGCCGGGCTGGAGGAGATCTTCACCCGGGCGAACGGCAGGCCTGCGCGCACGTTCCCGGTCCGTTTCCCGCTGCTGCGGCTTGACCGCATCTACGTTAAAAATGCCCACGCCAGCAGCCCGACCGCCCTGGCGCTTCTCAACTGGCGGCATCTTTCCGACCATGCCCCGCTCAGCGCGGAGATCCACTTATGAAATGTTCCTGGCAGGAAGGCAACCGGATCACGCTGCTGGTCAACGGGGACGAGTATTACCCGGCCGTGTTTAAGGCAATTGATAACGCCCAGCAGAAAGTGATCCTCGAAACCTTTATCTGGTTCGAAGACAACGTCGGCAAGCAGCTGCACAGCGTGCTCCTGCGCGCCGCACAGCGCGGCGTCAAAATTGAAGTTCTGCTGGATGGCTACGGCTCGCCGGACCTCAGCGATGCGTTCGTCAATGAACTGACCGCCGCAGGCGTGGTATTCCGCTACTACGATCCCGGCCCTCGCCTGTTCGGCATGCGGACCAACCTTTTCCGCCGAATGCACCGCAAAATTGTGGTGGTGGATGAGACGGTAGCGTTTGTCGGCGGCATTAACTACTCGGCGGAACATATGTCCGACTACGGCCCGGAAGCGAAGCAGGATTACGCCATTCGCATTGAAGGCCCGGTGGTGCAGGATATCTTGCTGTTTGAGCTGGAGAACCTGCCGGGGAAAGAGGCCGTTCGCCGCTGGTGGCGACGCCGCCATCGCCCGGAAGAGAACCGGAAGCCCGGCGAAGCGCAGGCGCTTTTCGTCTGGCGCGACAACGGCGAGCACCGGGACGACATTGAACGTCACTATCTCAAGATGCTGGCCAACGCCAAGCGCGAAGTGATCATCGCCAACGCCTACTTTTTCCCGGGCTATCGCCTGCTGCATGCCATGCGCAATGCTGCAAGACGCGGCGTGCGCGTGAAGCTGATTGTCCAGGGCGAGCCGGATATGCCGATCGTCAAAGTCGGGGCGCGGCTGCTGTACAACTACCTGGTGAAGGGCGGCGTCCAGATCTACGAATACCGCCGTCGACCGCTGCACGGCAAAGTCGCGCTGATGGACGATCACTGGGCCACCGTGGGCTCCAGTAACCTCGATCCGCTGAGCCTGTCGCTTAACCTTGAAGCCAACCTGATCATTCACGACCGCCAGTTTAACCAGACCCTGCGGGATAACCTGCAGGCGTTGATCGTTAACGACTGCGTGCGCGTGGATGAGTCTATGGTTCCCAAACGCACCTGGTGGAACCTGGGCATCAGCGTGGTGGTGTTCCACTTCCTGCGGCATTTCCCGGCGATGGTCGGCTGGCTGCCGGCGCATACGCCGAAGCTGGCGCAGGTGGACCCGCCGGTACAACCCGAAATGGAAACCCAGGACCGCATAGAAGCGGAAGACGGAGGCAAACCCTGATGTCAAAATCGCATCCACGCTGGCGTCTGGCAAAAAAGATCCTCACCTGGGTATTCTTTATTGCCGTCGCGGTGCTGCTGGTGGTCTACGCGCAGAAAGTGGACTGGGAAGAGGTGTGGAAGGTCATCCGCAACTATAACCGGATGGTGCTGCTGGGCGCGACGGGGCTGGTTATCGTGAGCTACCTGATGTACGGCTGCTATGATCTGCTGGGTCGGGCCTACTGCGGCCACAAGCTGGCCAAACGTCAGGTGATGCTGGTGTCGTTTATCTGCTACGCCTTTAACCTGACGCTGAGCACCTGGGTCGGGGGGATTGGCATGCGCTATCGCCTCTACTCGCGGCTCGGCCTGCCGGGCGGGACCATCACGCGTATTTTTTCCCTGAGCATTACCACCAACTGGCTGGGCTATATCCTGCTCGGCGGGGTGATCTTCACCATCGGCATCGTGCAGCTGCCCGCGCACTGGTATATCGACGAGGCCACGCTGCGCATTCTGGGCATCGTGCTGCTGCTGATTATCGCCGTATATCTCTGGGCCTGCGCGTTTGCAAAGCGCCGCCATATGACCATCAAAGGGCAAAAGCTGGTCCTGCCCTCGTGGAAGTTTGCGGTGCTGCAGATGGCGGTCTCCAGCGCCAACTGGATGGCCATGGGGGCGATTATCTGGCTGCTGATTGGCGAGGACGTCAATTACTTCTTCGTGCTGGGCGTGCTGCTGGTGAGCAGCATTGCCGGGGTGATTGTGCACATTCCGGCGGGGATCGGCGTGCTGGAGGCGGTGTTTATTGCCCTGCTGGCCGGGGAGCATGTTTCTCAGGGAACGATTATCGCCGCCCTGCTGGCGTACAGGATGCTGTATTACTTCCTGCCGCTGGCGCTGGCAACGGTCTGCTATCTGGTGCTGGAAAGTCGGGCGAAAAAGCTGCGGGCGAAGAATGAGAGGATGCTAGCGAAGTGAATAAGTCGGGTGGCGGCTTCGCCTTACCCGACCTACGGTTCGCGATTCGCAGGACGGGTAAGGCGAAGCCGCCACCCGGCAAAGCAACCTTAGCGACGGTTACCTAAAATCCGCAGCAGCATCAGGAACAGGTTGATGAAGTCCAGATAGAGCGTCAGCGCGCCCAGAATCGAGTATTTGCGCAGGTTGGAACTGTCGCGCACGTCGATCTGCTCGCCGATGTTTTTCAGCTTCTGGGTGTCATAGGCCGTCAACCCGACGAAGAGCACCACCCCGATATAGGTCACGGCCCACATCAGCGCGTCGCTCTTAAGCCACAGGTTCACCAGCGATGCCAGCACAATCCCGATCAGCCCCATAAACAGCATGCTGCCGAAACCGCTCAGATCGCGCTTCGTGGTGTAGCCGTACAGGCTCATCGCGCCAAACATCCCGCCGGTGACCACGAAGGTGCTGGCGATGGAGGAGTAGGTGTAAACGATGAAAATACTGGAAAGCGTCAGCCCCGTTAGCGCCGAATAGAGCATAAACAGGGTCGTTGCCATGCCGGCACTTAGCTTATGCACCAGACCCGAAAGCACAAACACCAGCGCCAGCTGCGCAATAATCAGCCCAAAGAAGGTGATTTTGCTGGAGAAGATAAACATCATCAGCTCCGGTGTATTCGCCGCATACCACGCGATAAACGCGGTAAGCAGCAGGCCAACCGTCATCCAGCCGTACACCTGAGCCATATACGTCTGCAGGCCGCTACGGGTCTGCTGCACTATTGAATCGGAACGCGGAAATCGGTCCATGATTCACTCCTGATTAAGATTAAGTAGACACACTCTTTAAGAGTAACACATCCACGTAAACCGACTACCAACGGCTGGCGGCCTGTTTATCGCTGTCGCGAGATTCTACCCAGCGATCGCCTTCCGGCGTGGCTTCGCGCTTCCAGAACGGTGCTTTGGTTTTGAGGTAATCCATAATGAACTCCCCTGCCGCAAACGCGCTGCCGCGGTGCGCGCTGGTCACCCCGACAAAGACAATCTCCTCGCCGGGCCACATCTCGCCGATGCGGTGAATCACCGTGACGCGTCCGAGCGGCCAGCGGCCTCGCGCCTCGTCCACTATCTCCGCCAGCGATTTCTCCGTCATGCCGGGATAGTGCTCCAGCGTCAGCGCCTTCACGCTGTCACCGAGGTTGTGATTGCGCACTTTGCCGGTAAAGGTCACGACCGCACCGTCTTCGTCGCGTTCCGCCAGCCAGCTGTATTCTGTCCCTACGTTAAAGCGCTCAGGGCCAACCAGAATGCGGGTTTCACTCATATTAGCCCCCTGTGACCGGCGGGAAGAAGGCCACTTCATCGCCTTCCTTCAGCGGATGAATGAACTCCACCAGCGTCTGGTTAACGGCGGCCAGCAGCTTGCCTTCGTCGAGCGCCAGCGCCCAGCGGTCGCTCTGTGCCGCCAGATGCGCACGCAGGGCCGCAACGTTGTCAAAAGACGCATCCAGCGTCAGGCTGTCGGTATTCACCAGCTCGCGCACCTGCGCAAAAAAGAGCACCTTAATCATGGCTGTCCACCTTAAAATCTCCGGATTTGCCGCCGCTTTTTGCCAGCAGGCGAACCGGGCCAATCACCATGTCTTTCTGCACCGCCTTGCACATGTCGTAGATGGTCAGCGCGGCCACGGACGCTGCCGTCAGCGCCTCCATCTCCACGCCGGTTTTGCCGGTTAAGCGGCACAGCGATTCAATCCGCACGCGATTGTGCTCCGGCTGCGCCTGCAGGTTTACCTCCACCTTGCTCAGCATCAGCGGATGGCACAGCGGAATTAAGTCCCAGGTGCGCTTGGCGGCCTGAATACCGGCGATGCGCGCGGTGGCAAAGACGTCTCCCTTATGGTGGCTGCCGTCGATGATCATCGCCAGCGTTTCCGGCAGCATGGTGACGTACGCTTCGGCGCGCGCCTCGCGCACCGTTTCCGCTTTGGCGGAGACGTCCACCATATGCGCTTCGCCAGCGGCGTTAATGTGGGTCAGTTGTGACATAGCTTATTTCTTTAAATGGGGATGGAAATTACACGGACGGGTACGGGCATCCAGCTGCGGAGCGATGATGTTTTCCCACGCGGTGCGGCAGGCTTTGGTCGAGCCCGGCATGGCGAAAATCAGGGTGTTGTTCGCCACCCCGGCAACGGCGCGCGACTGCAGCGTGGAGGTGCCAATCTCTTCAAAGGAGAGCATGCGGAACACCTCGCCGAAGCCTTCCACCTCGCGGTCGAACAGCGGGAGCAGCGCTTCAGGCGCCTGATCGCCCGCGGTAAAGCCGGTGCCGCCGGTGATCAGCACCACCTGCACCTCATCGCTGGCGATCCACTGAGAGACCTGCGCGCGAATGGCGTAGCGGTTCTCCTTCACGATCGCTTTATCGACGATGTGATGTCCCGCGTCATGGGCCGCCTCGCGCAGCCAGTGGCCGGAGGTATCATCCTCTTCGCCACGGCGGTCGGAAACGGTAAGGATAGCAATGCGTGTCGGGATAAATTCTGCGCTTACCTGACTCATCTTCTGATTCCTTCTTAAGCCTGATTACCCGCCGATGTAAGACAGGTTCTGAGTAATGCCGGTATTGCCCTGATGCAGGAAGTGGGTCTGTTTTTTATGCGTCAGCGCTTCAGAAATGCGCGCTTCAAGCGCCTCCTGCTGGGCATCGTCTGCCAGCAGATCGCGCAGGTCCACGCCGCCGTCCCCGAACAGGCACAGGTGCAGCTTGCCGACGGAAGAGACGCGCAGGCGGTTACAGCTGGCGCAGAAGTCTTTCTCGTAAGGCATAATAAGCCCAATTTCGCCTTCGTAATCAGGATGGCAGAAGACCTGCGCCGGGCCGTCGCTGCGCTGGCGGATCTGGTGGATCCAGCCGCGTTTCAGCAGCGCGTCGCGCAGCACCATGCCGGAGATGTGATGACGGCGGAACAGCTCGCTGCCCTCGCCGGTTTCCATCAGCTCAATAAAGCGCAGCTGAATGGGGCGGGATTTGATCCAGGCGAGGAAGGTGTCCAGCTGATGGTGGTTGACGTCGCGCATCAGCACCGTATTGACTTTGACCTTCTCGAACCCGGCGCTGAACGCCGCGTCGATGCCGTCCATCACCTGGCGGAATTTATCCTGGCCGGTAATGGCGTGAAACTGGCGGGCGTCGAGACTGTCCACGCTGACGTTAATGGCGGTTAAGCCCGCATCGCGCCAGGTGGCCACGTCGCGCGCCATGCGGTAACCGTTGGTGGTCACGGCAATCTGGCGAATGCGGTCGTTTTCACGCACGGCAGCAATGATGTCCGGGAAATCACGGCGCAGAGAGGGTTCACCGCCGGTCAGACGCACTTTTTCGGTGCCGAGCTCAGAGAAGGCGCGCGTGACGCGGCGCACTTCATCCACGGAGAGAAAGCCGTTATTGGTGACGCTGCCCGGTTTGTAGCCGTCGGGCAGGCAGTAGGTGCAACGGAAGTTGCACACATCGGTAATCGACAGACGTAAGTAATAAAACTTACGCGCGAAAGCATCAGTAAGTTGTGAAGCCATGTACACCTTTCCAGATACGGGAGGCACAGTCATTTCTTTCTGTACCCTGGTGGCAAATTCGCCACGGCCAGAGCGCCATATCTTTCGACACAGGCACAAGGGCTAGAGTGTATGTTTTCAGTGTTGAAAACGTGGTTAAGGCGATAGTAGCGCGGAAAGTCTGACAGCGCCATTATCGCTTTTCGCTATATAATTATGTATATAGCGAATCAATCCTGCATTTTCGCTACAGAATACCTAAAAACTGCACTTTCACATTGATATACGTCATTTTGCTTCGGGTGAGGCATCGTCTTTTAGGGGTAGTTAGGTTACTGTTACGCGATCGAACGTGATAAGGAATACGTATGCGCAATCGCACTTTTGCGGATCTTGACCGAGTGGTCGCTCTTGGCGGAGGCCACGGCCTGGGCCGCGTTATGTCCTCTTTGTCGTCACTCGGCTCAAGGCTGACAGGGATAGTGACCACCACCGATAACGGCGGCTCAACCGGGCGGATCAGACGTGCCGAAGGCGGCATTGCCTGGGGCGATATGCGCAACTGCCTGAACCAGTTAATTACCGAGCCGAGCGTCGCGTCGGCGATGTTTGAGTACCGTTTTGGCGGCAATGGCGAACTTTCCGGACATAACCTCGGAAATCTGATGTTAAAGGCGCTGGATCACCTGAGCGTAAGGCCTCTCGAAGCCATCAATCTGATCCGTAACCTGCTCAAAGTGGACGCATTCCTGATCCCGATGTCTGAACAACCGGTCGATTTGATGGCCATCGACGCCGAAGGGCATGAAGTGTACGGCGAGGTGAATATTGACCAGCTTCTGCTGCCGCCCAAAGAGCTGATGACTTACCCGAGCGTGCCGGCGACGCGTGAAGCCGTAGAAGCAATTGGCGATGCGGATTTAATTCTGATCGGCCCGGGCAGCTTTTATACCAGCCTGATGCCGATCCTGCTGGTGAAAGAGCTGGCGCAGGCGCTGCGCCGCACCCCGGCGCCGATGGTCTACATCGGCAATTTAGGGCGTGAGCTGAGTCCGGCCGCGGCGAGCCTGTCGCTGGCGGACAAGCTCGACCTGATGGAGCAGTACGTCGGTAAGAAAATTATCGACGGTGTCGTGGTTGGGCCAAAAGTGGATGTGACAGGGATTGGCGATCGCGTGGTGGTGCAGGAGCCGCTGGAGGCCTCAGACATCAAGTACCGTCACGACCGCCACCTGCTGCGCGAGGCGCTGGAGAAAGCAATTCAGGCTTTGGGTTAACAAAAACCCCGGTGGCGCTGCGCTTACCGGGGTGACAAAAGACGCTAAACCTGTAGGCCCGGTAAGCGCAGCGCCACCGGGCAAAAAACTCACGATGCCGCGATAAACAGATCCCGCAGCTGATGAAGTTGGTCGCGGATCTGCGCCGCCTCTTCGAACTCCAGGTTCTGCGCGTGCTGCATCATCTGCCCTTCCAGCTCGTGGATCTTCTGCTGCAGCGCCTTCGGCGTCAGCACGACGGTATCTTCTTCCACCACTGAACGCGCCTTGCCGCGGCCTTTCGCTTTGGTTTTGGCAATGTTCTGGCCCAGCGCCAGAATATCCACCACCTTCTTGTTCAGCCCCTGCGGGGTAATGCCGTGTTCTTCGTTGTAGCGCTGCTGTTTCTCGCGGCGGCGCTCCGTCTCACCGATCGCTTTCGCCATCGACGGGGTAATTTTGTCACCGTACAGAATCGCTTTACCGTTGACGTTACGCGCGGCGCGGCCGATGGTCTGAATCAGCGAACGCTCGGAACGCAGGAAGCCCTCTTTATCCGCGTCCAGAATCGCCACCAGGGAGACTTCCGGCATATCCAGACCTTCCCGAAGCAGGTTAATCCCCACCAGCACGTCAAACTCGCCCAGACGCAGGTCGCGGATAATCTCCATGCGCTCCACGGTATCGATATCCGAGTGCAGATAACGCACCTTCTCGCCGTGCTCTTCGAGATACTCGGTCAGGTCTTCCGCCATACGCTTGGTGAGCGTGGTCACCAGCACGCGCTCGTTAATGGCGGAACGGGCGCGGATCTCAGAGAGCAGGTCGTCTACCTGCGTCGCCACCGGACGCACCTCGATAATCGGGTCCAGCAGCCCGGTCGGACGCACTACCTGGTCAACCACCTCATCGCCCGATTTTTCCAGCTCGTAGTTGCCCGGCGTGGCCGAGACGTAGATGGTTTGCGGCGCCAGCGCCTCAAACTCTTCAAACTTCATCGGACGGTTATCCAGCGCTGACGGCAGGCGGAATCCGTACTCCACCAGCGTCTCTTTACGCGCCCGGTCGCCGCGGTACATTCCGCCGATCTGCGGGATCGTGACGTGGGATTCGTCGATCACCAGCAAACCGTCTGCTGGCAGGTAATCAAACAGCGTCGGCGGCGGCTCGCCCGGCCCGCGCCCGGAGAGGAAGCGGGAGTAGTTTTCGATGCCGGAGCAGTAGCCCAGCTCGTTCATCATCTCCAGGTCGAACTGGGTACGCTGGCTGAGGCGCTGCTCTTCCAGCAGCTTATTGTTCGCCAGCAGCACCTTGCGGCGCTCGGCCAGCTCCACTTTGATCTCTTCCATCGCCTGCACGATACGCTCGCGCGGCGTCACGTAGTGTGTTTTCGGGTAGATGGTGAAGCGCTGGATCACTGACTCAACGTGTCCGGTCAGCGGGTCGAAGAGCGACAGGCGTTCGACCTCCTCGTCAAACAGCTCAACGCGCAGCGCCATATCGTCCGATTCCGCCGGGAAGATGTCGATCACTTCGCCGCGCACGCGGAACGTACCACGCTGGAAGGCCTGGTCGTTGCGGGTGTACTGCAGCTCCGCCAGACGACGCAAAATCGCGCGCTGGTCGATGATCATCCCCTGCGTCAGGTGCAGCATCATCTTGAGATAGAGATCCGGGTCGCCCAGGCCGTAAATCGCCGAAACAGAGGCCACCACAACCACATCGCGACGCTCCAGCAGCGCCTTAGTGGCCGACAGTCGCATCTGCTCAATGTGTTCGTTCACCGACGCATCTTTCTCGATGAAGGTATCAGAGCTCGGCACATAGGCTTCTGGCTGGTAGTAATCGTAGTAGGAGACGAAATACTCAACGGCGTTTTCCGGGAAGAACTCTTTCATCTCGCCGTAAAGCTGCGCCGCCAGGGTTTTGTTGGGCGCCAGCACCATCGTAGGGCGCTGGAGATCCGCAATCACGTTGGCAATGGTAAAGGTTTTACCCGAGCCGGTAACCCCGAGCAGCGTCTGGTGCGCCAGCCCATCTTCCAGCCCCTCTTCCAGACGACGGATCGCTTCAGGCTGATCGCCAGACGGACGGAAAGCAGAATTCAATTTGAACGGTTTACTCATGGGCGACAACCTGATGACGTTATAAGCGGCAGGTGAATAATTTTACTCCTTGTTGCCAGGAATGCCAGTAAAAAACACTGGATGAAAAACCAGTAGCATGTCAGGATATTTAGCATAGCGCCTGAATGATTAGCGCGATAGCGGCCAAAATTTGGACAGTGGCAACATAAAACACCAGTCAGGTCAGGTTATCCCCAGAACTTTTTCTTTTTTAACATTTGTCAAGCCAGGTAATGATAGTTTTATGGCAACGGGTGACACTTTCATGACGGGAATTGATTTTATCTAACCAATTAAAAAATAAAAGATATTTTCTAAAGCCGCGTTTCGCGTCAATTTGGGCGTAAGCCGCGTATTCTCTCGCTTATCGCGTGTTTTCTAACTCTAATGCACATGGTTATCCACAGGAATAGTGGATAACTGCTTCCAGCCCATACAGACTGGCGCTCTGCAAATTCCCGGATTTTCCCACGAGGCGGCAGCAAAAAATTTTTATAGCTCTTTTTTGCTGATTAACAGTCGCGTCATTCATAACCAACTGACGAGATCTTGCTCACATTTCCATCATTTCTGGCTCTGCACCACAACTCAACACCGTCGGCACCGTCGATGTGCAATCCCCCTTTTTATCCCCCGCGCTTCTGTGACTTATTCCTAAAAAAGACGCTTTTTTAATCACTTTCCGCTTTATGGCAGGGGTTTTGCAGTTTAACAACGAGCCACACCTACACACATTTTTAAGGAGAGAAAGATGTTGAGCCTGCGTGCAGTGAATCAGTTTTACGGAAGTCAACATACGCTATGGAATGTGGATTTAGATTTTCCGCAAGGGATGTGTACAGGCGTCGTTGGCCTGCCGGGGATGGGGAAAACCACCCTCATGAATTGCATCGCCGGGAAAGTGCCCGTCGAAAGCGGCAGCATCATCTGGTATGAGGCGGGCGCGCCGCCGCGCGATTTGCTCAATCCGCCGCCAGAACAGCGTTCCGGGCCGGGAATAGGCTATGTCTCGCAGGACAGGCGGATCTTCTCCCAGCTCACGATTGAGGAGAACCTGCATATCGCCATGCGGGCGACGGGGAAACCGAACCCGGAGGCGAAAAATGACGTTTACGACCTGTTCCCGGCGCTCTATGCCTTGCGACGAACCCGCGCCAACACGCTCTCTCCGGACGACCAGTATCAGCTGGCGCTGGCTAATGCGCTGGTGAACCGCCCTCACCTGCTGATCCTGGATGAACCGCTGCACGGCGCGGGGCACAGCGTTGCCCAGAAGCTGGTGCAGCTGCTGGGGCGCTTAAACCGGGAGTTAGGGATGACGGTGCTGTTAGCCGAGCAGCAGCTGTCGTTTATCCGCCGGGTGGCGGACCGTTTCTGTCTGCTCTATCGCGGGCGTAACGTGGCGCAGGGCCACGTTAACGAACTGGATGACGAGCTTATCGCTCACTGGATGTCGCGGGAAGCAAAACGCTGAGATCGAGATAACGTCCGGTTTCGGCATTTTCCGCGCCCTCAGCCAGCCAGGGAATTTCCCCGAGGCACGGCGCGGGCAGGACGCGCCTGAGCGTCGCCAGATACGCCTGATGGCGTTTACCCGGCGCAACCACGTCGTTGGCTATCCAGCCCGCAAGACGCAGCCCTGCCTGCTGTACGGCCTGTGCGGTCAACATGGCGTGATTGATGCAGCCCAGCTTGACGCCGACGACAAGAATGACCGGAAGCTGCTCGGCCTGCACCCAGTCAGCAAACGTCTGCGTGTCTGAAAGCGGCGTAAACCAGCCGCCGGCCCCTTCCACCAGCACCCAGTCGGCCTGATTTTCCAGCGTCCGCAGTCCGGCAGACAGCACGGCGAAATCAATCGGACGGCCTTCATCGGCGCTGATAATGTGCGGCGAGGTCGGTTCGGCAAAGGTGTACGGATTCACTGCAGAATAGGCGAGTTCACGCGTGCTGTTACGCTGGAGCGCCAGCGCGTCGGTGTTGCGTAACCCTTCCGCCGTCATCTCGCTGCCGGACGCCACGGGCTTATACCCGGCGGTGTTTTTCCCGAGCAGCCGTGCCGCCTGCAGCAATGCCGTGCTGGCAACCGTTTTGCCCACTTCTGTGTCCGTGCCGGTGACAAAATAACGTTCAGTCACGTTCGATAACCCCATGAAAAAGTTGATAGGAGAGCGGGAAATGCCCCCGCTGCTGCGGCCAGGCCAGCTCAAGGCGCTGCAGCTGACCCCGGGTAAGCGGTTTTTTCTCGCGTCCGGTATGCAGGTGCGTGGCGCCGATGCCCTTCAGCGAACGCATGGCGCTGAACGCATCGCTAAAATTGAGCGTGATGGTCTGCACCGTGCTGCGATAGCGCCAGCCTGCCAGCGCCTGCGTCACCTGCTCATGCGATAAAAACCGGTTAGCGTGCGGCTGTTCATCCACCGCTTTCCAGGCCTGATTCAGCTCCGGCAGCGAACTTTCCAGCAGGGTGGTAAAGGCCACCTTCCCGCCCGGCCGCGCCACGCGATAAAGCTCGCGCAGGGCCTGCGGCAGGCTGCTGCACCACTGAACCGCCAGATGGCTCCAGACCAGATCGAACTGCGCGTCCGCCAGCGGGATCGCCTCGATATCGGCCAGCAGATAACGATCTGCCGCCTGCCGCTGGCGTGCCTCTTCCAGCATCCGGGCTGAGAGATCGATAGCCGTCACCTGGCTTCCCGCCCCGCGCCAGTAGCGGCTGTTGCTGCCGGGACCACAGCCGGCGTCCAGCACCTGTGGAAAACCGTTCTCGCCAAGGGCGGCCAGAAGCCCCTGCGCGCTCAGACGCTGCAGCTCATCATGCTGCGTATAGCTCTGCGCGGCGCGGCCGAATGCCGCCGCGATGGCCTGCTTATTCACCGGCATCATGGAGCGCCTCCAGCAACGTCTCAATATCCTGTGCTTCATGCGCCGCCGTCAGGGTTAAGCGCAGCCGCGCCGTGCCCGGTGGTACGGTGGGCGGGCGAATAGCGGTCACCCACATGCCGCGCTGGCGCAGCGCCTGTGCCAGTGCCAGCGCGCGGCCGTTTTCACCGACAATCACCGGCTGAATAGCGCTCTGCGAATCGGTGCTGCGAAAGGGCAGCGCCGCGAGTCCCTGACGGAAGCGGGCGATATGCTCTGCCAGCCGCTGGCGACGCTCATCCCCTTCCGCGCTGCGTATCACCGCCAGCGACGCTGACAGCGCCACGGCCTGCGCCGGAGGCATGCTGGTGCTGTAAATCAGGTGTCGGGCAAACTGCAGCAGATAGTCGGCGACGGGTTCGCTGCACAGCACGGCGGCGCCGCTGACGCCAAAGCCTTTGCCGAAGGTGACAATCAGCAGCTCCGGCTTCACGTTTTGCTGGTATGCGCTCCCGCGCCCTTCGTCGCCCATCACGCCAGTGCCGTGGGCATCGTCCACCAGCAGCCAGGCATGCTGCCGCTTTGCGGCCTCGTGCAGCGCGGCAAGCGGCGCGCTGTCGCCGTCCATGCTGAACACCCCTTCCGTGACCGCCAGCTGTTGTCCGTCGCAGGGTTTATCCAGCAGCGCAGCAAGCTGCCCCGCATCGTTATGGGCAAAACGCCGCAGCTGCGCCGGGCTTAAATTTGCCGCCTCCAGCAGGGAGGCGTGGCTCAGGCGGTCGGCGACAATGCGATCGTCCTTGCCCATCAGGGCCGTGATGACCGCCTGGTTGGCGGCAAACCCAGAGATAAACAGCAGCGCGCGCGGGTAGCCCAGCCAGTCGGCAAGCGCCTCTTCCAGCGCCTGATGCGCCGTGGTGTATCCGCTGACGTGTCCCGATCCGCCGCTGCCCACGCCAAACCGCTCCGCGCCCTGCTGCCAGGCGCGGATAATGGCCGGATGCTGGCTCAGCCCGAGATAGTCGTTGCTGGAGAAATTGCAGAACTGCTGGCCTTCACGGGTAAGAAAACGGCCCGCGCCGTTTTCCACCACCCTGCGAACGCGAAATGCCTCTGCCGCCCGACGCTCGTCGAGCGCAGAGTTGATACGTGCCTGCCAGGTCATACGGCTGCCGCGTTGTAGAACTGGTCGGTGTCGGCGTTAAAAATCTGCTGCTCCAGCTGCTGCTGTTGCTCGTTATCGCCCGTCAGCACCTCGGTCTGGTGCGGGTTCAGCCCCAGCTTGCGGAACAGCTGAACGTCTTTGTCCTCTTCCGGGTTCGGCGTGGTCAGCAGCTTGCAGCCGTAGAAGATGGAGTTGGCCCCGGCCATAAAGCACATCGCCTGGGTCTGCTCGTTCATCTGCTCGCGGCCCGCTGAGAGGCGAACGTAAGACGTTGGCATCATGATGCGCGCCACCGCGATGGTGCGGATAAAATCAAACGCATCCACGTCCTCGTTATCCGCCAGCGGCGTACCCTTGACCTTCACCAGCATGTTGATCGGCACGCTTTCCGGCGGGGTCGGCAGGTTCGCCAGCTGCAGCAGCAGGCCCGCGCGGTCTTTCACCGTCTCGCCTAAGCCCACGATGCCGCCGGAGCAGACCTTGATCCCCGCGTCACGCACTTTATCCAGCGTATCCAGACGCTCCTGGTAGGTACGCGTGGTGATGATGTTGCCGTAAAATTCCGGCGAGGTGTCGAGGTTGTGGTTGTAGTAATCCAGCCCCGCCGCCGAGAGGCGCTGCGCCTGCTCCTCGTTGAGCGTGCCGAGCGTCATACAGGCTTCGAGGCCCATCTCCTTCACGCCCTTCACCATCTGCTCCAGATACGGCATGTCGCGATCGTGCGGGTTCTTCCACGCCGCGCCCATGCAGAAGCGGGTCGAGCCGGCGTTTTTCGCCTTGCGCGCGGAGTCGAGGACCTGCTCGACCTCCATCAGGCGCTCTGACTCCAGGCCGGTTTTGTAGCGCGCGCTCTGCGGGCAATATTTGCAGTCTTCGGGGCAGGCGCCGGTCTTGATCGACAGCAGCGTGCTGACCTGAACATGGCGGGGATCGAAGTGCTGACGATGCACCTGTTGGGCTTCGAACATCAGCTCAAGGAAAGGTTTGTTGAATAATTCAGTAACTTGCGACATCGTCCAGCGTGCGTGGTGAGCCATCGGGCTTCTCCAAAGGGTTTTGTTAATTTTCGGTTCGGTTTATACTCGTAAACCTAAAACTTTTCAAAATGGTTTACAAGTCGATTATGACCCAGGACGATCTCGCCTTCGACAAGCAGCATATCTGGCACCCTTACACCTCCACCACCCGCCCCCTTCCCGTCTATCCGGTGGCCTCCGCCCACGGCTGCGAGCTGCACCTCGCCAGCGGCGAGCGGCTCGTTGACGGGATGTCCTCCTGGTGGGCGGCCATTCACGGGTACAACCACCCGCGCCTGAACGCGGCGATGAAGACGCAGATTGACCAGATGTCGCACGTGATGTTTGGCGGGATCACCCATCAGCCCGCGGTGGATTTATGCCGCCGTCTGGTGGCGATGACGCCTGACTCGCTGGAGTGCGTGTTCCTGGCGGATTCCGGCTCCGTGGCGGTGGAAGTGGCGATGAAAATGGCGCTGCAGTACTGGCACGCCAAAGGCGAAGCGCGCCAGCGTTTCCTCACCTTCCGCAACGGCTATCACGGGGATACCTTCGGGGCGATGTCGGTCTGCGATCCGGACAACTCCATGCACAGCCTGTGGAAGGGGTATCTGCCGGAAAACCTGTTTGCCCCTGCCCCACAGAGCCGCTTCGACGGCGAGTGGAACGAGATGGACATGGTCGGCTTCGCGCGGCTGATGGCGGCGCATCGCCATGAGATCGCCGCCGTCATTCTTGAGCCGATCGTGCAGGGCGCGGGCGGAATGCGGATGTACCATCCGGAATGGCTGAGGCGTATTCGCAAGATGTGCGACCGCGAGGGCATTCTGCTGATTGCCGATGAGATCGCCACCGGCTTTGGCCGCACCGGCAAGCTGTTTGCCTGCGAACATGCGGGCATTGCGCCGGATATTCTGTGCCTCGGTAAAGCGTTGACCGGCGGCACCATGACGCTCTCCGCCACGCTCACGACCCGCCAGGTGGCCGACACCATCAGCGACGGTGAAGCCGGCTGCTTTATGCACGGCCCGACGTTTATGGGTAACCCGCTGGCCTGCGCCGTGGCGAGTGAAAGCCTTGCGATTCTGGAGAGCGGCGAGTGGCAGACGCAGGTTGCGGCGATAGAAGCGCAGCTGAAAGCGGAATTGAGCGCCGCCTCGGGCGCGAATTTCGTGGCGGACGTGCGCGTGCTGGGCGCCATTGGGGTGATTGAAACCACCCATCCGGTGAATATGGCGGCGCTGCAGCGCTTCTTCGTGGACCAGGGCGTGTGGGTCCGGCCTTTCGGCAAGCTTATCTATCTGATGCCGCCGTACAGCATCACGCCAGAGCAGCTTCGAAAATTAACCGACGCGGTTGTAACAGCCGTTAACATTCCCGCGCATTTCACGATTTAACCCAATGCATTACACTTGCTGAACGAGCGATCAACGAGGGTAAACCGTATGAAAATCATCAGTAAAGATCTGCGCGACGGCGAAAAGCTGCCGGAACGGCACGTTTTCAACGGCATGGGGTATCAGGGCGATAACATCTCCCCGCACCTGGCGTGGGACGAGGTTCCGGCAGGCACCAAAAGCTTTGTCGTGACATGCTATGACCCGGATGCGCCAACCGGTTCCGGATGGTGGCACTGGATCGTGGCGAACCTGCCTGCCGACACGCGCGTGCTGCCGCAGGGTTCCGGTTCAGGCCTGGTTGCCCTGCCTGAAGGTGCCATTCAGACGCGTACTGACTTTGGTAAAGCGGGCTACGGCGGCGCGGCGCCGCCAAAAGGGGAAACCCACCGCTATATCTTCACGGTGCACGCGCTGGACGTGGAGAGAATTGAGGTCGATGAAGGCGCGAGCGGCGCGATGGTCGGGTTTAACGTGCATTTCCATTCCCTGGGGAGCGCGTCGATTACGGCGATGTATTCGTAAAAAAAGCCGGGTGGCGGCTACGCCTTACCCGGCCTGGATTTCGTACTCGTAGGCCCGGTAAGCGCAGGGTATGAACCGGAAACATGGGTAACACTTTAGACCGGATACATGGGTAACAGTTATAACTGGCATAGAAGAGGAGACTCGCTATGCCCTGGACTGAGACCCGACCTATGCAACGCCTTGATTTTATCCGTGCCTGCCATGCAGGTACGGACTCCTTCTCCGCTCTTTGCCGTCTTTTTGGTATCAGCCGCAAAACCGGCTACAAATGGCTTCAGCGTTTTGACCCTTCTGACCTGTCCTCTCTCTCTGACCGGTCGCGCGCACCATGCTCTCACTCCCGGACGGTTCCTGATGAGGTCGTCGGACACCTGACTGCCCTGCGTCAGAAACACCCTGACTGGGGCCCGAAAAAACTGCGGATGTGGCTCCTCAATCATCACGTCGATTTTACCGTTCCTGCTGCCAGCACTGTCGGCGATATCCTCAAGCGTGAAGGCCTGGTACCTGACAGAAAGAGAAAGCGCAGAACGCCGGGGAATCGCCGGCCCCTGACCAGCATCAGTGAAAACAATCAGGTCTGGAGCGCTGATTTTAAAGGCAAGTTCAGGCTGCTGAGCAGAGAGTACTGTCATCCCTTTACCCTGACCGACAACCACAGCCGGTATCTGCTGAGCTGCCGTGGAACGGACCGTGAGAGCGAGCCCTTCGTCAGGCACTGTCTGACGGAGGCGTTCCTGGAGTACGGTCTGCCGGACGTTCTGAGAACCGATAATGGTCAGCCCTTCGCAGGGACGGGTATCGCCGGGTTAAGTCGCCTTGCCGTCTGGCTGATAAAGCTGGGCGTCAGACCGGAGCGTATCCGGCGGGGCCATCCCGAAGAGAACGGGCGGCACGAACGCATGCACCGTTCCCTGAAAAGTGCGCTGGCGCAGGGGAACACCTTCATGACGATGGAAGAACAACAGCGGTGGTTCAGTGACTACCGGGAAGAATTTAACTACGAAAGACCGCATGAAGCCCTGGCGGGTGCAACGCCCGGAACGGTGTGGCACCCCTCGAAGCGACAGTGGGATGGCCGTGTTCCTGACTATGCCTATCCGTCAGGAGGAACGGTCTACAGGGTGAAATCGAGGGGGACACTCTATATGGGGAAAAAGGGGACGGTGTTCCTGAGTGAAGCGCTGACTGATGAGTACATCATGCTGGAAGAACAGGATGATGGCCTGGAGGCCATCATCTTCAACGGAATAACGCTTGCGTACTACGACCGAAAAACCCAGAGTGTGGTGCGGATAGACTAAAAGTGTTACCTATGTTCCCGGTCTGATCTGTCACCTATGTATCCGGTCATACAGCAGCGCCACCGGGCAAAAAAATCACAGCACCGAAGGTAACAGCCCCACCAGCCGCCCTTCTTCCAGAAGCTGCATCGCCTTATCAATATCCGGGGCAAAGAAGCGGTCATCATCGTAATGCGTGACGTGCTCGCGCAGCACCTGGCGCGCCTGCTCCAGCAGCGGGCTGGATTTAAGCCCTTCACGCAGATCGATACCCTGACTTGCCGCCAGCCATTCCACCGCCAGCACGCCGCGGGTGTTGGAGGCCATCTCCCACAGACGACGCCCGGCAGCCGGTGCCATCGAAACGTGATCTTCCTGGTTTGCAGACGTTGGCAGGCTGTCCACGCTGTGCGGGTGCGACAGCGCCTTGTTCTCGCTTGCCAGCGCTGCGGCCGTCACCTGAGCAATCATAAAGCCCGAGTTGACCCCGCCGTTACGCACCAGGAACGGTGGCAGCTGGGACATGTGTTTATCCATCATCAGCGCGATGCGGCGCTCGGACAACGCGCCGACTTCGGCAATCGCCAGCGCGATATTATCCGCCGCCATTGCCACAGGCTCGGCGTGGAAGTTGCCCCCGGAGACCACCTCGTTTTCCTGGGCGAACACCAGCGGGTTATCGGACACCGCGTTGGCCTCCACCAGCAGCACCTCCGCCGCCTGGCGCAGCTGCGTCAGGCACGCGCCCATCACCTGCGGCTGGCAGCGCAGGGAATACGGATCCTGCACCTTCTCACAGTTGTGGTGTGACTCCGCGATCTCGCTGGTGTCGGTAAGCACGTGACGGTACATCGCGGCGGCATCAATCTGTCCCCGCTGACCGCGCACCTCGTGGATGCGGGCATCGAACGGGCGACGCGAGCCCAGCACCGCTTCGGTGGTCAGCGCACCGCACACCACCGCCGAGGCAAACAGATCTTCCGCTTCAAACAGGCCGCGCAGCGCGAAGGCGGTCGATGCCTGGGTACCGTTCAGCAACGCCAGCCCCTCTTTCGCCGCCAGCGTGATCGGCGTTAAGCCGGCTTTTTTCAGCGCCTCTTTCGCAGGCAGCCACTCGCCCTGCCAGCGCGCTTTGCCTTCGCCCAGCAGCAGCAGCGACATGTGCGCCAGCGGCGCGAGATCGCCGGAGGCACCGACGGAGCCCTTCGCCGGGATCCACGGATAGACCTCCGCATTAACCAGCGCCATCAGCGCCTGGATCACGCTCAGGCGGATGCCGGAGAAACCGCGCGCCAGGCTGTTGATTTTGAGCACCATCATCAGACGGACAATCTCATCGTCAAGCGGCTGACCGACGCCCGCCGCGTGCGACAGCACCAGCGAACGCTGCAGGTTTTCCAGATCGTGCGTCGCGATGCGGGTCTGCGCCAGCAGCCCAAAGCCGGTATTAATCCCGTAAGCCGTGCGCCCTTCGGCAACGATGGCTTCAACGCAGGCCACGCTGTCGTTAATGGCGGCGTGGGCGCTTTCATCCAGCGAAAGGGTGACCGGCTGACGCCAGACGTTACGCAGCTGTTTGAGCGTCAGTGAGCCGGGAGTGAGTGTTAACGCGTTCATTCATGCTTTCCTTGTGTGGCAGGGATCATCGGCAGGTTAAGGCCCTGCTCTTTGGCACAGTCAATGGCAATCTCGTAACCCGCATCCGCGTGACGCATCACGCCGGTGGCCGGGTCGTTGTGGAGCACGCGAGCGATACGCGCGGCGGCTTCATCGGTACCGTCGCAGACGATGACCATCCCGGAATGCTGGGAGAAGCCCATTCCCACGCCGCCGCCGTGGTGCAGCGACACCCAGGTCGCGCCGCTGGCGGTGTTGAGCAGGGCGTTCAGCAATGGCCAGTCGGAGACCGCGTCCGAGCCGTCGCGCATGGCTTCGGTTTCGCGGTTCGGGCTGGCGACGGAGCCGGAGTCCAGGTGGTCTCGGCCGATGACGATCGGCGCGGAAACTTCACCGCTGCGCACCATTTCGTTAAAGGCGAGGCCCAGTTTTTGACGCCACTCCAGCCCTACCCAGCAGATACGCGCCGGCAGGCCCTGGAAGTTAATGCGCTCGCGGGCCATGTCCAGCCAGTGGTGCAGGTGTTCGTCATCGGCGACAATCTCCTTCACTTTGGCGTCGGTTTTGTATATATCCTCCGGGTCACCGGACAGGGCAACCCAGCGGAACGGTCCGATGCCGCGGCAGAACAGCGGGCGGATATAGGCCGGGACGAAGCCCGGGAAGTCGAAGGCGTTACTCACGCCCATCTCTTTCGCCATCTGGCGGATGTTGTTGCCGTAGTCAAAGGTCGGAATGCCCATCTGGCTGAAGGCCAGCATCGCGGAGACGTGTTCCGCCATGGCGCGTTTCGCGGCAAGCACCGTGCCTTCCGGGTCGATCTCCGCTTTTTGCTGATAGTCTTCCCACGACCAGCCTTTTGGCAGGTAGCCGTGCAGCGGGTCATGGGCGCTGGTCTGGTCGGTGACCAGATCCGGGCGCACGCCGCGGGCAACGAGTTCAGGAAGAATGTCCGCCGCGTTGCCGCACAGGGCAATCGACACCGCTTTGCCTTCGGACGTGTATTTTTTGATGCGCGCCAGCGCGTCATCGAGATTCTCGGCCTGTTCGTCGACGTAACGGGTGCGCAGACGGAAATCAATGCGGCTCTGCTGGCACTCAATGTTCAGCGAGCACGCGCCGGCCAGCGTGGCGGCCAGCGGCTGCGCGCCGCCCATCCCGCCAAGACCGGCGGTCAATACCCAGCGGCCTTTCAGCGAGCCGTTGTAGTGCTGGCGACCGGCCTCCACGAAGGTTTCGTAGGTGCCCTGCACGATCCCCTGGCTGCCGATGTAGATCCAGCTCCCGGCGGTCATCTGGCCATACATCGCCAGCCCTTTCGCGTCGAGTTCGTTGAAGTGTTCCCAGGTGGCCCAGTGCGGCACGAGGTTAGAGTTGGCGATCAGCACGCGCGGGGCATTTTTGTGGGTTTTAAACACGCCAACCGGCTTGCCGGACTGCACCAGCAGGGTTTCGTCGTTTTCGAGTTCGGTCAGTGCCTTAACAATGGCGTCATAGCATTCCCAGTTGCGCGCGGCGCGGCCAATGCCGCCGTAGACCACCAGCTCGTGGGGGTTTTCCGCCACCTCAGGATCAAGGTTGTTCATCAACATGCGCAGCGGGGCTTCGGTGAGCCAGCTTTTGGCAGTAAGGGTGGTGCCGCGCGCGGCGCGGACGTCCTGCTGGCGGTATTTACCTGACGACATTGTGTGCTCCTATACGGGACAGATGATGCATTTAGATATACTTGTATAGACAAGCACGCACAAGGTCAGATTTAACAAAAAAGATACAATTTTGTTATATTGCGTTAGCGATCACGCTTATAAAACTTATGACATAAAGTGGCCCTGCAGCCGGTAACGGTTCCCCGGGAAAAGCAGCCGGGCATGTGACACGATGTGCGATGAGGACCAGGTTCGACGGCGGATCAGCAGGCACGGGTCGTGCTCTTTAATGCGCAGCCGTTCGCACTCCTGCGGCGTGGCGCGCACGGCTTCCACAATGTGCTCCCCTTCCGTCAGCGGTGCGACGAGCGAGAGATAGGCATGCGGCGTGGTCTGGGTGTAATCCTGGTTCAGATAGTCCGGTATCCGTTCAGCGTTCACGCAGCGATCCTCAATCTGCACCGGAATGTCGTTTTCGAAATGGACCATCACGGAGTGGAAGATGCGGCTGCCCTCTTTGACGTTCAGCTCTACCGCCTGCTCGGCGCTGGCCTGGGTCTCTTCGAGCACCAGCACCTCACAGCGGTGCTGATGATTACGCGCGGCAATCTCGTCCGCAATGCTGCGGATTTCAAACAGGGCGGACTGCCCTTTCGGCTCCGCCACAAACGTCCCGACGCCCTGCAGGCGCACCAGAAGCCCTTCGTCGGTCAGCTCGCGCAGCGCCCGGTTGACGGTCATCCGGCTAAAGCCAAACTGCGCCACCAGATCGGCCTCCGAGGGAATGCGGTCGTGCGGCCGCCAGACGCCGGTGGCGATTTTTTCGCTGATCGCCTGCTTCACCTTTTCGTAGAAAGGCGCGGGAGGGCTCGACGGCGGCAGGGGTGAGCGTGAAAACATCGTGACTCCTTGAATAGTGTTATGCCCACCAGTGAGCAATTTGCCAGGCCAGACGGGCGGCAAGCTTTGCGCCCTGCCCGTCCCGATCGAACTGCGGGTTAAACTCTACCAGATCGGCGGCCTGTAGCTTACCGCTACGGCAGATTTGTTCGATAACGGGGAGGAGATCCAGTGCCGGTATGCCTAACGCAGCCGGAGCGGAAACGGCAGGCATTTCGCTGGCGGGCAGGACGTCCAGATCGATTGTCAGGTAGACGCGATCGGCCTGGGCCAGCACCTTTTCCAGCGCGGATAGCGCATCGCGCCTGAAATGGAGATCCTCCACCAGCGTGACGTTCAGGCGTTCAGCCTCATCCCACAGCGCCTGCGTGTTCGCCGCCCGGCTCACGCCAAAGCAGGCGTACTGAAATGCCCGCCCGCGCTCATCGCAGTAGTGCGCCAGCTGGCGAAACGGCGTGCCGGACGTCGCCCGGTCGGCCTTGCGCAGATCGAGATGGGCATCCAGGTTGATAATGACCACCCGCTCGTTCGGAAAGGCGTCCAGCACGCCGCGACCGTGCGCCCACGCGGTTTCGTGTCCGCCGCCAAAGACCAGCGTGCGCATCCCGGAGCGCTGGCAGGCTGTCACGGCATCGCTTAACGCCTGCTGTGCCGCTTCCAGCTCGCCACCTTCAACGTAAACCGACCCCATATCCGCCAGCCGCTCGTGCCCCAGATGGCTTGCCATATTTGCCAGCGCCTTGCGCAGCACATCAGGCGCCTGCGCGGCACCGGGCCTGCCCTGATTGCGTTTTACCCCTGCATCACATTCAAAGCCTATCAGCGCAATGCCGGATGCCAGCGGCGTGAACGCCCCCTGCTGCCGTATCGTCTGGAAAATGCGCGTTGCGTTGCTGGCCTCGGCGCTGTCGTCGCGCCCCTGCCAGACCGTTTCGGCGACGGGCCGCCATAACCTCATACTGCCTCCCCACGGAAAATACGTTGATACAGCGGATTGCGTCCCGGCTCGTAGACCATCTCTACCGGATGGTGAGCATCCCAGACGATAAAATCAGCGACAAACCCGGCCCGCAGCTGTCCGTGGGTTTCCCCGCGGCCCAGCGCCTGCGCGGCATGGCGCGTGACGCCAGCCCAGGCTTCCTCGGGCGTCAGGCCAAACTGGACGCAGGCCATGTTCATCGCCAGGTGCAGGCTGGCAAACGGGCTGGTACCGGGGTTATAGTCGGTGGCGACCGCCATTGGCACGCCGTGTTTTCTGAGCTGTTCCACCGGCGGACGCTGGCGCTCCTGCAGAAAATAGAACGCGCCGGGCAGCAGAACCGCCACCGTGCCGCTTTGCGCCATCGCCTGAACGCCTGCGTCGTCAAGATATTCGATATGATCGGCTGAGCGTCCTTTATACCGGCTGACCAATGCCGCACCGCCCTGATTCGACAGCTGCTCGACGTGCCCTTTCACCGGAATACCGAGCGCGGTCGCCGCCTTGAAGAGGCGCTCGGTTTGCGACGGGGTAAAGCCGACGTTTTCACAGAACACGTCGACAGCTTCAAACAACTCTTTTTGCCACAGCGTGGGCAATATTTGCTCGCAGACCAGCGTGAGGTAGGCATCCGGATCCTGTCGGTATTCCGGCGGAACGGCATGGGCCGCCAGCAGCGTTGGGCTGATATCGATCGGATTATTGAGGCTCAGCTGGCGTGCGACCTGCAGCATTTTCTCTTCGGCCTCGGCGTTGAGGCCGTATCCCGATTTGATTTCAACCGTGGTGACGCCTTCATTTATCAGACGCTGAAGCCGCTGCTGTGCCAGATTAAGCAGGGTTTCGGGTGAACTGCTGCGCGTCGCCGTCACGGTCGCGTTAATCCCGCCCCCCTGGGCGCTGATGGTTTGATAAGAGACACCGTTCAGACGCTGCTCCCACTCCGCCGCGCGATCGCCGCCAAACACCAGGTGGGTATGGCAGTCAATCAGGCCCGGGGTGACCAGACGACCCTGAAGATCGACACAGTGAGTGTGTCCGGCCGGAATGTCAGATTCAGGGATCACGGCCAGGATAGTTTGACCCCGTATAACCAGGGCGTGTTGATCTTTCAGTCCATAGGGCGCACGGACGTCCGGCGCCATCGTAGCCAGTCGCGCATTTCGCCATATCACATCGTCAGGATGAATCTGCTGCATGGGCTTTCCACTTGTCATGGGTTGTATAGACATTTATTTTCATCTGTTGTCTGCTGTCAACCGACTTTGCGGAAAATGTTATTTATTTGTGATCACTTACCCGCCGCTCCAGGGCTAAAAATGCAACTTTTACCCTTTTTATCTTCCCGTTTCGCTCAACTTAGTATAAAAAAGCAGGCTATTTCGTCTATCCCGTAAAGACTTGCATACCCAGGAGCTTCACCTTGAACATTTCCAGGATTTCCCGTCTGGCGTTAGCGCTCGCCTTTGGCGTGACCTTATCCGCATGCAGTTCAACCCCACCGGATCAGCGCCCTTCTGAGCAGGTCGCGCCCGGTACCGCCTCCCGCCCGATTTTGTCCGCTGATGAAGCGAAGAACTTCGACCGTGCGCACTACTTCTCGTCGATGGATCCTAACGCTGCGCCGTGGACCCCGTCTTCGATTAACCTGCCGAAACAGCCTGACTTCGTGGTTGGCCCGGCAGGTGCGCAGGGCGTAACGCATACCTCTATTCAGGCTGCGGTTGATGCTGCCATCACGAAACACAGCGCGTCTCGCCAGTACATCGCGATCCTGCCAGGCGAATATGAAGGCACCGTGTATGTTCCGGCTGCACCGGGCAGCATTACGCTTTACGGTCTGGGCGAAAAAGCAATCGACGTAAAAATTGGCCTGGCGATCGATTCTGAAATCGACAGCAACACCTGGCGTCACCTGGTGAACCCGGCCGGTAAATATATGCCGGGCAAACCGGCGTGGTACATGTTTGATAACTGCCAGAGCAAGCGTTCCGCCACGGTTGGCGTGATGTGCTCAGCGGTGTTCTGGTCTCAGAATAACGGTCTGCAGCTGCAGAACCTGACCATCCAGAATACCCTGGGCGACAGCGTTGACGCCGGTAACCACCAGGCGGTCGCGCTGCGCAGCGATGGCGATAAGGTTCAGATTAACAACGTGAACATTCTGGGTCGTCAGAACACCTTCTTCGTGACCAACAGCGGCGTGCAGAACACCCTGCAGAATAACCGTCTGACCCGTACGCTGGTAACCAACAGCTACGTTGAAGGTGACGTGGATCTGGTGTCCGGCCGCGGCGCGGTGGTATTTGATAACACCGATTTCCGCGTGGTGAACTCACGTACCCAGCAGGAAGGTTACGTGTTTGCTCCGGCAACCCCGTCGAACCTCTTCTTCGGCTTCCTGGCCGTGAACAGCCGCTTTAACGCTGCCGGTGACGGCGTGGCGCAGCTGGGACGCTCCCTGGACGTGGACGCGGCGACCAACGGTCAGGTGGTGATCCGCGACAGCGTGATCAACGAAGGCTTCAACATGGCGAAGCCGTGGGCGGATGCGGCGATCTCTAAACGTCCGTTCTCCGGCAATACCGGTGCGGTGGACGATAAAGGGAACGTGCAGCGCAACCTGAACGACGCTAACTTCAACCGCATGTGGGAGTACAACAACCGCGGTCTGGGTAGCAAAGTGGTTGCTGAGCCGAAGCAGTAAGCTGTCCTTTTGCCGGGTGGCGGCTTTGCCTTACCCGGCCTACAGGTTATGTAAGCCCGGTAAACGCACTGCCACCGGGCATAAAAAAACCTCGCATTCGCGAGGTTTTTTGTTTTAAGCCGCTTAGTGAGCGTTAACCACCACCCACATCGGCCCCTGGCCTACGGCGTAGCGCCCTTTCTCTTCCAGCAGCCCCTGCTCGCCTTTAATTTCATACAGCGCGATGTGGTGGGATTTCTGCCCCGCCGCAATCAGGTATTTGCCGCTGTGATCGATATTAAAGCCGCGCGGCTGGGTTTCCGTCGGCTGGAAGCCTTCAATCGCCAGCACGCTGCCGTCTTCGGAAACGCTAAACACGGTGATCAGGCTGGAGGTGCGGTCACAGGCGTACAGATGACGGCCATTTGGCGTAATGTGAATATCCGCCGCCCAGCGGGTGTCGGAGAAATCAGACGGCATCATATCCAGCGTCTGCACGCACTCAATCTGACCGTTTGGATCTTTCAGCTCCCATACGTCCACGGAGCTGTTCAGTTCGTTGACTACGTAGGCGTACTGCTGGTTCGGATGGAAGACCATATGACGCGGGCCTGCACCTTCGACCGTCGTGACTTCAGCTGGATTCTGCGCCACCAGGTGACCATCGTCGCTCAGGGTGAACAGGCAGATACGATCCTGCTTCAGGGCAGGCACCCACAGCGTGCGGTTATCCGGAGAGATATTCGCCGAGTGGCAGCCTTCCAGCCCTTCCACCACATCCACGGTTTCGACCGGAATGCCATCTTCCAGACGCGTTACGCTGACGCAGCCCGCATTATACGAGCCGCTGAAGACAAAGTTGCCTTTACGATCGGTTGAGATATGGGTTGGACTGCCCGGCAGCGGCGCTTCGGCAGTGTACGTCAGCGCGCCGTCGTCCGGAGAGATGCGATAGGCCAGCACGCGAAACTCCGGGCGCACACCCACGTACAAGAAACGTTTATCCGGGCTGATGACCATCGGCTGTACCTGGCCTGGCACATCAACAACCTGAACCAGCGTGAGTGTCCCTTCGGTATTTAAGCGCCAGACGTGGATCTGCTGGCTTTCAGGACTGGCGGTATAAACGGTTTGTTTCATGAATATTCACTCCTCACTGCGCATGAAAGTAATTAACTTTTGACGGTGAATGCTGAATTGTCGACAGGAATTTTGAAGCATTCGCCTCTCGGTGTACCATCCCATCAAAACGTAAATTCAATATTAACCCGGGAAAACAGATGACCTCGCGTGTGATTGCTCTGGATTTAGACGGTACCTTACTGACGCCGCAAAAAACCCTTCTCCCCTCTTCTCTGGAAGCGCTTAAACGCGCGCAGGAAGCGGGATATCAACTCCTTATCGTAACGGGTCGACATCACGTAGCCATTCACCCTTTTTATCAGGCACTGGCGTTAGATACACCTGCAATTTGTTGTAATGGCACTTATTTGTATGATTATCAGGCAAAAAAGGTTTTAGCCTCCGACCCGCTGCCGGTTCCCCAGGCGCTGCAACTGATTGATCTGCTGGATGAGCATGCCATTCACGGCCTGATGTATGTGGATAACGCAATGGTCTACGAGCGCCCTACCGGCCACGTGGTGCGCACCAGCAACTGGGCGTTGTCCCTGCCTGAAGCGCAGCGTCCGGTCTTTACCCAGGTATCCTCCCTGCGTCAGGCAGCCCAGGACGTTGAGGCTATCTGGAAATTCGCCCTGACGGATGAAGACACGACCAAACTGAATACCTTCGCGAAGCACGTCGAGGAAACGCTGGGGCTGGAGTGCGAATGGTCCTGGCACGATCAGGTAGATATTGCCCGCAAAGGCAACAGCAAAGGCAAGCGTCTGACGCAGTATGTGGAATCACAGGGCTGGTCAATGCAGGACGCGATCGCCTTCGGCGACAACTACAACGACATCAGCATGCTGGAAGCCGTCGGTACGGGCGTGGCGATGGGCAATGCCGACGACGCGGTAAAAGCGCGCGCTAACGTGGTGATTGGCGACAACACCACCGACAGCATCGCGCAGTATATTTATACCCACCTGCTGTAATCAGGCGGTGATCGAGACGCTCTTAATTTGCGCGTAAAGCCACAGGCCGGGTTTGATCCCTAACTCATCCCTGGCCCACGGGCTGATGCGCGCCCAGAGCGTCCGGCTTCCCACCTCGAGCTTCACTTCCACCTGGCCGTTATCATCAAAACACTCCGCGACTTTGGCGCGCAGAATATTTCGAATACTGGTTTGCAGCGGCGGCTGCAGCACCAGCGAGACGTCTGATGCCTGAATACGAATACGCAGCGCGGACTGCAACGGCTTGTCGATCTTATTGACCCACAGGTGCTGATCGCCCAGCGCCAGCGCCGTCATCGCGTAGTGCGGATGGTGTTCCAGCACGCTCACCTTCAGGATGCTGCTCTGCTGTTCCCGGGGCAGCCACGGGTGCATGACGCTGCTGCCCCAGACCTCTTCCAGGTTGCCGAAGGCCTTGACGCTGCCCTCTTCCAGCACCAGCACTTTGTCGGCCAGATGGAGGATCTCATCCAGCGAATGGCTGACGTAGAGCATCGGAATATTAATTTCTCGCGTCAGGCGCTGCAGGTAGGGCAGGAGCTCACGTTTGCGCGGAATATCCAGCGAGGCCAGCGGTTCGTCGAGCAGCAGCAGTTCGGGCGCGGTCAGCAACGCGCGGCCAATGGCTACGCGCTGTTTTTCTCCGCCGGAAAGCGACGAGGGCAGTCTGTCGAGCAGTGGCTCAATGCCTAAAAGCGTCACCAGCTTATCAAACTGTCCGGCCATGCTTTTTGCCATGCCGTAACGCAGGTTGCCGCGCACGCTGTAGTGCGGGAATAAGCGCGCGTCCTGGAAAACATAGCCGATGCGGCGTTTATCCGGCGTGAGATAAACCTTGTTCTCCACGTCGTTTAAGACGCGGTTATTCAATACAATCCGTCCTGACTGCGGGCGCGTCAGGCCGCTGATGGCATTTATCAGCGACGTTTTTCCCGCCCCCGAGACGCCGAAGATGGCAGTGATACCGCTTGCAGGCAGCGTCTCGTTAAGCGTCAGGGTATGGTTTCCCAGCGTCTGGGTGAAATTCAGTTCCAGCATGCTTATTTCCCCATCCGCTCGCGGCTCAGCCGCGCCAGCCATTCCGACACCAGCAGCGATACCAGGGCTAATACGATTGAAATGATACACAGCCGCGCCGCCGCGGCCTCTCCGCCCGGCGTTTGAATCAGGGTATACATGGCCGACGGAATCGTTCGCGTCTCGCCTGGGATGTTCGAGACGAAGGTGATGGTCGCGCCAAACTCGCCCAGCGAGCGGGCGAAGGCCAGTACCGTCCCGACAATAATGCCGGGTAACGTCAGGGGAAGCGTGATGGTGAAAAAGACGCGCCAGCGCCCGGCACCCAGCGTACGGGCCGCCTGTTCAAGCTTCATGTCCACGCCTTCCAGCGCGAGGCGGATCGCCCTCACCATCAGCGGGAATGACATTACCGCCGCCGCCAGCACCGCACCGCGCCAGCTAAACGCAAAGGTCAGTCCAAACCAGTCGTAAAGTTTTTCGCCAATAAAACCGCGTCGCCCCATAGAAATTAACAGCAGATAACCGACCACCACGGGCGGCAACACGAGCGGAAGATGAAGCACGCTGTCGAGCAGCGCTTTGCCGGGAAACCGACAGCGAACCAGTAGCCAGGCAAAGAACATCCCAAAGGGCAAACTCAGCGCAACCGCCAGGGAAGAGACTTTAAGGCTCAGCAGAACAGCCTGCCATTCAGGATCGGTCAATATCATCAGTGAGTCGTAAATCCGTAACGTTTAAAGATCGCGGACGCCTCCGGCCCCTTCAGATAATCGCGGAAGGCCGTCACGGTCGCATTTTTATGTCCATCAACAATCGCAACAGGATATTCCACTTTCTTGTGGGAGTCTTCCGGGAACGTTGCCACCACTTTCACACCCTTACTGGCAACGGCATCAGAGCCATACACAATGCCCAGCGGGGCTTCGTTGCGTTCCACCAGCGCCAGCGCGCCGCGGACATCTTCCGCCGGGGCCAGCTTCGGTGACAATGTCTCCCATGCGCCCAATTTTTGCAGCGCTTCTTTGGCGTAGATCCCGGCCGGAACGTGCTCCGGATCGCCCACCGCCAGACGCCCGCCGTTCAGCAGGCTTATCCAGTGGGTCTCTTTGTTGATGGTGAAGTCAGCCTGGGCGCTGGCTTTTGGCGCCACGACAACCAGGCTATTCCCCAGCAGCGTTTCGCGGGTTGCCGCATCAATCGCTTTCTTCTCCACCGCGTA
Source organism: Enterobacter roggenkampii (assembly GCF_001729805.1). Lineage (NCBI taxonomy): Bacteria > Pseudomonadati > Pseudomonadota > Gammaproteobacteria > Enterobacterales > Enterobacteriaceae > Enterobacter > Enterobacter roggenkampii. Next base: position 1,341,200 of record NZ_CP017184.1, on the reverse strand, counting down.
ATCCATCCACTTCTGGTCAGCCGAGATGAACAGATCCGCCGGCGCGCCCGCTTCTATCTGGCGCGCCAGCGTCGAGGAAGAGGCAAACGAGGAGACCACCTCGACGTTTTTCTCTTTTTTATACGCCGCCGCGATATCCTGCAGCGCGTTAGTCAGCGACGCCGCCGCAAAGACCGTGATTTTACCCTCATCCGCCAGCGCGTGTCCGGTAAGGGAAAGCGTCAACGTTGCCCCTGCAAAAAGGCGTACCCATGAACGTGCCATCTGTAACTCCTGTGAGTAGCGTTATATACACATTAATATAACGGTAACGTCAGGGAGATCCCAGCGTTTAATCGTACCGCTGAAGAGGTAAACCGGCGTAGTGCGTTAAAGAGTATCGGCGAAAACGGGAAAATCTTGAGAGCAAAACGCCCGGACAAGCCGGGCGTTTTGGGGGGAATCAATGCTGCTTTTTAGCCTGGTCTCTGTGACCAATGTTCGAAAAGACGTTGAACACTTCACCCAGGCCGTAGATGGCACCGAGGATGATGGCCATCACTACTGGTACCATGATCACGGCGAATACCAGACTTTTCAACAACTCTAACATGGTTTTCTCCAGATATTGTGAACAGCTTATTCTACCCTTTCAACTGAGAAAAACATCCCCTTTTGTGCGGTACCCTTTGCGCCCTGCACCATTTGGGTCACAATACCCTTTTTGCCAGGACACTGTTATGCAGGCCGAAATTCTCCTCACACTCCGACTTCAGCAAAAGCTTTTCGCCGATCCGCGACGTATCGCCCTGCTTAAACAAATAGAACAAACGGGCTCGATTAGCCAGGGGGCGAAAAACGCGGGCATCAGCTACAAAAGTGCCTGGGACGCCATCAACGACATGAACACCCTGAGCGAACAGCCGCTGGTGGACAGAGCCACGGGCGGCAAAGGCGGCGGCGGTGCAATCGTGACGCGTTATGGCCAGCGTCTTATTCAGCTTTACGATCTGCTGGCCCAGATTCAGCAAAAAGCGTTCGATGCGTTAAGCGATGACGATAACGTTCCGCTGGACAGTCTGCTGGCCGCCATTTCCCGCTTCTCGCTACAAACCAGCGCCCGCAACCAGTGGTTTGGTACGGTGACGGCGCGCGACAATCTGCAGATACAGCAGCATATTGAGATCCTGCTTGCCGATGGCACCACCCGTCTGAAGGCCGCCATAACGGCACAAAGCGCGGAACGTCTTGAACTGGATGAAGGGAAAGAGGTGCTGGTGCTCCTGAAGGCGCCGTGGGTCAGTATTACACGCGATCCCGACGCGGCAAAGACAGCAGATAACCAGCTGCAGGGCACCATCAGCCATATCGAACGCGGCCAGACGCAGTGCGAAGTGCAGATGACCCTGGCAGATGGACAGCCGCTTTGCGCGACCATACCGCTCAGCGAGTCGGACAACGTAGAAGAAGGTGCTGCCGTCACCGCGTATTTCAACGCGGACCGGGTGATTATCGCCACTTTGTGCTGAGCACATTGACAATCGTACCGACAGTGCGTATCCCTGATATCTGGTGCTGCAAAAACAGGGATAAACCATGTCATCATTGCATATTTCGCAAGGCACGTTTCGTCTTAGCGATACCCGAACGCTGACAATTGCTGATTTGACGCTACGCGCGGGTGAAAGCTGGGCGTTTGTCGGCACAAACGGCAGCGGTAAATCCGCGCTGGCCCGCGCGCTGGCCGGAGAGCTCAACCTCCTCAAGGGCGAATACCAGAGCGACTTTACGCGCCTGACGCGCCTGTCGTTTGAACAACTGCAAAAGCTGGTCAGCGACGAGTGGCAGCGCAACAACACCGATTTGCTCAGCCCTGGCGAAGAGGATACCGGCCGTACGACGGCGGAAATTATTCAGGATGAAGTGAAGGATCCCGCCCGCTGCCAGCGCCTGGCAGAACAGTTCGGTATCACCCCTCTGCTGAACCGGCGCTTTAAATACCTTTCGACCGGCGAGACGCGAAAAACGCTGCTTTGTCAGGCGCTGATGAGCGAACCTGAACTGCTTATTCTGGACGAACCGTTCGACGGTCTTGACGTGCAGTCCCGGGCGCAGCTGGCGTCTCTGCTGGCGTCGCTTAATCAGGAGGGATATACCCTTGTGCTGGTGCTTAACCGTTTTGATGAAATTCCGGAATTTATCCAGCACGCGGGCGTCCTGGCCGACTGTAACCTGACAGAGACCGGCGAAAAAACCGCGCTGCTTAAGCAGGCGCTGATTGCCCAGCTCGCGCACAGCGAACAGCTCGACGGTATTACCCTTCCGGAACCCGACGCCCCGTCGGCGCGCCACGCGCTTGATCCCCACCAGCCGCGCATCGTGCTGCGCGATGGGGTGGTCTCTTATGACGATCGCCCGATCCTTAATCACCTCAACTGGACGGTCAATCCAGGCGAGCACTGGCAGATTGTTGGCCCCAACGGCGCGGGAAAATCCACGCTGCTGAGCCTGATTACCGGCGATCATCCGCAGGGCTACAGCAACGACCTCACGCTGTTCGGTCGGCGTCGCGGCAGCGGCGAAACCATCTGGGATATCAAAAAACATATCGGCTATGTCAGCAGCAGCCTGCATCTGGATTACCGGGTCAGTACCACGGTACGCAACGTGATCCTCTCCGGGTATTTTGACTCCATCGGCATTTATCAGGCGGTGTCGGACAAACAGCACAAGCTGGCCCAGCAGTGGCTGGACATTCTGGGCATGGACAACCGGGTGGCTGACGCGCCGTTTCATAGTCTTTCGTGGGGGCAGCAGCGTCTGGCGCTGATCGTTCGCGCGCTGGTGAAACACCCTACGCTGCTGATCCTCGACGAACCGCTGCAGGGACTCGACCCGTTGAACCGCCAGCTTATCCGCCGCTTTGTGGATGTCCTGATTAGCGAAGGTGAAACGCAGCTGCTGTTCGTTTCACATCATGCCGAAGATGCCCCCTCCTGCATCACCCACCGCCTGGAGTTTGTTCCGGACGGTGAGCACTATTACTATCGGCAAAGCAAAATCGATTAATCCCCGGAGGGCACCACCCTCCGTTTTTCAGATAACCTGCACTAATACATTGCTATCCCGTTGATCTACAATGCCTCACGGTAGCTGAAAATCGGATTTTAAAAACAGTGTAAACGATTCCACTATTTTATCCCATGTCACACTTTTCGCGTCTCTGTTATGCTATGGTTATTACATACCATAAGCCCAATGGAGCGAAATATGCGAGTTCTGGTAACAGGTGGTAGCGGTTACATCGGTAGTCATACCTGCGTGCAGCTGCTGCAAAACGGCCATGACGTCATCATTCTCGACAACCTGTGCAACAGTAAGCGCAGCGTGCTGCCTGTGATTGAACGTCTTGGCGGTAAACACCCGACGTTCGTGGAAGGCGACATCCGTAACGAAGCGCTGATGACCGAGATCCTTCACGACCACGCCATTGAAGCGGTGATCCACTTCGCGGGTCTGAAAGCGGTCGGTGAATCCGTTGCTAAGCCGCTGGAGTATTACGATAACAACGTCAACGGCACCCTGCGTCTCATCTCCGCCATGCGTGCGGCCAACGTCAAAAACTTCATCTTTAGCTCTTCCGCCACCGTCTACGGCGATCAGCCTAAAATCCCTTACGTTGAAAGCTTCCCGACCGGGACGCCGCAGAGCCCGTACGGCAAAAGCAAGCTGATGGTGGAGCAGATCCTGACCGACCTGCAAAAAGCCCAGCCGGAGTGGAGCATCGCGCTGCTGCGCTACTTCAACCCGGTCGGTGCGCATCCGTCTGGCGATATGGGGGAAGATCCGCAGGGCATTCCGAACAACCTGATGCCGTATATCGCCCAGGTGGCCGTAGGCCGCCGCGAGTCGCTGGCGATTTTTGGCAATGACTACCCGACCGAAGACGGCACCGGCGTGCGCGACTATATCCACGTGATGGATCTGGCCGACGGCCACGTTGCGGCCATGCAGCAGCTGGCGGATAAACCGGGCGTGCATATTTACAACCTCGGCGCCGGGGTCGGCAGCAGCGTGCTGGACGTGGTTAACGCCTTCAGCAAAGCCTGCGGCAAGCCGGTGAACTACCACTTCGCACCGCGTCGTGAGGGCGATCTGCCTGCTTACTGGGCCGACGCCACCAAAGCCGACAAAGAGCTTAACTGGCGTGTCACGCGCACGCTTGATGAAATGGCACAGGATACCTGGCACTGGCAGTCACGCCACCCGCAAGGCTATCCGGACTAAGGATCCGTCATGACGCAATTTAATCCCGTCGATCATCCGCATCGTCGTTTTAACCCGTTAAGCGGGCAATGGATTTTAGTTTCTCCGCATCGCGCCAAGCGCCCCTGGCAGGGGGCGCAGGAGACGCCTGCAAAACAGACGCTGCCGCAGCACGACCCGGACTGCTTCCTCTGTCCGGGCAACACGCGCGTCACCGGGGATAAAAACCCGGACTACAAAGGCACCTTCGTGTTTACCAACGATTTTGCCGCCCTGATGACCGACACGCCGGACGCGCCGGAAAGCCACGATCCGCTGATGCGCTGTGAAAGCGCGCGCGGTACCAGCCGCGTGATCTGCTTCTCCCCCGATCACAGCAAAACGCTGCCGGAGCTGAGCGTTGAGGCACTGAAAGAGGTGGTCAGCACCTGGCAGGCGCAAACCGCCGAGCTGGGTCAAACTTACCCATGGGTGCAGGTGTTTGAAAATAAAGGTGCGGCCATGGGCTGCTCTAACCCGCACCCGCACGGCCAGGTCTGGGCGAACAGCTTCCTGCCTAACGAAGCCGAGCGTGAAGACCGCCTGCAAAAAGCGTATTACGCGGAAAACGGCTCGCCGATGCTGGTGGATTACGCGCAGCGTGAGCTGGCCGACGGCAGCCGTACCGTGGTGGAGACCGAACACTGGCTGGCCGTCGTGCCTTACTGGGCCGCCTGGCCGTTTGAGACGCTGCTGCTGCCGAAAGCGCACGTGCAGCGCATCACCGAACTCAGCGACGCGCAGCGCGACGACCTTGGCCTGGCGCTGAAAAAGCTGACCAGCCGTTACGACAACCTGTTCCAGTGCTCCTTCCCGTACTCCATGGGCTGGCACGGCGCACCGTTTAACGGCGAAGAGAATCAGCACTGGCAGCTGCATGCCCATTTCTATCCGCCGCTGCTGCGCTCTGCGACGGTGCGTAAATTTATGGTGGGCTACGAAATGCTGGCGGAAACCCAGCGTGACCTGACGGCGGAACAGGCGGCTGAACGTCTGCGTGCCGTTAGCGACGTCCACTATCGCGAATCAGGAGTCTAAAAGATGAGTCTGAAAGATAAAACACAATCCCTGTTTGCTGAGAAATTTGGCTACCCTGCCACCCACGTAATTCAGGCACCTGGCCGCGTCAACCTGATTGGTGAACACACCGACTACAACGACGGCTTTGTGCTGCCGTGCGCTATCGATTACCAGACGGTCATCAGCTGCGCGAAGCGCGACGATCGCCAGGTTCGCGTGATTGCGGCGGATTACGGTAATGAAACGGACGCGTTTTCCCTCGATGCCCCGATTGTGACGCACGACAGCCAGCAGTGGTCTAACTACGTGCGCGGCGTGGTGAAGCATCTGCAGAAGCGTAATAAAAACTTCGGCGGCGCCGATTTGGTCATCAGCGGCAACGTGCCGCAGGGGGCGGGCTTAAGCTCCTCTGCGTCTCTGGAGGTCGCCGTGGGCACCGTGTTCCAGCAGCTCTATCATTTACCGCTGGATGGCGCACAAATCGCCCTGAATGGTCAGGAAGCGGAAAACCAGTTCGTGGGCTGCAACTGCGGCATCATGGACCAGCTGATCTCCGCGCTGGGCAAAAAAGAGCACGCGCTGCTGATCGACTGCCGCTCGCTGGGCACCAAAGCCGTACCCCTGCCAAAAGGCGCGGCTGTCGTGATCGTCAACAGCAACTTTAAACGCACGCTGGTGGGCAGCGAGTATAACACTCGCCGCGAGCAGTGCGAAACCGGCGCCCGCTTCTTCCAGCAGCCCGCCCTGCGCGACGTCACGCTCAATGAATTTAACAAAGTGGCGCACGAGCTGGACCCGATTGTCGCCAAACGCGTTCGTCACGTGCTGACGGAGAATGCCCGTACCGTTGAAGCCGCGTCCGCGCTGGCGAAAGGTGACCTGAAACGCATGGGTGAACTGATGGCGGAATCTCACGCCTCCATGCGCGATGATTTTGAAATCACCGTGCCGCAGATCGACACCCTGGTGGAGATCGTCAAAGCGGTCATTGGCGACAAAGGCGGCGTGCGCATGACGGGCGGCGGTTTTGGCGGCTGCATCGTTGCGCTGGTGCCTGAGGAGCTGGTCCCTGCTGTACAGGACGCCGTGGCGAAGCAGTACGAAGCAAAAACAGGTATCAAAGAAACCTTCTATGTTTGCAAAGCATCACAAGGAGCCGGACAGTGCTAAACGAAACACCTACCCTCGCACCGGATGGTCTGCCGTATCGCCTGTTAACCCTGCGCAATCGCGCGGGGATGGTGGTTACGCTCATGGACTGGGGTGCAACCCTTCTTTCAGCACGCGTACCGATGCCGGACGGCAGCGTGCGCGAAACCCTGCTCGGCTGCGCATCGCCCGAGCAGTATGTTAATCAGTCTGCCTATCTGGGCGCATCCGTAGGGCGCTATGCGAACCGCATCGCGAAGAGCCGTTTTGAACTCGACGGCGTGCAGTACACCCTGCTTCCAAGCCAGGGTGAGAACCAGCTGCACGGCGGCCCGGACGGGTTTGATAAACGCCGCTGGAAGATTGTTCGTCAAAACGACGGCGAAGTGCTGTTCTCGCTGGATTCGCAGGACGGCGATCAGGGCTTCCCGGGTAACCTTATCGCCTCCGCGCGCTTTACATTGACCGATGACAACCGTATCGCCATTGAATACCGTGCGACGGTCGACAAGCCGTGTCCGGTTAACCTGACCAATCACGCGTACTTTAATCTGGACGGTAACCAGTGCGACGTGCGGAACCACAAGCTTCAGATCCTGGCGGATGCGTATCTGCCGGTTGATGAGATGGGCATTCCGTACCAGGGCCTCAAAGACGTGAGCGGCACCAGCTTTGACTTCCGCAGCGCGAAATCCATCGCCCAGGATTTCCTGAGCGATGACGACCAGCGCAAGGTGAAAGGCTACGACCACGCGTTCCTGCTGCAGGCTAAAGGCGATGTGAAACAACCTGCCGCACAGGTCTGGTCCACCGATGAGAAGCTGCAGATGACGGTTTATACCACCGCTCCTGCCCTGCAGTTCTACTCAGGTAACTATCTCGGCGGCACGACGGCGCGCGAACACGAAGAGTACAGCGACTGGCAAGGCCTGGCGCTGGAGAGCGAGTTCCTGCCGGACAGCCCGAATCATCCGGAATGGCCGCAGCCGGACTGCGTGCTGCGCCCGGGTGAAGAGTACGTTAGCGTGACGGAATATCATTTTATTCCACATTAATATTCAGCCCTCCCTCCGGAGGGCTTTTTTCTGTGCGTCTTGCTGAAAATAGCGCCGATCGCAGACAAAATCATAACCCTGGATTCACAAGCATCTTACACTCAGAGACTATTTTCGCTATGGTTAGGGTTAAGCGTTGCTGCTGGCACGGCCACGGCAATATAATGAGAATTGTTATCATTCTAAAAATGCTTGAGGAGTAAGAGATGGCTATTACTAAGCTGGTTCTGGTGCGTCACGGCGAAAGCCAGTGGAACAACGAAAACCGCTTTACCGGTTGGTACGACGTTGATCTGTCCGAGAAAGGCGTAAGCGAAGCAAAAGCAGCAGGTAAACTGCTGAAGGAAGAAGGCTTCAGCTTTGATTTTGCTTACACCTCTGTGCTGAAACGTGCCATCCATACCCTGTGGAACGTGCTGGACGAACTGGACCAGGCCTGGCTGCCGGTTGAGAAATCCTGGAAACTGAACGAGCGTCACTACGGTGCGCTGCAGGGCCTGAACAAAGCGGAAACCGCTGAGAAATACGGTGACGAGCAGGTTAAACAGTGGCGTCGCGGCTTCGCGGTCACCCCGCCAGAGCTGACCAAAGATGACGAGCGCTACCCGGGCCACGACCCGCGTTACGCGAAACTGACCGACGCTGAGCTGCCAACCACCGAGAGCCTGGCGCTGACCATCGACCGCGTTGTGCCTTACTGGAACGAAACCATTCTGCCACGTCTGAAAAGCGGCGAGCGCGTGATTATCGCCGCTCACGGTAACTCCCTGCGTGCGCTGGTGAAATACCTGGACAACATGGGTGAAGACGAAATTCTCGAACTGAACATCCCAACTGGCGTACCGCTGGTGTATGAGTTCGACGAAAACTTCAAGCCAATCAAACACTACTACCTGGGTAACGCGGACGAAATCGCAGCGAAAGCGGCGGCCGTTGCGAACCAGGGTAAAGCGAAGTAATTTTCGCTGACCATAAAAAAAGCGCGGAACCGTCCGCGCTTTTTTATTTGAGCCGTCAGAATTAACCGCGACGCGCTTTCACCGCATTCGCCAGCTGGCGCAGGATGGCGTCGGTGTCATCCCAGCCGATGCAGGCATCGGTCACGCTCTTGCCGTACACCAGCGGCTCGCTGCCTTCCAGGTTCTGGTTACCTTCAACCAGATGGCTTTCGATCATCACCCCAATTACCGCCTTCTCACCGCCGGCAATCTGCTGACAGACGTCTGCGCCCACTTCCATCTGCTTTTTAAACTGCTTGCTGGAGTTGGCGTGGCTGAAATCGATCATCACCTGCGGTGGCAGCCCGGCTTTTTCCAGCCCGACTTTGACTTCGGCCACATGCTTTGCGCTGTAGTTCGGCTCTTTGCCGCCGCGCAGAATGATATGGCAGTCACCGTTACCGCTGGTGTTAACGATGGCGGAGTGGCCCCATTTGGTCACGGACAGGAAGCAGTGCGGTGCGCCCGCTGCGTTGATGGCGTCGATAGCCACCTTAATGGTGCCGTCAGTGCCGTTTTTGAAGCCCACCGGACAAGAGAGACCGGACGCCAGCTCGCGGTGAACCTGAGATTCAGTAGTGCGGGCACCAATTGCCCCCCAGCTCATCAGGTCTGCCAGATACTGGGGCGTAATCATATCCAGGAATTCACCGGCCGCAGGCAGCCCGCTGTCGTTAATCTCCAGCAGCAGCTTGCGCGCAATGCGCAGACCGTCGTTAATCTGGAAGCTGTTATCCATGTGCGGATCGTTAATCAGCCCTTTCCAGCCAACGGTGGTGCGCGGTTTTTCAAAATAGACGCGCATCACGATTTCCAGCTCATCCTTCAGCTCTTCACGCAGGGTGAGCAGACGGGCTGCGTATTCTTTCGCGGCAGCAGGATCGTGGATAGAGCATGGGCCAATCACCACCAGAAGACGATCGTCATTACCTTTCAGGATCTTATGGATCGCTTTACGAGCATGAGAAACCGTGTTTGCGGCATTTTCAGTGGCGGGGAATTTCTCAAGGAGTGCTACAGGAGGTAATAACTCATTGATCTCTTTAATACGTAAATCGTCGTTCTGATAATTCATCTTCGTTCCAGCTCTGCCATATCTTTAGTAATGAAAGCAATCCTTTCAATCTATCTTGTCGCTCAGGAAGTGTAAACACGGTTTTACACTTCACGCAGATAATTCCTGGAATTCGCCTAAAAATCGCCACAAAATAGCGAAAAACGAGATCTAACCTAAGCTTTTTAACTGTAACAACCATTTTTACACGCTTAAACGCGATTCCCGACTGACGTAAGTCCGTATGGCGGAATCTTTCGCCTCTGAAAAAGATGCACTGTTGGAAAAAGTTATCCAGCGTAACGACAAGAACAGGAGCACCATGATGAAAATGACAAAACTGGCAACCCTCTTCCTGACCGCCACCCTCACCCTGGCCAGCGGTAGCGTTCTTGCGGCCGAAACGGGCTCATCGGGTAACGGTGATGCAAACGCGGCTGCGTCAGCAGGCCAGGTCGCCCCTGATGCCAAACAGAACGTCGCCCCGAACAATGTCGATAATAGTCAGATCAATAATGGAAACACTAACACCGGCGGCACCATGCTGCACCCCAACGGTACCGACTCCGGCACCATGAATCATGACAGCATGAGCAAAGATGAAGTTCATAAGAACTCCATGTGTAAAGATGGCAAATGTCCCGACCCGAATGACAAAGTGGGGGATGATGCCAATACCAAAACAGATGGTACGACTCAGTAACCGGCTGTGAAATTAATGATAAAAGGAGAGCTAAGGCTCTCCTTTCTTTTTGAGTAACCTATTAAAAACGCTACACTAAAAACGATAACGAATCAGGAAAGATAACATGGCACACACACATTCCCACGCCGCCGGCGACGACAACGCTAAACGATTGCTGCTGGCCTTCGGCGTCACCGCAACCTTCATGATTATTGAGGTCATCGGCGGTCTGGTCTCCGGCTCTCTGGCGCTACTGGCTGACGCCGGGCATATGCTTACCGATGCAGCGGCGCTACTTTTCGCCCTTCTGGCCGTCCAGTTTGCCCGTCGTCCCCCCAATACACGCCATACCTTCGGCTGGCTGAGGCTGACGACCCTTGCCGCCTTTGTTAACGCGATTGCCCTGGTGGTCATTACCATTCTTATCGTCTGGGAGGCCATTCAGCGCTTCAGACATCCTCAGCCGATTGCCGGGGCGACAATGATGGTGATTGCCGTGGCAGGGCTGGTGGCGAATATCCTGGCCTTCTGGATTTTGCACCGCGGCAGCGAGGAAAAGAACCTCAACGTGCGCGCGGCGGCTCTGCATGTGCTGGGGGATTTGCTCGGTTCAGTCGGGGCAATTGTCGCCGCGCTGGTGATCCTCTATACCGGCTGGACGCCTGTCGATCCGATTCTGTCCGTGCTGGTGTCGTGTCTGGTCTTGCGCAGCGCCTGGCGGCTGCTGAAGGAGAGCGTGAATGAACTGCTTGAAGGGGCTCCGGCATCCATGGACATCGACGAGCTGAAGCGCAGCCTGCGCCGTACTGTTCCGGAAGTCCGCAATGTCCACCACGTGCACGTCTGGCTGGTGGGGGAGAAACCGGTCATGACGCTTCATGTCCAGGTGATCCCGCCTCACGACCACGATGCGCTGCTCGATCGCATCCAGCACTTCCTGGAACATCACTACGACATTAGCCATGCCACCGTTCAGATGGAGTATCAGCCCTGTAGCGGACCGGACTGCCACCTTAACGAGGCGCAGTCCGGTCATTCACATCATCATGACCACTAGCTGGAAAGCGCGCGAGAGCCTCGCTCACGCGCGCTGTTAATCCACATCCGGCTACCGTTCAGCGAGATGAAGGTCAGCAACAGATATTCCAGCGACATGGCATAGACGCCCTGCAGGGCGAAGATCGCCACGCTGATAACGTTGATGATGACCCACAGCAGCCAGTTCTCAACGTATTTACGGGTCATCAGAATCATCGCTGCAATCGACAGCACCATCATGCAGGAATCCCAGAACGGGAAAGCATCCGGCTGGAGTTCTGGCATCGTCACGTTCAGGCCGATGCCGGACATGACCGAAACGGCAATGCGGGTCAGGAACGCAAATACCGGATTGATGAAGACGGTCATTAAGCCAATGGCCACCACGCAGGCGACAAACCAGGCGATGGCTTTCGGCAAGGGCAGCCAGCGAATCTGCAGCTCTGCCTCCTGCTGGCTGTTCTGACGCGACCACGCATACCAGCCGTAAATATTGGCGGCGAAGAAGAACAGCTGCAAAAGCAGGCTGGCGTACAGCTGGATCTGGAAGAAAATAATCGCAAACAGCGTGACGTTAATCAGCCCGAACGCATAATTGCTGATCTTCTCAAGGCTTGCCAGCCAGATACACAATAGTCCCGCCAGCGTACCAACGGCCTCAATCCATGACAGGTCATAGCCACCTGCACCAATCGGTATATGAACCAGAATGTTCTGTGTGCTAAAAAAATCCATCTTTTCCCCGGGCGTAGTGAATTAAGTACGTAGTGTAGCCGCAAAATCCAGCATGCGGTTAAGCGGAATTAACGCGCCTTCACGCAGGGCAGCATCCACGTGGATTTCATGCGCCGCACCACCGGTTTCTAACCCTTCGGCAATCGCTTTCAGGCCGTTCATCGCCATCCACGGGCAATGCGCACAGCTGCGGCACGTTGCCCCCTCGCCTGCGGTAGGCGCTTCGAGAAGCTCTTTCTCCGGCACGGCCTGCTGCATCTTGTAGAAGATACCGCGATCGGTCGCCACGATAAGCTGCTTGTGAGGCAACGTTCTGGCCGCGTTAATAAGCTGGCTGGTTGAACCCACCGCATCCGCCATGCCGACAATCGACTGCGGAGATTCAGGGTGCACAAGAATGGCGGCGTCAGGATAAAGCGCCTTCATGCGCGCCAGCGCCTGCGTCTTGAACTCATCATGAACGATACAGGCGCCCTGCCAGCAGAGTACGTCAGCCCCCGTCTGCTTCTGAACATAGTTGCCGAGATGGCGATCAGGCGCCCATATAATTTTCTCCCCCTGGCTGTCCAGATGTTCAATCAGCTCAACGGCGATGCTTGACGTGACCACCCAGTCTGCCCGCGCTTTCACTGCTGCCGACGTGTTCGCGTAAACCACCACGGTCCGGTCAGGGTGGGCATCACAGAAGGCCGTGAATTCGTCAATTGGACAGCCGAGATCCAGGGAACACTCCGCGTTAAGCGTGGGCATCAGAATGGTTTTTTCCGGGCTCAGGATCTTTGCCGTTTCGCCCATAAAACGCACGCCGGCCACCAGCAGCGTGGAAGCGGGATGCCGTGCACCGAAGCGCGCCATCTCCAGTGAGTCAGAAATGCAGCCCCCGGTCTCTTCCGCCAGCTGCTGAATTTCCGGGTCGGTGTAGTAATGGGCCACCATCACCGCGTCGCGCTCTTTAAGAAGACGTTTAATCTTCTCGCGGTAGAACTGCTTATCGTCCTGGCTCAGCGGGACAGGCTTAGGCGGAAACGGATAGATTGCGGCTTCAGGATCAAACATCACACTCATTATGGCTTCTCGTTTTACGGGCTTAACAATATTGCCTTTCATTTGCCTGACATAGCAAAACGCGTGGCAATTGTGTTTTGTATACTAAACAAGATAGCGAATCTGGCGTGAAAAGTCACCGGGAATAGATGGGCGGAGCATTTGTTGTACCGCAGATAGCAAAAAGGCGCCTTTAGGGCGCCTTTCTACACTGGTGGGTCGTGCAGGATTCGAACCTGCGACCAATTGATTAAAAGTCAACTGCTCTACCAACTGAGCTAACGACCCCTTGCGGGATTTTTTTCTTCGAAGTGGTGGGTCGTGCAGGATTCGAACCTGCGACCAATTGATTAAAAGTCAACTGCTCTACCAACTGAGCTAACGACCCATTCGGGTGCTGACTTCGAAGATTTTTACTCGGTACCACCTTAAAAGTGGTGGGTCGTGCAGGATTCGAACCTGCGACCAATTGATTAAAAGTCAACTGCTCTACCAACTGAGCTAACGACCCGAGTGGTGGGTGATGACGGGCTCGAACCGCCGACCCCCTCCGTGTAAAGGAGATGCTCTACCAACTGAGCTAATCACCCACTCTGTACTGCCGGAACTGCGTTAAGTGGTGGGTCGTGCAGGATTCGAACCTGCGACCAATTGATTAAAAGTCAACTGCTCTACCAACTGAGCTAACGACCCACTTTTATGCTGCTTTCACGTTGTTTGATATCCCGTGGCAACGGCGGCATATATTACTGATTTAAGAATTCTGCGCAACAAAAATTTCGATGAAGATCACTTAACTGCTTAGTAATCATGCTGCACGACCAGAAATAACGCGATTTCTGGTCATGCTATAATCATCCCATCGAATTCAGACGTTTTTGCGCCTGCTTAGCACCTTCGGTACCCGGGAATTTTGCGACCACCTGCTGATAAACCGCTTTGGCTTTCGCCGTGTCGCCTTTGTCCTGCATGATCACGCCAACCTTATACATCGCATCTGGCGCTTTCGGCGATTTTGGGTAATTTTTCACCACTGAGGCAAAATAAAACGCCGCATCGTCCTTTTTACCCTTGTTGTAATTCAACTGACCGAGCCAGTAATTGGCATTTGGCTGATAAGTGGAATCAGGGTATTTCTTAACAAAGCTCTGAAACGCAGCAATCGCGTCATCCTGACGAGATTGATCCTGCACCAGGGCAATGGCCGCATTGTAGTCCGTATTCGCGTCACCGCTCTGTACAGGCGCGCCTGTTGAGGCAGACGTATCAGCAGATGGCGCTGGCGTAGACGTCGCCGCACCGCTCTGATCGCCTGCGGCTGGTTGCGCTGCTGCACCACCACCGCTGCTCAGGCTATCTATCTGCAACAAGATTTGCTTCTGACGTTCCACAACCTGATTAAGCTGATACTGGCTTTCCTGAATCTGACCGCGGAGAGAGTCAATATCATTCTGGTTATCGGAAAGTTGTTGCTGGAGTTGGGTTAAAAGCTGGCTGTGAGCGTTAGAAATACGCTCGAGTTGAGTGACCCGGTCTTCTACCGAGCCTGAGCCGACACTACTGATTGGTGCCTGAGCAAAAGCGGCCCAGGGGGCCGCTATTCCAACCAGTAACGACAGACTCAACAGATGATGTCTGAAGTTACTGCTCATGCAATTCTCTTAGTAAACCAGTACGGCACGACGGTTTTTGGAGTAAGCCGCTTCGTCGTGACCCAGTACTGCAGGTTTTTCTTTACCGTAAGAAACGATGGAGATCTGGTCAGCAGAAACGCCTTTACCCTGCAGATACATTTTAACAGCGTTAGCACGACGTTCACCCAGGGAGATGTTGTACTCTGGGGTACCACGTTCGTCCGCGTGACCTTCTACGGTGACTTTGTAAGATGGGTTGCTACGCAGGAAGTTAGCGTGCGCATCCAGCATCGCAGCGAAGTCAGAACGGATGTCGTATTTATCCAGATCGAAGTAAACGATGTTGTTCTGCTGCAGCTGCTGCATCTGAAGACGCGCCTGCTCTTCAGAAGACATGTTGCCATTGCCGTTCGCGTCCATACCGGTGCCGGCACCCATCATGCCTTCGCCGCTCTGGTCATTGCTGGCGTTCTTGTTAGAAGAACACGCTGCGATTGCCATTACAGGCAGAGCGATCATCAGCCCCTTCAGCACTTTGTTCAGTTGCATTTCTATGATTCCTTTAGTAATCAATTAATTATTATTTACAGATACGGCGACCAGGCAGGTGATTTTACCTGTCCATCAGTTGCCGGAATACGCGCTTTGAAACGCCCATCTGTAGAAACCAGATTCAGCACAGATCCCATCCCCTGAGAAGAGCTGTAGATTACCATAGTGCCGTTAGGTGCCAGACTTGGCGTTTCATCCAGGAACGTTGACGACAGAACTTGCACGCCACCCGCTACCAGATCTTGTTTGGCAATGTGCTGCTGCCCGCCGTTGGAGCTGACCATTACCATAAATTTACCGTCGCTGCTCACGTCTGAGTTCTGGTTCTGAGAACCTTCCCAGGTAATACGCTGCGGAGCACCGCCGTTAATATTGACTTTGTAGATTTGTGGACGGCCGGCCTGGTCAGAGGTAAACGCCAGGTTTTGACTGTCCGGGAACCATGAAGGTTCGGTGTTGTTGCTGCGACCGTCGGTCACCTGACGGATCTGGCCAGAGCCAATGTCCATCACGTACAGGTTCAGGCTACCGGTTTTAGACAAGGCAAACGCCAGTTTAGAGCCGTCTGGAGAGAACGAAGGCGCACCGTTGTGACGTGGGAAAGACGCCACCTGACGAACCGCACCGTTTGCCAGCGTCTGGATAACCAGCGCAGAACGGCCGCTTTCGAAGGTCACATACGCCAGCTTAGAACCGTCCGGAGACCAGGCTGGAGACATCAGTGGCTGCGAAGAGCGTTTCACCAGGAACTGGTTGTAGCCATCGTAATCAGATACGCGCAGCTCATACGGGAATTGACCACCGTTGGTCTGCACCACGTACGCGATACGGGTACGGAACGCACCTTTAATGCCGGTCAGTTTTTCAAATACCGCATCGCTGGCAGCGTGTGCCGCGTAGCGCAGGTACTGCTTAGTGACCTTGTAAGAGTTCTGGGCCAGAACGGTACCTGGTGCACCGCCGGTATCCACCAGCTGCCAGGCCACGTTGTAAGAACCGTCCGGATTAGGGGTAACCTGACCCACAACCACGGCATCAATACCCAGTGCAGACCATGCTGCAGGCTGAACTTCCTGCGCGCTACCCGGCTGCTGAGGCAGGCGAGAACGATCTAACGGGTTGAATTTACCGCTGTTACGCAGGTCAGCCGCCACGATGCCACCGGCATCTTCAGGTGCAGCGCCAGGACCGGCCCACTGGAACGGAACAACACCGATTGGGCGTGCCGAGTCCACCCCCTGGGTGATCTCGATACGTACTTCTGCGTGCAGTACTGCTGCCCACAGCATTAAAAAACTAAATGCTACACGTAATGCCTGCTTCATCATATCTCCCTTATCCGGGTAACCTTACCCACGATAATTTAGCAGAATGTTAACAAACTCAAATAGACAAAACTACCCGCACCCTGTGACTAAACCTGGTCTATTTTTCCCCGTTTGCACGGGGAAAATGTAACTTAAGGTTTGAAGTCCAGCGGCGCATTTTTGAAGACTTCGTAGACTGCCTGCGAAGGCGGTTTAGGCATCTTCGCCTGACGCGCTGCAGCCAGGGCCGCAGTACATAAAGCCGGGTCGCCACCTTCAGACTTAATATCCAGCAGCATGCCGTCCGGAGCCAGTTTTATACGCAACGTACACGTTTTACCGGTATAGGAAGACGCATCATAGAATCGGCTTTCAATAGCGGATTTAATCTGCGCGGCATAACCGTTGATTTCAGCCCCTGTCGCACCGTTACTCTTAGTGTTACCACTTCCGGTCGGCGCTGCGTTGTTTCCTTTCGCCCCACCGCCCGTTTTCGGCGCATTCTTACCGGAGCTCAAATCGCCGAGCAGATCGTCAACCCCTGCGGCAGCAGCGGCTTTTTCAGCGGCGGCAGCCTTTTTAGCAGCCGCTTTTTCAGCTGCTGCTTTCTTATCGGCAGCGGCCTTCTCAGCTGCTGCTTTCTTATCGGCAGCGGCCTTCTCAGCTGCAGCTTTTTTGTCAGCAGCGGCTTTTTCGGCGGCTGCGGCTTTTTCTGCCGCGGCTTTTTCTGCTGCTGCTTTCTCTGCAGCAGCCGCTTTCTTCGCGGCCTCGGCAGCAGCTTTCTTCTCTGCTTCCTGAGTGGCCTTCTTCGCGGCTTCCGCTTCTGCTTTCTTCTGCGCATCAGCTGCCGCTTTCTTCGCGGCTTCCGCTTCGGCTTTCTTCTGAGCATCAGCGGCCGCTTTCTTCGCCGCTTCGGCTTCCGCTTTCTTCTGGGCGTCGGCAGCCGCTTTCTTCGCCGCTTCTGCCGCTAATTTCGCCTGGGCATCAGCCTGTGCTTTCGCGTCCGCTGCGGCTTTTGCTGCCGCCTCTTCCGCCTGCTTTTGCTGTTCCTGTGCTTTTTTCGCGGCCTCTTCGGCTTGTTTCTGCTGCTCTGCCTGCGCTTTCGCGGCTTCCTGCGCCTGCAAACGTTCTTTTTCAAGCTGCTTCAGACGTTCCTGCTCGGCAGCCTGCTTTTCACGCAGCTCTTCCGCTTGCTGTTGCGCCTGTTTTTCACGCTGCTCTTCAGCCCGTTTTGCACTCGCCTTCTGCTGCTGTTGGCGATTATAGTTCTGTACTACCGCACCGGGATCCACCATGACGGCGTCAATGGAAGATCCTCCACCGCCGCCGGCTGATGCATCAATATGCTCGTCGAACGAACTCCAGATCAGCGCTGCAAAGAGAATAACGTGCAGCACTGCGGAGACGATTATCGCTCGCTTAAGCTTGTCGTTCTGTTCGGTTGCCTTTGACACTATCGGTTCCCAAAAACTACGCGGATGATCAAATAGGTTGGGTCATTAAGCCAACTGACTTAACACCCGCACTATGTAGCAAGTTCAGCGCTTTAATTATTTCATCGTAGGGTACGTCTTTCGCGCCACCGATTAAGAAGACCGTTTTCGGATTTGACTCCAGGCGACGCTGCGCTTCGGCAATAACCTGCTCAGGTGGCAGCTGATCCATACGATCTTTTTCTACCACGACGCTGTATTGCCCTACGCCGGAAACCTCAATGATAACCGGAGGATCGTCATTGGTGCTCACCGCCTGTGATTCTGTCGCATCCGGCAGATCCACTTCCACGCTCTGGGTAATGATTGGCGCTGTTGCCATGAAGATCAGCAGCAGTACCAGCAGGACGTCCAGCAGTGGAACGATATTGATTTCGGACTTGAGCTCGCGACGACCTCGTCCACGCGATCTGGCCATGGTTTACCCCTTGTTGCTCTCGGTGCTGGTAAACGCCTGACGGTGCAGAATCGCAGTGAACTCTTCCATAAAGTTGTCGTAGTTCAGTTCCAGTTTGTTCACGCGCTGGTTCAGACGGTTGTAAGCCATAACCGCAGGAATTGCCGCAAACAGACCGATAGCGGTCGCAATCAGTGCTTCAGCGATACCCGGTGCAACCATCTGCAACGTGGCCTGCTTCACCGCGCCCAGCGCGATAAAGGCGTGCATGATCCCCCACACGGTACCAAACAGGCCGATATACGGGCTGATGGAACCGACAGTACCGAGGAACGGAATATGCGTTTCAAGGTTTTCCAGCTCGCGGTTCATCGAAATGCGCATCGCGCGCGAGGCACCTTCCACCACCGCTTCAGGCGCATGATTGTTTGCACGATGCAGACGGGCGAACTCTTTGAAACCGCTGTAGAAAATTTGCTCGGAGCCGGTCAGGTTTTCACGACGCCCCTGGCTCTCCTGGTACAGACGAGAAAGCTCAATGCCCGACCAGAACTTATCTTCAAACGCTTCAGCCTCACGGCCAGCGGCATTGAGGATACGCGTTCTCTGGATGATGATGGCCCAGGATGCGATTGAAAAACCAATCAAAATCAACATGATAAGTTTAACCAGAAGGCTTGCCTTCAGGAACAAATCAAGGATATTCATGTCAGTCACTGCTTAAACTCCGCGACAATAGACTTAGGAAGCGCACGAGGCTTCATTATGGTTGGATCAACACAAACAATCAGCACTTCAGCTGAGTTCAGTACGGTATTCTCTGCGTTGACTATCCGCTGCGTGAAAACCAGTGAGGTCCCGCGCATTGATGTAATTTCAGTTTGGACTTCGAGCATATCGTCGAGTCTGGCAGGCGCAAAATACTCAAGCGTCATCTTGCGTACCACGAAGGCAACTCGCTCAGCCAACAGCACCTGTTGACTAAAGTGATGATGGCGCAGCATCTCTGTGCGTGCCCGTTCATAAAAAGCAACGTAGCTGGCGTGGTAAACCACACCACCGGCATCGGTATCTTCGTAATAGACACGAACCGGCCATCGAAACAGCGTTGTATTCACTTTACATCCCAGTAATGCAACAAAAGTTAGAGCTTTTAAACTTCGCTACTATACGCGCGGGAAAGATGGTTTGGAATGGGGGAAAGTAAACGGAGAGTAAATTTTTATGGGCTCGGGTAAGCCCATAACGTTAACGGACATTTCTTATTCAGAAGAAGAAGAAAATCAAACCGGCGAGTAGCACCAGATCGGCGATCGGCGGGCAAAAAATTCCCTGCCAGTGAACGGCTTTCGGACGAAAGCCTACGCCGTGGATCACACCTGCGCACACCGCCCACATAATGAGGAAGCCGTGCCAGATTTCAAGCTCGCTGGTTTTCGCTGCAAAGCGCGAAGGGTCCCAGAAGATACAGCCTGCCAGCAGTAATGCCATCACTAAAGAAAGCGCCCGTAACGGGCGCTTATCCATTACCGCGTAAAGTTTCGCGATAATATTCATCAGTGTTTTTCTTCACCCGCTTTGGTCGCTTCTACGTGCTCAAGCGCCAGGGCAGTGATGACACCAAATGCACAGGCAAGAAGCGTCCCTAAAATCCATGCGAAATACCACATATTCAGCTCCTTACTTAATACATAGAGTGGGTGTTGCTTTCGATATGTTCTTTCGTGATGCGGCCGAACATTTTCCAGTAACACCAGATGGTGTAGGCCAGAACAATCGGAACGAACACGCAAGCAACATACGTCATCAGGTTCAGCGTCATATGGCTGGACGTTGCATCCCACATGGTCAGGCTAGCATTCAGCATGGTGCTGGATGGCATGACGAATGGGAACATCGCAATACCCGCCGTCAGGATAATGCATGCCAGAGTCAGTGAAGAGAACACGAACGCCAGCGCGCCTTTTTCCAGACGAGACGTCAACATGGTCAGCAGCGGCAGCAGCACGCCCAGCGCCGGGATCGCCCACAGCACAGGGGTATTGTTGAAGTTCACCAGCCATGCTCCCGCCTGACGCGCCACTTCTTTGGTCAGCGGGTTAGACGGTGCGGTGTGGTTAATGGCAGACGTCACCACGTAGCCATCAATGCCGTACACCACCCACACACCGGCCAGCGCGAAGCAGACCAGCGTAACCAGCGCAGCAACCTGAGCCGTCGCGCGGGAGCGCAGATGCAGCTCGCCTACGGTACGCATCTGCAGGTAGGTTGCGCCCTGAGTGATGATCATCGCCACGCTGACGACACCGGCCAGCAGACCAAACGGATTCAGCAGCTGGAAGAAGTTACCGGTGTAGTAAAGACGCATGTACTCGTCCAGGTGGAACGGTACGCCCTGCAGCAGGTTACCGAACGCCACGCCGATCACCAGCGGTGGAACGAAGCTACCGATGAAGATGCCCCAGTCCCACATGTTGCGCCAGCGGGTATCTTCAATCTTCGAACGGTAGTCGAAACCGACCGGACGGAAGAATAAAGAGGCCAGCACCAGAATCATCGCCACATAGAAACCGGAGAACGCAGCCGCGTAGACCATCGGCCAGGCAGCGAACAGCGCGCCGCCTGCGGTGATCAGCCACACCTGGTTACCGTCCCAGTGCGGGGCGATGGAGTTGATCATGATTCGACGCTCGGTGTCATTACGACCGAGGAAACGGGTGAGCATCCCCACCCCCATGTCGAAACCATCCGTGACGGCGAAACCGATCAGCAGAACGCCAACCAGCAGCCACCAGATAAAACGCAATACTTCATAATCGATCATTTGATGACTCCTGTCTTAGCGTGCCGGCTGAGTAGTCGCAGTGGACTGCTCGTAGTGATAGCGACCGGTTTTCAGGCTGCTTGGGCCAAGGCGCGCGAACTTGAACATCAGGAACAGTTCAGCCACCAGGAACAGGGTGTACAGACCACAAATCAGCAGCATGGAGAAGATCAGGTCGCCTGCGGTCAGGGACGAGTTCGCTACCGCCGTTGGCAGCACCTCACCGATCGCCCATGGCTGACGGCCATATTCCGCCACAAACCAGCCGGACTCAATCGCGATCCACGGCAGTGGAATACCGTACAGCGCGGTGCGCAGCAGCCATTTTTTCTCGCCGATGCGGTTGCGAATCACGGACCAGAAGGACGCCGCAATGATCAGCAGCATGATGATGCCGCAGCCCACCATGATACGGAATGCGAAGTACAGTGGCGCAACGCGTGGAATTGAGTCTTTGGTTGCCATCTGGATCTGCGCTTCCGTCGCATCAGAAACGTTCGGGGTATAACGCTTCAGCAGCAGACCGTAACCCAGATCTTTCTTCACGTCGTTAAACTGATCGCGAACGGCCTGGTCGGTAGAACCGGCACGCAGCTGTTCCAGCAGCGAGTAGGCTTTCATACCGTTACGGATACGCTCTTCGTGTTGCACCATCAGCTCTTTCAGACCCGTCACCTGCTTATCAACAGAACGGGTGGCGATGATACCCAGCGCGTAAGGGATTTGAATAGCGAAGCGGTTTTCCTGCGCGTCCTGATCGGGAATACCGAACAGCGTAAAGGCAGCAGGTGCCGGCTGGGTTTCCCATTCGGCTTCGATAGCGGCCAGTTTGGTTTTCTGCACGTCGCCCATTTCGTAACCGGATTCATCACCCAGAACAATAACAGAGAGAATCGCAGCCATACCGAAGCTTGCAGCGATAGCAAAGGAGCGTTTAGCAAACGCGAAGTCACGACCGCGGAGCATGTAGTAAGAACTGATACCCAGTACAAACATCGCGCCGCACACATAGCCAGAAGCGACGGTGTGAACGAATTTAACCTGAGCAACCGGGTTCAGGACCAGCTCGGCAAAGCTGACCATCTCCATACGCATGGTTTCGAAGTTGAAATCAGACGCGATAGGGTTCTGCATCCAGCCGTTCGCGACCAGGATCCACAGCGCGGACAGGTTCGAACCTAATGCCACCAGCCAGGTCACCGCCATATGCTGGACTTTACCCAGACGGTCCCAACCGAAGAAGAACAGACCTACAAAGGTGGATTCAAGGAAGAATGCCATCAAACCTTCAATGGCCAGCGGCGCACCGAAGATATCCCCTACATAGTGGGAATAGTAAGACCAGTTAGTCCCGAACTGGAACTCCATGGTCAGACCGGTTGCCACGCCCAGTGCGAAGTTGATACCAAACAACTTGCCCCAGAACTTGGTCATATCTTTATAAATCTGTTTGCCGGAGAGAACGTATACCGTTTCCATGATGGCCAGCAGGAACGCCATACCGAGCGTCAGTGGCACAAAAAGGAAGTGGTACATCGCGGTCAAGGCAAACTGTAAGCGCGACAGTTCGACTATATCTAACATCATGACTCCTTGCTCATCGCATGAAGACTCCGAGAGTGAACCCCGTCAGAAAGAGATCCACACGCATGCCCCAATACAAATTATTCGCATCCTTGTCGTCGTTATTACCCTGAAGGAGGATAAAAACGATGACGTGAGGTTACAAATACGTTAATAAAAAACTCAAATTGATACCGCAAATATAATACGCTGCAAAACCCTTACAATAAACAGGTTTTTATTGAATCACATTTACGTTTTTCGACGGTGATCAATTTATAGCAAAATTACCACTTTTCGGCCATTTTGATCGGGAACAATTTAGCGCTTTTCAGCACCTTTTTCCAAGGATTAAACTTTGATTTAAATCAAAAACAAACCTTGATGTTAACTATGTTTAATCGTGGTGAGAATGGTAAAAACCATGTTAATGATATGTGCATGTAAAGATGTGATTGGTTATCGAAGACGAAAAAAAATATAAACAGAAGTGATTTTAATTAACGCGAAACAAAAGCCTCATTTCGATGCGCGGCAAACAATAAAGCATAGTCGGGCCGGGTTATTTTTCCACGGCATTTATGCAACCCTTCGTAATTACATTTATTTTACTTTTGTCACCCCATAACTTAACACCGCGGCGTGACTATTTAATGAAAAAGGCCGCAAACAGTGCAGCCTTTTAATGATATCAGCGATTCTCAGGCAAGAAGAAGGCTAAAGGTTCGCGACTGTCCCGGTCTGAACGCCCCGACAATCCCTTCGTCTTCACCGTGGTCCATCTGCCGTTCATTCATGTCCGTTTCGCAGCACCGCTTCACCGCTGGATTGACGGATAGCGTCGCGTCACATGCACTGGACTGTGAAGGGTTGAACAGACGAAGAATGAGCTCATCACGATCTTCCGCTTTTTTGATCGCACTGAGTACGCATCCCGTTGGCGAAAGCGCTAACAGGCTGTAACTTTCCGGCGTGGTCAACGACGCGCGATTCAGCTTCATTGCATCCCAGGGGATCTTGTTATAACACTGCACCGGCGTTAACCACGATTGAGCCTGCTGCGCGACACCCGCGTTTTCCGGCGTGCCGCTGAAGCTGAAGAGGCTAAAGCGACAGCTTAGCGGACCACGCACCTGAGCGTCCGGGACCGGCATTTTGATACCGGATGGTCTGCCGGGGCGCAGGAGCAGATCTTCTTTGCCGAGTACCCCCACGCCGCGCAGCAAGGTCAGAGCAAATGCCTTTTGTTCATCGCCCACGACTTCAAATTCACGCAGCCCCTCGGTAAATAGCGCAAGCCCGTTTCGTTTTTCCTGCAGGACGGCGTAGTTGAGTAAATTCCAGACGGGAACCGGCGCTTCTTTCCACCCCTCCTCCTGCCAGTTTTGCATCGCCGCGTCCTGCACCGGACGAGAGATCGTGCCAAACTGCGTATCCGCTAACACCTCCCGGGTCGCAAACGGCGTTGGGATGAGCACGCGAACGCGGTGGTCGTCGGCCTGATTATCCAGTCGCACCGCCACGTCAATGCGTCTGCTGTTGCGGCTTAGCGTAATTTCAAATTCAGCGCCGAGGTAGCCGTTTCGCTGGCGCGCCGCGCGTTCCGCCAGGTTCGCCGGAACGGCGATTCGATGGCGGATAACTGCCCTGCTCTGCCAGCCTTCATGCGTAACCTCAAATTCATGCTCGCCCTGCGCGGAAGTGAGTCTCCACTCTTCCCGCGAAGGCGAGTAGTCGTACTCATCGCCATCATCCGAGCTCTCTTCGATTTCCAGCACGCGGTCATAAATAAGCCCGGTTTCTTTGTCGCGCAGGCGCAGCGAACCGTCGTCATTTACGTCAATCTGCCAGAAGGCGTTTTCAAGTAAGGAGGCGGTATTTTCCCCCGGAGAGAGCACCTTCCCGGCCACGTTTGGTTCGATAAACAGCGTACGGTAGCCCATCGACGGCAATATCTGGCTGAGCTGAATATCAAACTCCATAAACGGTTCGTAATTGCCGTAGTGGACAATCTGTCGGTCAATGAGGCCCGGGTCGAGCTCGCGCGCGCTGCGGATGAAATACGGGATCTCGTTGCCTTTGTCATCCCACAGACGGAACTGGCTGGCGCGCAGTCGAATCGTGGTGTTCATCACCTCCTCACGCGGCCAGGGCATCAGGTTGAACATCACCAGCTTATCGGCATCGCTTTGCGGCATGTTGTCGACAATCTTGCGCATATAGAAACGCGCCAGGTTATCTGCCATGTCCTCAGCCAGCTCGAAGCGGGAGACAATCTCGCGATGCACCTTGTCGCTGCAGCAGCAGCCGATGCTGTCGTGAGCGTGGTTTTTGAGGATCTCTTTCCACATCTTCTCCAGCAGGCCGTGGTGGTAGTCGAAGCCCAGCGTCCAGGCAAGCGTCGCCAGCGGCTCGAGGATGTTGACAATTTTGTTCTCAATACGCGCATGGGCGATTTTGATATCCATGCGCGTGGAGCCGATGGTCCGGTGCACGCGCATGTATTTCCCGTCGATAAACTCACCTTTTAAGGTCGCCAGATCGTCGCGGTGCGCGTCGATGCGATCAAAGACCTCCTCAAACCGACTCATCACAAATTGACGCTGCGGATAGATTTCACGCAGCTTCTCCATCACCGCGAAAATGTTCTGCTGCAGCGGCATCTGGTCGTGTCCGTTGGGCAGCAAAATCGCTTTGGTGACGGACGCCTTTTCCAGAACCTCGAAATAGCTGTCGAGCCGTTTTCGCAGCCCCGCTTCGTCCTCCGGTAAGTACTTACCAATCGCGTAGCCCAGCGGCAGCACCTGTGCCGTCACTTCACTGCCGTCCTGGCTCTGCCAGAGAAATTCGGTTTTATCGGTCCCGTGGCGTTCAGAACAACCGCGCCAGAACATCGTGCGGGTAATGCCAAACCCGTTATAGATATGCGGAAGCTGGCCGGACATGCCAAACGAATCCGGCAGATAGCCGATCTTCATCGGCTCGCCGAAGGCCATACAATCCCGGATGCCGTACATCAGGTTGCGGACAATCGACTCGCCGCTCACGATCGTGGTATCGGTCTGGGTATACCAGGGACCGATAATCAGCTTTCCACGCTCGACAAGCGCCTTCACGCGAGAGCGGTTTTCGGGCACAACGGCAAAATAATCCTCCAGTACCGCCGTCTGTCCATCGAGAACATAGTATTTGTACTCATCATCCTGCTCCAGACGGGTCAGGATCTCTTCCATATTATTGACCAGAAGAATACGCGACTCTTCGGTGGTGAAGTACCACTCACGGTCCCAGTGCATATGCGGCGTGATATGAACGCGAGATACAGCTTTCATCTTCGTTTCCTGTTTGTGCGTTTTTACGATAAGGCGTCTTCAGTGACGTAGTTGCCCTTTTTTACCGCCTGGCGTCGCCAGAGCAGCAGAACCAGGGTGGAGATAGCGGTACCCACCAGCGCCGCGCCAAACCAGCCCGCCGCAGCAACCACACCGCCCAACCCGGCATCGTGAAGTAAAAAAAGAGAGAAAATCCCGGCCCCCGGCGTAGACAACCCGATCCCCATCGCACCGACAGCCGCGCCTGTCACCATGGATCCGAGTACAAATGAGCCAATGACGCGAAGCGGGTCTTCAATCGCCATCGGAATCGCCCCTTCGGTAATGCCCGCGAGGCCGAGCAGCCAGGTCGATTTACCGGTTTCAATTTCAAACGACTTAAACAGCTTCGGTGCCAGCATCGTTGACGCCGTGACGGTGAAGGCTGAGACCATTTTGACGGAAGCAAAGATCGCATAGGGACCGTATACCCCGTTCGCCATCGCCCCCAGGCAAAACGCGTAAGAGGCTTTGTTGACCGGGCCGCCCAAATCGAATGAGCACATAAACCCGAGGATTGCCCCCAGAAGCAGCGCATTCGCGCCGGACAGACCGTTAAGCCAGACGGTGAGCGTGTTATTGAGCCAGGCCACCGGTTCGCCAATCACAAACAGCATCAGGCTGCCCGCGCCCAGCACGCCAATCACCGGATAGAGATAAAAAGTCAGAAAGCCGTTGTAGCGGCTACTGAGCCGGATGTGGTTTTTCACCCAACGCATCAGATAGCCCGCGATCAGCCCACCGACGATAGCGCCGAGAAAACCGGAGCCGATCATGTTGGCAGCCAGACCGGCCGCAAAGCCCGGCGTCAGCGCGGGTTTATCCGCCAGCGAGTAGGCGGTGTAGGCCGACAGGACAGGCACCATCAAAATGCCGAGCATGCCGCCGCCAAGCTTGCGGTACATCCACAGCCACGCGTTTTCCTGGTCAAACAGGTGCTGCAGGCCAAGGATCTGCGCCAGCAGTACCGATACGGCCAGCACCGTACCGCCGGCGACGATCAGCGGCACCGCAAAAGAGATGCCGCTGAGAAGCGCCTGCTTGAGTTCAGTTTTAACGCGCTTTTTCGTTTCGGTATCGACCTGCGCATGGCGCGCATCGGTAGAAGGCTTTAGCGCCAGCGCGCGCTCAATCAACGCTTCAGCATGACGCAGGGGTTCCGCAACGGGCACGGAAATGGCGGGGATCCCCTGAAAGCGCTCGCTCTCTTTGATCGCCACTTCAGCGGCAAAAATACACGCTTTCGCCTCCTGCAACTGCTGGGCAGTAATTCGCCCTTCGATGCCGTTCGCCCCCTGCTTTTCAACCACCACGTTGACGCCGAGCTTACGTCCCGCTTTCTCCAGGTACTCTGCGGCCATATAGGTATGCGCGATCCCCGCCGGACAGGCGGTGACACAGACGACGGTTGGTGCATTCACCGGCGTATCAGCCTCGTCTTCCTTCGAGACACCGTTCAGCGCATCAAGCAGATCCTCAGCCGTCTCTGCAGCCATAACGCGTTCCCGGAGGACATCATCGGCCAGGCGAGACGTCAGCGCCGTCAGCACCTGGATATGCGTGGATCCCGCTTCAGCTGGCGGGATGGCAAGCAGGACGATCAGCTCTACCTGTTCAGGGCCGTCCACCCCCTCCCACTCCAGCGGTTCGCGCAGCGTAGCAACCGCAAAAGCCGCTTCGTTCACCGCGCTCGATTTACCATGCGGGACAGCCAGCCCTTCACCCAGCGCGGTCGGCCCCTGAGATTCGCGGCGGTAGACCTCCGCCAGAAATGCATCGCCATCGGTAATTTTGCCCAGCGCCACCAGCCGCATTGTAAGCTGGCGAATGGCCTCATCACGGCTGGCATAGTGCGCCTGCACGCAGACAGCACTGGTGTGGGTCAGAGTCGTCAGGTTCATAAGATCCTCACACATACGTTGTTATTGTCTGGCGGCAATTGTGGCAGGTCATACAATACATTTATGTGATCATTTTCACTAACAACGCAAATTTGTATTTAAGTTGTATTATTTACAAATTTTAAGCGGGAGGCATAATTCCATGAAAAGGTATTAGAAAGGCAGATTCGATGGGTAACAAACCGATGTACCGGCAAATAGCCGATGCGCTTCGCGAAAAAATCAGTGCGGGAGAGTTAAAGCCTGGCGATGCGTTACCGACGGAATCCAGCCTTCAGGAGGCATTCAACGTGAGTCGCGTCACGGTGAGACAGGCGCTGAAGCTGCTTACGGAAGAGCAGATCGTCGAGAGCATTCAGGGCAGCGGCACCTACGTAAAAGAAGAGCGCGTCAATTACGACATTTACCAGCTCACCGGGTTTTACGAAAAACTGGCGGACCGGAACGTGGATACCCACAGTGAGGTGAGCATTTTCGAAGTGCTGAAAGCCGATGCAAAACTTGCCGAAAAGCTGAATCTCTCTCATGACGATAAAGTCTGGCACGTTAAACGCGTCCGCTTTATCAAACAAAAACCGGTAAATCTGGAAGAAACGTGGATGCCGCTGGCCCTGTTCCCCGACCTCACCTGGGAAGTGATGGAGAATTCGAAATACCACTACGTTGAGCAGATCAAAAAGCTGGTTATCGATCGCAGCGAGCAGGAGCTGGTGCCGATCATGCCGTCAGAGGAGGCGATCGCCGCGCTGTCGCTCGATCAGGCAAAGCCGATCCTGGAAAAAGTCTCCCGCGGGTTTCTGAAGGACGGGCGGGTATTTGAATACAGCCGCAACGTGTTCAATACCGATGATTACAAGTTCACGCTAGTCGCCAGACGCAGGCAATAAAAAAGGCCGCTTTACAGCGGCCAACCATGTCGAAACGGACATTTTTATACTGCAACGCCCCCCTTTCGGGGAGCAGAGAGGACTTACTTAATGATGGATTTCAGTGCTTCGCCGATATCCGCCAGGCTGCGAACGGTCTTCACGCCTGCGGCTTCCAGCGCTGCGAATTTCTCATCAGCCGTACCTTTGCCACCGGCGATGATCGCGCCTGCGTGACCCATACGCTTGCCTTTCGGCGCAGTCACACCCGCGATGTAACCCACAACTGGCTTGGTCACGTGTTCTTTGATGTAAGCAGCCGCTTCTTCTTCCGCGCTACCACCGATCTCACCGATCATCACGATCGCTTCGGTCTGTGGATCTTCCTGGAACAGCTTCAGGATGTCGATGAAGTTAGAACCCGGGATCGGGTCACCGCCGATGCCCACGCAGGTGGACTGGCCGAAACCGTAGTCGGTGGTCTGCTTAACCGCTTCATAGGTCAGGGTACCGGAACGGGACACGATGCCCACTTTACCCGGCTTGTGAATGTGGCCCGGCATGATGCCGATTTTGCATTCGCCCGGGGTGATCACGCCCGGGCAGTTCGGGCCGATCATACGCACGCCAGCTTCATCCAGCTTCACCTTCACGGTCAGCATATCCAGCGTCGGGATGCCTTCAGTGATGGTGATGATCAGTTTGATGCCTGCGTCGATCGCTTCCAGAATAGAGTCTTTGCAGAACGGCGCCGGAACGTAGATCACGGTCGCGGTTGCGCCCGTCGCTTCTACGGCTTCACGCACGGTGTTGAACACCGGCAGGCCCAGGTGGGTGGTGCCGCCTTTACCTGGCGTTACGCCGCCAACCATCTGCGTGCCGTAGGCAATCGCCTGTTCGGAGTGGAAAGTCCCCTGGCTACCGGTGAAGCCCTGGCAGATAACCTTGGTATCTTTATTAATTAAAACTGACATTATTTCCCCTCCACTGCGGCAACAACCTGCTGAGCTGCATCCGTCAGACTTTTCGCTGCAATAATATTCAGGCCGCTGTCAGCCAGTTTTTTCGCGCCGAGTTCAGCGTTGTTACCTTCCAGACGCACAACCACCGGAACGTTAACGCCCACTTCTTCTACCGCACCGATGATACCGTCGGCGATCAGGTCGCAACGGACGATGCCGCCGAAGATGTTAACCAGAACGGCCTTCACGTTGTCGTCGGAAAGAATGATTTTGAACGCTTCGGTTACGCGCTCTTTGGTTGCGCCACCGCCCACGTCGAGGAAGTTCGCTGGCTCACCGCCGTGCAGCTTAACGATGTCCATGGTGCCCATCGCCAGGCCCGCACCGTTAACCATGCAGCCGATGTTACCGTCCAGCGCCACGTAGTTCAGCTCCCACTGTGCCGCCTGCGCTTCACGCGGGTCTTCCTGAGACTGGTCGCGCATTTCGCGCAGATCCGGCTGGCGGAACAGCGCGTTGCCGTCAGCGCCCAGCTTGCCGTCGAGGCAGATCAGATCGCCCTGGGTCGTGATCACCAGCGGGTTGATCTCGATCAGCGCCAGATCGCGCTCCAGGAAAATGGTCGCCAGACCCATGAAGATCTTGGTGAACTGCTGAACCAGCTTGCCTTCCAGACCCAGTTTGAACGCCAGCTCGCGACCCTGGTAAGGCATTGGGCCTGCCAGCGGATCGATAGCCACTTTGTGGATCAGGTGCGGGGTCTCTTCCGCCACTTTTTCGATTTCCACGCCGCCTTCGGTAGATGCCATGAACACCACGCGACGGGAGCTACGGTCAACCACCGCGCCCAGGTACAGCTCTTTCGCGATGTCGGTTGCCGCTTCAACCAGGATCTGGTTAACCGGCTGGCCGTTCGCGTCTGTCTGGTACGTTACCAGACGCTTGCCGAGCCAATGTTCAGCAAACGCACGAATCTCTTCTTTGCTCTTAACAACCTTCACACCGCCCGCTTTACCACGGCCACCAGCGTGAACCTGACACTTAACTACCCACGGGCCGGAACCGATTTTAGATGCGGCTTCTTCTGCTTCACGCGGGGTAGTACAGGCATAACCCACCGGAGCCGGTAAGCCATACCGGGCAAACAGCTGTTTGGCCTGATATTCATGTAAGTTCATGTGTTCTATCCATCCTTCAGGGTAATCGTTATCTTCAAACCTGTAGACCGGCGCAGCGTGTGCCGGCCTACGGGGCAGGTGATGCTAAATCGTGACTAGACGTCCAGCAGCAGACGCGTTGGATCTTCGAGCAGCTCTTTAATGGCTACCAGGAAGCCCACGGACTCGCGGCCGTCGATCAGGCGGTGGTCGTAAGAGAGCGCCAGGTACATCATCGGCAGGATCTCAACTTTACCGTCTACCGCCATAGGACGATCTTTGATGGCATGCATACCCAGGATCGCGCTCTGCGGCGGGTTAATGATCGGGGTAGACATCAGCGATCCGAAGACGCCGCCGTTGGTAATGGTGAAGTTACCGCCGGTCAGGTCGTCTACGGTCAGCTTGCCGTCGCGGCCTTTCACCGCCAGCTCTTTAATGTTTTTCTCGATGTCGGCCATACCCAGGGTATCCACATCACGCAGAACCGGGGTCACCAGGCCACGTGGGGTAGAAACCGCCATGCTGACGTCGAAGTAGTTGTGGTAAACCACGTCATCGCCATCAATGGACGCGTTCACTTCCGGGTAGCGTTTCAGCGCTTCAACCACCGCCTTCACGTAGAAGGACATAAAGCCCAGACGGATACCGTGACGTTTTTCGAACGCGTCACCGTACTGCTTACGCAGGTCCATGATTGGCTTCATGTTCACTTCGTTGAAGGTAGTCAGCATCGCGGTAGAGTTTTTCGCTTCCAGCAGACGCTCGGCCACGCGCTTGCGCAGGCGGGTCATTGGCACGCGTTTTTCGCTGCGGGCACCCAGAGCAGGCTGTGCTGCCGGTGCTGCCGCAGGGGCTTTCGCTTCGGCCTGAGCAGGCGCTTTCGCCAGGTGTTTGTCGATGTCTTCGCGGGTCAGACGACCGCCTACACCGGTACCTTTGATGGCTGCCGGGTCAAGGCTGTGTTCCGCCAGCAGGCGACGGATCGCCGGGCTGAGGGCGTCGTTGGTCTGTTCTTCCAGAGAAGCCTGCTGGCGCTGCGCTGGCGTAGACGCTTTCTCTTCAGACTTCGCGCTGGACTCTTTGCCCGCGCTGTTGCCTTCACGCAGGCGACCCAGGATCTGACGAGAGGTGACGGTGGTGCCTTCGTCTTCCAGCACCGCGTCCAGAACGCCATCCGCCGAAGCCGGTACTTCCAGTACCACTTTGTCAGTTTCGATTTCTACCAGCACTTCATCGCGCTTAACGGCATCGCCTGGTTTTTTGTGCCAGGTAGCGACGGTCGCATCTGCTACAGATTCAGGCAGGTCGGGAACAAGAATATCTACGCTACTCATTATGTATCCTTTAATTAATCGACGTTCAGCGCGTCATTGACCAGATCTTGTTGCTGCTTCTGGTGAACGGACATATACCCTACCGCCGGAGAGGCGGAGGCCGGGCGACCTGCATAGCGCAGGGCTGACCCAAATGGAATCACTTCACGGAAATGATGCTGGCTGCAGTACCATGCGCCCTGGTTGAGCGGCTCTTCCTGGCACCAGACAAAATCATGAACGTGAGCGTACGGTTTCAGCGCTTCCTGCACCGCCTGGTGCGGGAACGGATAAAGCTGTTCGATACGCACGATGGCGACATCTTTCTGATCGTTCTTACGGCGCTGTTCCAGCAGGTCGTAATAAACCTTACCAGAACACATCACCACACGCTTCACGGCCTGCGGATCCAGCTCGTCAATTTCACCGATGGCTGGCAGGAAGGTACCGTTCGCCAGCTCTTCCAGGCTGGACACCGCCAGCGGGTGACGCAGCAGGGATTTCGGCGACATGACCACCAGCGGACGACGCATACCGCGCAGCGCCTGACGACGCAGCATGTGGTAAACCTGCGCCGGGGTCGACGGCACGCAAACCTGCATGTTCTGCTCGGCGCAGAGCTGCAGATAACGTTCCAGACGCGCGGAGGAGTGCTCCGGACCCTGGCCTTCATAGCCGTGCGGCAGCAGCATCACCAGGCCACACATACGGCCCCATTTCTGCTCGCCGGAGGAGATGAACTGGTCGATAACCACCTGCGCACCGTTGGCGAAGTCACCGAACTGCGCTTCCCAGATGGTCAGGGTGCGCGGTTCTGCCGTGGCGTAACCGTATTCGAAAGCCAGTACCGCTTCTTCAGACAGCACGGAGTCCCAGACCTTGAACTGGCCCTGACCGTTGTGCACGTGCTGCAGCGGGGTGTAGGTTGAACCGTTAGACTGGTTGTGAACCACCGCGTGACGGTGGAAGAAGGTGCCACGGCCCGCATCTTCACCGGACAGACGAACAGGAATGCCTTCGTCAACCAGCGTCGCGTAAGCCAGCGTTTCCGCGCCGCCCCAGTCGAACAGCTTCTCGCCTGCCGCCATGGCCTGACGGTCAGCATAAATTTTCGCCACGCGAGACTGCATCTCGATAGCGTCCGGCACGGTGCTGATGCGTTTAGCCAGCTCCTGCAGGCGCTTCATCTCCACCTTGTTCGGATAGCTCTCATCCCACTCGTGGTTGAGGTACGGCGACCAGGTAAAGGAGTGCATGTTCATCGGGCGCAGCTCTTTCACTACGCATTCACCCGCGTCCAGCGCGTCGCGGTAGAGGTTGACCATTTCGGTCGCATCTTCCAGCGTCGCCACTTTGTCGCTTTCCAGCTTGTCAGCATAGATTTTGCGCGGGGTCGGGTGTTTTTTGATTTTCTGGTACATCAGCGGCTGGGTTGCACTTGGCTCATCCGCTTCGTTGTGGCCGTGACGGCGGTAGCAGAAGAGGTCAATGAACACATCGCGTTTGAAGGTGTTACGGAAGTCCAGCGCCAGACGGGTCACGAAAGCCACGGCTTCCGGGTCATCCGCGTTAACGTGGAAGATCGGCGCCTGAACCATCTTACCGATGTCGGTGCAGTACGGGGTAGAACGTGCGTCAAGCGGGTTAGAGGTGGTGAAGCCCACCTGGTTGTTGATCACAATGCGAACGGTACCGCCCACTTCATAACCACGCGCTTTGGACATGTTCAGGGTTTCCTGCACCACGCCCTGCCCTGTCACCGCCGCATCACCGTGGATGGTGATTGGCAGAACTTTGTTGCTGCTCGGCTCGTCCAGACGATCCAGACGCGCGCGCACGGAACCGATAACCACCGGGCTGACGATCTCGAGGTGCGACGGGTTAAACGCCAGCGCCAGGTGAACCAGACCGCCTTCGGTTTCGATATCTGACGAGAAGCCCATGTGGTACTTCACGTCGCCGGTGCCGAGGTGTTCTTTATGTTTGCCTGCGAATTCGTCGAACAGGTCCTGCGGTTTTTTACCCAGCACGTTGACCAGTACGTTCAGACGACCACGGTGTGCCATGCCCAGCACCACTTCACGGGTGCCGCTCTTGCCTGCGTGACGAATCAGCTCTTTCAGCATCGGCACCAGGGCGTCACCGCCTTCCAGCGAGAAGCGTTTTGCGCCCGGGAACTTCGCGCCCAGATAGCGCTCAAGGCCTTCCGCTGCGGTCAGTTCGCTGAGGAAGCGTTTTTTCTCGTCAGCCGAGAAGGTCGCGTGGCCCGCTACGGATTCGATGCGCTGCTGGATCCAGCGCTTCTCTTCGGTAGAGGTAATGTGCATGTATTCCGCGCCGATGGAGCCGCAGTAGGTTTGCTTGAGCGCGTCAATCAGATCGCCCAGCTTCATCGTGTCTTTGCCGATGGCAAAGGAACCTACGTTAAAGCTTTCCTGGAAATCGGCCTCGGTCAGATCGTGATACGCCGGATCGAGATCGGCCACACGGTCTTGTTTCCACAGTCCCAGCGGATCGAGATTCGCATGCTGGTGACCACGGAAGCGATAAGCGTTGATAAGCTGCAGGACTTTAACCTGCTTCGCATTGGTGTCAGGGTCGGAAATCGCAGAAGAGTAACGTGAGGCATCCTTCGCCAGACGACGGAAATAATCACGTGTTTTGGAATGGAATTGATCCGGTTTGACCCCTGTACCAGGCAACTGCTGGAACATGGAACGCCAGTTTGCGTCCACTGAGTCAGGATCGGTTAAGAAGTCTTCATAGAGCTGTTCTATCCAGCTCTGGTTGGCACCAGAGAGGTAAGAAGAGTCCAGCCAGGCTTTCATTGCGCCGTTCTGCATCGTGATCCCTTAAGCATTTTTATGCTTACTTTCGCCGTAGAAACTACCACGCAC
This sequence comes from Enterobacter roggenkampii, assembly GCF_001729805.1. NCBI lineage: Bacteria > Pseudomonadati > Pseudomonadota > Gammaproteobacteria > Enterobacterales > Enterobacteriaceae > Enterobacter > Enterobacter roggenkampii. Next base: position 1,305,898 of record NZ_CP017184.1, on the reverse strand, counting down.
ACCACGTGTACGTGCCGGGGTTCACCTGCGAGCTCTTTTCATTTGGCCCGCGAAGGAACCTTTAGAAACTGTCTGGACTTCAGGGTAGTACAGGGCAGTTTTTAAAGGTTTCTGCATTTTGCCCGGTGGCGCTACGCTTACCGGGCCTACAGTTTCGTAGGCCGGATAAGCGCAGCGCCATCCGGCAACGTTACTTACGCACTGCGCTGCAGCAGCATCGACTTAATATGGCCGATGGCGCGCGTCGGGTTCAGCCCCTTCGGACACACACTGACGCAGTTCATGATGCTATGGCAGCGGAATACGCTGAAAGCGTCACTCAGTCCTTCCAGACGGCTGTCGGTTTCGGTGTCGCGGCTATCGATCAGGAAGCGATAGGCAGCCAGCAGACCGGCCGGGCCGATAAACTTGTCCGGGTTCCACCAGAACGACGGGCAGGACGTAGAACAGCATGCGCAGAGAATACACTCGTACAGACCATCGAGTTTTTCACGCTGCTCAGGAGACTGTAAGTGCTCACGAGCCGGTGGATTTTGCCCATTATTCAATAAGTAAGGCTTAATCTTCTCATATTGTGCATAGAATTGCCCCATGTCTACCACCAAATCACGCACGACCGGCAGGCCTGGCAGAGGACGGATAACAATTTTCTGACCAGGACGCTGCAACGCTGAAATTGGCGTGATGCAGGCCAGGCCATTTTTGCCGTTCATGTTCACACCGTCAGAACCACACACCCCTTCACGGCAGGAGCGACGGAACGAGAGGGTTGGATCTTTTTCTTTCAGCTGGATTAAGGCATCCAGCAGCATCATGTCGCGACCTTCTTCCGCTTCCAGGGTGTAGTCCTGCATGCGCGGAGCGTCATCAACATCCGGGTTATAACGATAAACTGAGAATTCGAGTTTCATTATCCTGTCTCCGCATTAGTAAGTACGAATCTTCGGCGGGAACGCCGGACGCAGTTTCGGTTCCATGTTGACGCTACGACGCGTCATGGTTTCCGACTCTGGCAGATACAGGGAATGGCACAGCCAGTTTTCGTCATCACGTTCCGGGAAGTCGAAGCGGCTATGCGCGCCACGGCTTTCGGTACGGAAGTTTGCCGACATCGCGGTCGCGAACGCGGTTTCCATCAGGTTATCCAGCTCCAGGCACTCAACGCGCTGGGTGTTGAACTCGCTGGAGGTGTCGTCCAGACGGGCATTTTTCAGACGCTCGCGGATCGCTTTCAGCTGCTCAAGACCTTTGGCCATCGCGTCGCCTTCGCGGAATACCGAGAAGTTGTGCTGCATGCATTCCTGCAGCGCTTTACGGATTTCCACCGGATCTTCGCCGTTACGGTTGCCGTTCCAGCGGTTGAGGCGCTCAAGAGAGGCATCAATTTCGTCGTCGGTCGCGTCACGCAGCGCGCCCTGCTCGGCAATGGATTCCTGCAGATGCAGACCCACTGCGCGACCAAACACCACCAGATCCAGCAGCGAGTTGCCGCCCAGACGGTTTGCGCCGTGTACGGATACGCAGGCAATTTCGCCCACCGCGAACAGGCCAGGAATGACCACGTCTTCGCCCTGCTCGTTCACGGTCAGCGCCTGACCGGTCACTTTGGTCGGAATACCGCCCATCATGTAGTGGCAGGTTGGGATAACCGGAATCGGCTCTTTCACCGGATCGACGTGCGCGAAGGTGCGGGACAGTTCCAGGATGCCCGGCAGACGGGACTCCAGCACTTCTTTACCCAGGTGGTCGAGCTTCAGCTTGGCGTGTGGACCCCAAGGGCCGTCACAGCCGCGGCCTTCACGGATTTCGATCATGATGGAACGCGCCACCACGTCACGACCCGCCAGGTCTTTCGCATTCGGGGCATAACGCTCCATGAAGCGCTCGCCGTGTTTATTCAGCAGGTAGCCACCTTCACCACGGCAGCCTTCTGTTACCAGCACGCCTGCACCGGCGATGCCGGTTGGGTGGAACTGCCACATCTCCATATCCTGCACCGGCACGCCCGCGCGGATAGCCATACCGACACCGTCACCGGTGTTGATGTGGGCGTTGGTAGTGGACTGGTAAATACGGCCTGCACCGCCGGTCGCCAGCACGGTTGCGCGGGCTTTGAAGTAGACCACTTCACCGGTTTCGATGCACAGCGCGGTACAACCAACGATGGCGCCATCGGCGTTTTTCACCAGATCCAGCGCATACCATTCGGAGAAGATGGTGGTGTGGTTTTTCAGGTTCTGCTGATACAGGGTGTGCAGCAGCGCGTGACCGGTACGGTCAGCCGCCGCCGCGGTGCGTGCCGCCTGCTCGCCGCCGAAGTTTTTCGACTGGCCGCCAAACGGACGCTGATAGATGGTGCCATTTTCCAGACGGGAGAACGGCAGACCCATGTGGTCCAGCTCCAGAATCGCTTCCGGGCCAGTTTTACACATATATTCGATGGCATCCTGGTCGCCGATGTAATCGGAACCTTTTACCGTGTCATACATGTGCCATTCCCAGTTATCTTCATGGGAGTTACCCAGCGCAACGGTAATACCGCCCTGCGCAGACACAGTATGGGAACGGGTTGGGAAGACTTTAGAGAGCAGCGCACAGCTCTGGCCACTCTGGGAAATTTGCAGTGCGGCACGCATACCTGCGCCACCGGCACCAATCACAACAGCATCAAATTCTCTGACTGGCAGTTTCATTACACACCCCACACCACAACGAATCCATAAATAACGTAAACCACCAGTGCAACGACAATGGCCAGCTGCAGTGGAAGGCGAATCGCCAGCGGTTTAACGTAATCGGTCAACACCTGCCACATGCCAATCCAGGCATGAATAAGGATGGAGAAAAGGGCCAGCAGGGTGAACACTTTGGTGAAGGCGGATCCGAAGAACCCACTCCAGATTTCCCACGTCAGCGTGCCGCTGGTCGCGAAGAAACCGATCATATAGATGATGTAGAGGGTGAGAACGATGGCGGTAGCACGGACCAGAATGAAGTCATGTACGCCGTTGCGTCCTAATGCGGAGGCGTTGCTTACCATACGAGAACTCCTGCGAGAAGTGAAAGCACGACTGTAATCACAAATGAAATGTTAGCGGAGCGTTTCCCGGCTTCGAAGGTCTCTTCCAGGTAGCCAAAGTCCATCAGCATATGGCGAACACCCACCACAACGTGGTACGCCAGTGCGGTCAGAATGCCCCACATGATGAATTTCACGAAGAAGCTGTTCATGATGGCAGAGGCCTGGAGGAATCCTTCAGGGGAAGAGAGGCTGGTGCCCAGTAACCACAGCAGAATACCGACCGCCACAAACGTAATCACACCAGAAACACGGTGCAGAATGGACGCTATTGCTGTTACGGGGAACCGGATCGTTTTCAGATCCAGATTGACAGGTCTTTGTTTTTTCACATTTCTTATCATGAATAACGCCCACATGCTGTTCTTATTGTTTCCTTCCTCCGGACTGCGATGCGGGTCAGACAGCGTTCCTTTTCTATAACTGCGCGTCATGCAAAACAGTGCTTCCAGATGCTTAAACGACACATTACAACGCTGGGTGGCTCGGGATTGCAGGGTGTTCCGGAGACCTGGCGGCAGTATAGGCCGTTCACAAAATCATTACAATTAACCTACATACAGTTTGTCGGGTTTTCTCTGGAACAGTGATCAGGGTCACGATAACAACATCTTTTTAATTTTTAATCATCTGATTTGACAAATGTTAAACAATATTGTTACAAACGTCATCAGAAAAGGCATATAATGCGCAAAAGTTATGAGGTCTCTCTTTCACCTGACAAATAGTTATGTAACAGTGTGATGGTATTGACCGAAGTTATCAGGACAGTTATTAGTGATATACAGGTTTGAATAATTCGGACTGCAAAAACGCTGATTTGCTGTTGTTTCACTGATATTTCATTCGTTTACCTGCAAGGCGCCATAGCTCTGTACCCTGGTTTGTCCTCGTGAGCTGAGCGGTAAGCCAAATAACAATCTGGTAACGGTGATTAACAGCTGAAAGCAAATCCGGTAAAGCGCAGTCTTAAGCATAAGGCGCTAAGGAGACCGTAAATGGCTGATACAAAGGCAACGCTCACCCTCAATGGTGACACTGCTATTGAACTGGATGTGCTAAAAGGCACGCTCGGTCAGGATGTTATTGATATCCGTACGCTGGGTTCCAAAGGGGTATTCACCTTTGACCCTGGATTTACCTCTACCGCATCTTGCGAATCCAAAATCACCTTTATCGACGGTGACGAAGGTATCCTGCTCCATCGCGGCTTCCCTATCGATCAGTTAGCCACCGAATCCAACTATCTGGAAGTGTGCTACATCCTGCTGAACGGCGAAAAACCGACGCAGGCCCAGTTCGATGAATTTAAAACCACCGTGACCCGTCACACCATGATCCATGAGCAGATTACCCGTCTGTTCCATGCGTTCCGTCGTGACTCTCACCCAATGGCGGTGATGTGCGGTATTACCGGTGCGCTGGCCGCGTTCTACCACGACTCCCTTGACGTGAATAACCCGCGTCACCGTGAAATCGCCGCTTACCGTCTGCTGTCCAAAATGCCTACCATGGCGGCGATGTGTTACAAATACTCCATCGGCCAGCCGTTTGTGTATCCGCGTAACGACCTCTCCTACGCGGGCAACTTCCTGCGCATGATGTTCTCCACGCCGTGCGAAGAGTACGAAGTGAACCCGGTTCTGGAACGCGCGATGGACCGTATTCTGATCCTGCATGCTGACCACGAACAGAACGCCTCGACCTCAACCGTTCGTACCGCAGGCTCTTCAGGCGCGAACCCGTTCGCCTGTATCGCTGCGGGCATCGCCTCCCTGTGGGGACCGGCGCACGGCGGCGCGAACGAAGCGGCGCTGAAGATGCTGGAAGAGATCAGCACCGTTGAGCACATTCCTGAGTTCGTGCGTCGCGCGAAAGACAAGAATGACTCCTTCCGCCTGATGGGCTTCGGTCACCGTGTTTACAAAAACTATGACCCGCGCGCCACCGTGATGCGTGAAACCTGCCACGAAGTGCTGAAAGAGCTGGGTACCAAAGATGACCTGCTGGAAGTGGCGATGGAGCTGGAACACATCGCGCTGAACGACCCGTACTTCATCGAGAAGAAACTCTACCCGAACGTCGATTTCTACTCTGGCATTATTCTGAAAGCGATGGGCATTCCGTCTTCCATGTTCACCGTGATCTTCGCCATGGCGCGTACCGTAGGCTGGATTGCGCACTGGAACGAAATGCACAGCGAAGGCATGAAGATCGCCCGTCCTCGTCAGCTGTATACCGGCTACGAGCAGCGTGATTTTAAGTCTGACCTGAAGCGCTAAAAGTTAAGCCCGGTGGCGCTACCGCTTACCGGGCCTACAAATGCGAAACGTAGGCCGGGTAAGGCGTAGCCGCCACCCGGCTTTTTTATTTTTGACAATGTGGACACCAGTAAAAGGGTCTCGAAGAGAGCATAATCCTGTCGATAATCCCGCCGCACCGCTCGCACTTCTTCCCCGCCCGATGAAACACCTTGAACCGGAACAGCGCCCCGTGGTGCTTGTTTTCATCTACGATGCCACGCGTGTTGTACGACAGCCGCGGGATGTCCAGCAGCGCGTGGGACAGCGCCTCCAGCTGTTCATCGCTCAGCTGAGAAGCTTTGTGCTGCGGTGCCAGCCCGACTTCCCAGAGGATCTCCACCCGCAGGTAGTTGCCAAGCCCGGCGAGAAAGGCCTGGTCAAGGAACAGGCCGGAAAACTGCCGGTTGCGGAATGTGGGCGATAGCAGCCGGGTCTTCACGTCGCTCGCCGTCAGGCGCATATCCAGCACGTCCGGCCCGACCCGCTGTAAGAACGGGTGCGTGAGCAACTGCTCAGGCGTTAACATTTCGATATCAGAGGCGCTATAGAGCAGGATCGCCTTATCCGCCGTTTGCAGCCTGACGCGCAGCACGCGGGTCGTTTGCGGCTGTTCACCCGCCTCCACCACGCGCCACACGCCGTAAAGCTGGTTATGGCTATATAACGTCAGGTTATGGGAAAAGTGCGTGAGCAACGCTTTGCCGCGCGTTTCAATATGCGTTACCGACTGCCCCACCAGCTGTGATTCAAACGGTTTCAGTTGAGGAAAAGCAAACCAGACCTCCGTCAGCGGTTTGCCCTTTATCGCCGCCTCGAGGCTATCCGCCGCGCGGCGGATCTCCGGGCCTTCTGGCATTTTTCTGTCCTTTTATGATTAATCTGCGCTGACAAGAATACCCTCTTCAGCGAACGCGGCCCGCAGGCGGCGCGCGAACTGGAGCGCATGCTCGCCATCGCCGTGTAAACATACCGTATCAGCCTGAACGTGCGCCGTTGTGCCATCCACGGCGGTCACTCGCCCGTAGCGCACCATCTCCAGCGTCTGCGCCAGCGCTTTCGCTTCATCGGTAATCAGCGCACCGGCTTGCGTGCGCGGAACCAGACTGCCGTCCGGCATGTATCCCCGATCGGCAAACACCTCCTGCCGCGTGGTCAGCCCCAGCCGTTCTCCGGCACGAATAAGCTCACTGCCCGCCAGGCCGACCAGAATCAGCTGCGGATTACAGTCCCGCACCGCACGGGCAATCGCCGCCGCCAGCACCGGGTCTTTTGCCGCCTGGTTATAGAGCATACCGTGCGGCTTCACGTGACGCAGTACGCCCTTCCCGGCGCGAACCATCGCCTCCAGCGCGCCAGTCTGGTAGAGCACCTGCGCGTAGACCGTCTCAGGCGGCAGGTCCATCGCGGTGCGGCCAAAGTTCTCCCGGTCAGGGAAGCTCGGGTGAGCGCCAATCGCCACGCCATTTTTGATGGCATGACGCACGCTCTCCAGCATGGTTTGCGCATCGCCCGCGTGAAAGCCGCAGGCGATATTGACCGAGGAGACCAGCGTCATCAGCGCCTCATCGGCGCTGCCGCCCTCGCCCAGATCGGCATTCAAATCAATCTTTACCATCGAGCCTCCACGCCAGCTGTTCGAGATAGCGCTGCTGATCCTGCCGCGCCTTTAGCGCCTCCTCCAGCGAACACTGCACGAAGTGAATCGGCTGACCGAGGGGAATTTGCGCCAGATGGTAGCGATCGGCTTCAATGATGCAGGCAATTCGCGGATAACCACCTGTCGTCTGCGCGTCGTTCATTAACACGATCGGTTGCCCGTTGCCTGGAACCTGAATAACGCCGGGCAGTAAACCGTGGGAAAGCAATTCCCTGTCGGTCGTCCGGATCAGCGGCTGCCCCTGCAGGCGATAGCCCATACGGTTACTCTGCGGACTGAGCTTCCACGGCGCGCGCCAGAAAGACTCTTTTGAGGCCTCGTCGAACTCATGATATTCCGGCCCAGGTAAGGCGCGGATCTGGTTTCCCCAGAGAAGTTGTTTCACCCCCTGCGCCGTCGAGAAGTGACGCGAAGAGGGCTTAATCGCCAGGCGATCGCCGTCGCGCAACAGACGTCCTTCGTGACCGCCTATCCCGGCTTTCTGATCGGTACTGGATGAGCCCAGCACCTCAGGCACATCAATGCCGCCAGCCACCGCGAGATAGCTACGCACGCCGTGCAGAGGACGTTTTAAGGTCAGACGCTGCCCGGCTTTCGCCCGCAGACGCCAGCCGGTCCACACCGCTTTGCCGTCCAGCGTGGCATCACAGCCTGCGCCGGTGAGCGCGAACCAGGTCTCCTGACCAAACTCAATGACACACTGGCCGAGCGTAATTTCGAGCGCCGCCGTGCTGCCGGGGTTGCCCACCAGCACGTTAGCGATTTCCAGCGCAGGACGGTCCAGCGCGCCACAATAGCTCACGCCGGACTGGCGCATGCCAAAGCGCCCGGCATCCTGTACGGAGGTGTAAAGCCCGGCGCGAATAAGCGTTAACATACCCCCTCCTTCTGCGGGATAAAGCGAAGGGTGTCGCCCGGGCGCAGGAGTATTGGCGACGCCAGCGCGGGGTCAAATAACGGGGTGGCGGTATGCCCAATAAGCTGCCAACCACCGGGCGAAGCCAGCGGATATACGCCGGTCTGCTCGCCACCAATGGCGACCGTCCCCGCCGGTACGCTCAGGCGCGGTTCAGCGCGGCGCGGCGTATGCAGCCGGGGAGATAATCCCCCAGATACGGGAATCCGGGCTGGAATCCCAGGAACCAGACGACGTAATCCACCGAACTGTGCAGCTCAACCACCTGCTTTTCGGTGAGCCCGCAATGGTCTGCGACCACACCAAGATCCGGTCCCCCCGTACCGCCATAAACGACCGGGATCTCAATGGCACGCGATTCCGGCTCCAGCGCCTCGCTCTCTTCCCACCAGCGCTGTAAACGCTCGATGGCATCCAGCGCCAGCGTATGCGGACTACGCAGCACCACCGTGATGTTATTCATCCCCGGAATGGCTTCAACCACGTCCGGCAGATCGACCAGACGCTGGGTTAGCCGCCAGATACGCTTTTGCGTGGCAAGGGTCACCGGCGGCTCGAGCTCCAGAACCACTGCCGTTTCTCCCAGAAGATAACAACGCGCTCGCTGCACTCAGGCACCTCTCATCAGGCCGGATTAGGGATATCAATAAAGGTTACATCCAGATCGGTATTTTCCGTCAGCCACTCGCTGAGGGCCCGAATGCCGCCGCGCTCGGTGGCATGATGGCCGGCCGCGTAGAAATGCAGCCCCTGTTCACGCGCCGAGTGAATGGTCTGCTCGGAAACCTCGCCGGTGATAAAGGCATCAACACCGAAGCGCGCGGCGCTGTCGATAAAGCCCTGCCCGCCCCCGGTGCACCAGGCAACGCGTTTTACCAGGTCCGCGCCCGTATCGCCGCACCACAGCGGGCGACGCCCCAGGCGCGCTTCAATCCACGAGGCCAGCTCCAGTCCGGGAACCGGCATCGCCAGCTCGCCCCACGGCACCAGCGGCTCGATTTCGCCCATTACGGTTATCCCCAACAGCTGCGCAAGCTGAACGTTGTTGCCCAGTTCCGGGTGTGCGTCCAGCGGCAGGTGGTAACCGTACAGGTTGATGTCATTTGCCAGCAACGTTTTCAGGCGGTTGCGCTTCATGCCGCGAATAATCGGTGATTCGTTTTTCCAGAAGTAGCCGTGATGGACAATCACCGCATCGGCTTCCTGACGGACAGCCTCGTCCAGCAGCGCCTGGCTTGCCGTGACGCCGGTGATAATTTTCTGCACCGTTTCGCGCCCTTCCACCTGCAGGCCATTCGGGCCGTAGTCGCTAAAGGAGGCGGTATTGAGTTTTTCGTTAATCAGGCGTTCTAGTTCACTGTTTTTCATCTTTATGCTCTCAAACTTTTCGGGCGGCTTCGTACGCCGCCAGCGTGGCGGTGCGCGCCTGTTTATGGTCAACAATCGGGCGGGGATAATCGAGCTTTACGCCCTGTTTATCCGCCCATGCCCACGGGTCGTGGATCGCTTTCGCAGGAACGTTCCTGAGCGCGGGCAACCAGCGGCGGATAAAGTCGCCGTTGGCATCAAATTTTTGCCCCTGAGTGGTCGGATTAAAAATCCTGAAATAGGGAGCCGCATCGGTGCCGGTAGAGGCCGCCCACTGCCAGCCGCCGTTATTCGCAGCGAGATCGCCGTCGATCAGCTGAGAGATAAAATAGCGCTCTCCGATACGCCAGTCGATAAGCAGATCCTTCACCAGAAAGCTGGCGGTAATCATTCGCAGGCGGTTGTGCATCCACCCGGTTTCATTCAGCTGGCGCATGGCGGCATCAACAATCGGATAGCCCGTTTCCCCTTTTTGCCAGGCCTGTAAACGTGCCGCATCGTGCTGCCATTTGACGTTATCGGTCCAGGGAATGAACGGACGATGCTTACAGAGATCGGGATGATACGTCATCAGATGGCGATAGAATTCACGCCAGATGAGTTCGTTCAGCCACACCGAACCCGCCCCACCGTCCATCGCCTGCGGCTGCTCGGCCAGAAGACGATGTAAACACTGGCGAGGAGAGAGTACGCCCAGCGCCAGGCTTGCCGATAAGCGGCTTGTCCCTTCAATCGCCGGGAAATCCCTGCGCGCGTCGTACTCTCCCGCGCCCTGTTTGCAAAACTGGCGCAGCTTCGCAATTGCTGCCTTCTCGTTTGCGGGGAACAGAAGCTCATCGAATGCCTGTTGGGGATAGTTAAACGTTAATTCAGGCAGCGTGGTTATAGCTTCCCCTCTGGCTGCGGGTGCGGGTACGCACTCCGGCAGCGCCTCTTTCAGACGTTTAACAAAAGCATTTTTAAACGGTGTGAACACTTTATACATTTCATGGCCGCCGGTCATGACGCTGCCCGGTGCCAGCATTACGCTGTCATCAAATCCTTCACAAACCACCTCGCCCAGAATGTTCTCCAGTTGGCGATCCCGCAGCCGTTCGTTCAGCTCGTACTGGTAGTTATAAAAAAGATGCGTGACGCCGTTCTGCTGACATACCTCCCGCAACATCTTAAGCTGCGCGGCAAAGTCACTGACCTCTTTGTAGATCAGCGGGATACCTTTTTCAGCAAGTGAGTGTTGCAGATCGTTCAGATGCGATTTGAGGTAAGCCGCCTGCCGCGGGGCCATATCATGCTGCTGCCACTGTTCAGGCGTAGCGATAAACAGCGCCAGCACGCTGGCGTCATCGGAACGGCAGGCTGCCGCGAGTGCGAAGTTGTCATGTACGCGCAGGTCCGCGCGAAACCAAACCAGATGGGTGGGCATAAAACTCCAGGCAAATATCCATTATGTCCGTAAGGGCATGCCGTAAAAGGAAAAAGCATGCATTGAACTACTTTGCCATGAAGTGTAGACGGGATGAAATAAAAAAGGCCGCCCAAGGCGGCCTTACAGACTGATGACAAGGTGCATGCTGTGCATTTCGCCCGGCGGCGCTACGCTTGCAAGGGCCTACAATGAAACATGCAATGCATTGATCTCTTTGCCCTGTGTTTGCCGGGTAAGCGCAGCGTCACCCGGCAAGAAAGACGGCAAATATGTGCCTGTAAACCCTGACGAGGGGCTATCGCTCCCCCGGCGTTTTTTTCTGGGTGTCGTCTTAGTATCAGTAAAAATCGCAGGTCGCTTTCTCGGCCTGATCCATCCACACCGGCTTCTCGCTGGTTTTCGCCCAGACGCGGTGCAGATAGCTATAAAAACGTGCACGATCTTTCCAGAACAGCATCACCGGCAGAGCCAGCACGCCAGCCACTACGGCGAAAGCGCGGCGCATGAACACGATATGAGCCGGAAACTCTTTATAAAGATCCATATTTTTCTCCCCTATAGTTGGCCGGAAACGTCATCCGGAAAATTCAAAATCTGTGACCTGGCTAAAATAATATCGCTTTGTTTGTAATTTTACTACTCATCCGACCACTTATTTTCGTCCGTTTAGCCAAAATTTACATTCACGCCGTAATTAAGTTACAAAAAAGTTAACGATTTACTTATCAATAGTTAAATTGTGGGCTTTGCCATTTTTATACTTTTTTTACACCCGCCCTTCTCATTTTTGCGAAATCTTTGCGCCATAAATCCTACCGTTAGCACAACAACAAAAGTCACCCGGAGGTGGATTGTGAGTGCAGGTCTTATTGCCGGCATCGTGCTGGTGTTCCTGTTATTGGGTTATCTGGTTTATGCCCTGATTAATGCGGAGGCATTCTGATGGCTGCTCAGGCGTTTTTGCTTATTGCCAGTTTCTTAGTGGTGTTGTTCGTCCTGGCAAGGCCACTGGGCTCGGGGATGGCACGGCTCATCAATAACGTTCCCCTGCCCGGCACGGGAAGCGTTGAAAAAGGGATCTTGCGCGTACTGGGTATAGACGATCGGGAGATGAACTGGCGTGACTATCTGATCGCTATTCTGCTGCTGAATATCGTTGGCCTCATCGCGCTTTTTGCCATGCTGATGTTGCAGGGTGTCCTGCCTTTGAATCCGCAGCAGTTACCGGGCCTGTCCTGGCATCTGGCGCTAAACACGGCGGTCAGTTTTGTCACCAACACCAACTGGCAGTCCTATGCCGGTGAAACCACGCTCAGCTACTTCAGCCAGATGGTCGGGCTAACCGTGCAGAACTTCCTCTCTGCCGCCAGCGGTATTGCGGTGATCTTCGCGCTAACGCGTGCGTTTGCGCGCCAGAAAGTGAGCACGCTGGGTAACGCGTGGGTGGATCTGACGCGCATTACCCTGTGGATCCTGCTGCCGATTGCGCTGCTGATCGCGCTGTTCTTCATTCAGCAGGGCACCCTGCAAAACCTGCTGCCTTACGCACCTTATACCTCGCTGGAAGGCGCAAAACAGCTCCTGCCGATGGGGCCAGTGGCGTCGCAGGAAGCCATCAAAATGCTCGGGACGAACGGCGGCGGCTTCTTCAATGCCAACTCCTCGCACCCGTTCGAAAACCCGACCGCCCTGACCAATTTTGTGCAGATGCTGGCGATTTTCCTGATCCCCGCCGCGCTCTGCTTTGCCTTTGGCGACGTGGTCAACGATCGCCGTCAGGGGCGTACCCTGCTCTGGACCATGTCGCTGATCTTTGTGGTCTGTGTTGCGCTGGTGATGTGGGCCGAATGGCAGGGTAATCCGCACTTCCTCTCACTGGGTGCAGATAGCGCAATCAACATGGAAGGTAAAGAGAGCCGCTTTGGCATTCTCGCCAGTAGCCTGTATGCGGTGGTCACCACGGCAGCGTCGTGCGGGGCCGTCAATGCCATGCATGATTCCTTTACGGCGCTGGGCGGCATGATCCCGATGTGGCTGATGCAGATTGGTGAAGTGGTGTTTGGCGGCGTGGGCTCCGGTCTTTACGGCATGCTGCTGTTCGTGCTGCTGGCGGTGTTTATTGCCGGTCTGATGATTGGCCGCACCCCGGAGTATCTGGGTAAAAAGATCGACGTTCGCGAGATGAAATTAACCGCGCTGGCAATTCTGGTCACCCCGGCCCTCGTGCTGCTCGGCACCGCGCTGGCGTTGATGACCGAGGCCGGACGCAGCGGCATCTTTAACCCCGGCATTCACGGTTTTAGCGAAGTGCTGTATGCCGTCTCCTCTGCCGCCAACAACAACGGCAGCGCCTTTGCAGGCCTAAGCGCCAACTCTCCATTCTGGAACTGTCTGCTGGCGTTCTGCATGTTTGTGGGCCGCTTCGGGATCATTGTGCCGGTCATGGCGATTGCCGGATCGCTGGTGAACAAAAAAATCCAACCGACCACTACCGGGACATTACCGACCCACGGCGCGCTGTTTATCGGCCTGCTGACGGGCACCGTGTTGCTGGTCGGCGCCCTGACCTTTATCCCCGCCCTCGCGTTAGGCCCGGTCGCGGAATACCTCTCTTTACGCTGATTTTGCGGAGAAATTGTCATGAGTCGTAAACAACTGGCCCTGTTCGAACCGTCATTAGTTCGCCAGGCGCTCATGGATGCGGTGAAAAAGCTGAGCCCGCGCGTGCAGTGGCACAACCCGGTGATGTTTATCGTCTGGGCGGGAAGCGTCCTGACCACCGCCCTGGCGATTGCCATGGGAACGGGCCATATGCCGGGAAATGCGATGTTTACCGGCGCCATCAGCCTGTGGCTGTGGTTTACCGTGCTGTTCGCCAACTTTGCAGAAGCGCTGGCGGAAGGCCGGAGTAAAGCCCAGGCCAACAGCCTGAAAGGGGTGAAAAAGACCGCCTTCGCACGCAAGCTACGTGAGCCGAAGTACGGCGCGCAGATGGACCACGTTCCGGCAGATGAACTGCGTAAAGGCGATGTGGTGCTGGTGGAAGCCGGTGACATCATCCCTTGCGACGGCGAAGTTATTGAAGGGGGCGCATCGGTCGATGAGAGCGCCATCACCGGCGAATCCGCGCCGGTGATCCGTGAGTCCGGCGGCGATTTCGCCTCCGTGACGGGCGGGACGCGCATTCTCTCCGACTGGCTGGTGATCCAGTGCAGCGTTAACCCGGGTGAAACCTTCCTCGACCGGATGATCGCCATGGTGGAAGGCGCACAGCGTCGTAAAACGCCAAACGAGATTGCCCTGACCATCCTGCTGGTGGCCCTGACAATTGTCTTCCTGCTGGCAACCGCGACGCTGTGGCCATTCTCCGCCTATGGCGGTACCGCGGTCACCGTCACGGTGCTGGTGGCGCTGCTGGTTTGTCTGATCCCCACCACCATCGGCGGCCTGCTGTCGGCCATCGGCGTCGCCGGCATGAGCCGTATGCTCGGTGCCAACGTCATCGCCACCAGCGGGCGTGCGGTAGAAGCCGCCGGTGACGTGGATGTGTTGCTGCTGGACAAAACCGGCACCATCACCCTCGGTAACCGCCAGGCGTCGGATTTTTTACCCGCCCCGGGCGTGGATGAAAAAACGCTGGCGGATGCCGCCCAGCTCTCCTCGCTTGCTGATGAAACCCCGGAAGGCCGCAGCATTGTGATCCTCGCCAAGCAGCGCTTTAACCTGCGCCAGCGCGACGTGCAGAGCCTGCACGCCACGTTCGTACCCTTTACGGCGCAAACCCGCATGAGCGGAATTAACATTCAGGATCGCATGATCCGTAAAGGCTCGGTTGACGCGATCCGCCGCCACATTGAGGCCAACAACGGCCACTTCCCGCCGGAAGTGGACAGCCTGGTCGAAAGCGTGGCCCGTCAGGGGGCGACGCCGCTGGTGGTGGCCGAAGGCGCGCGCGTGCTCGGGGTCATTGCCCTGAAGGACATCGTCAAAGGCGGCATCAAAGAGCGCTTTGCCCAGCTGCGTAAAATGGGGATCAAAACGGTGATGATCACCGGGGATAACCGTCTTACCGCCGCGGCGATTGCTGCCGAAGCGGGCGTGGATGATTTCCTTTCCGAAGCCACACCGGAAGCCAAGCTGGCACTGATTCGTCAGTATCAGGCGGAAGGCCGTCTGGTGGCGATGACCGGTGACGGGACCAACGATGCCCCTGCCCTCGCGCAGGCCGACGTGGCGGTGGCGATGAACTCCGGTACCCAGGCCGCAAAAGAGGCGGGCAACATGGTCGACCTCGATTCTAACCCGACCAAGCTGATTGAAGTGGTGCACATCGGCAAGCAGATGCTGATGACGCGCGGTTCGCTGACCACGTTCAGTATCGCCAACGACGTGGCGAAGTATTTCGCCATCATTCCGGCCGCGTTTGCTGCGACCTATCCGCAATTAAACGCCCTGAACGTGATGCACCTGCACTCTCCGGCCTCGGCCATTCTGAGCGCAGTGATTTTTAACGCCCTGATTATTGTCTTCCTGATCCCGCTGGCGCTGAAGGGCGTGAGCTATAAGCCGCTCACGGCGGCCGCCATGCTGCGCCGCAACCTGTGGATTTACGGCCTGGGCGGGCTGGTGGTGCCTTTCATCGGTATCAAGGCTATCGACCTGCTGTTGACCCTGTTCGGGCTGGTTTAAAAGGTGAATCAAATGACGATGTTACGCCCCGCTATACTTTTGTTTATTCTGCTGTCTCTCATTACCGGCGGGCTGTACCCGCTGGTAACCACCGCGCTGGGCCAGTGGTGGTTTAAGGATCAGGCCAACGGCTCGCTGATTATACAAAACGGCGAAAACCGCGGTTCACGCCTGATTGGTCAGAACTTTACGGATGCCCGCTACTTCCAGGGACGCCCTTCCGCCACTGCCGAAAGCCCGTATAATCCGATGGCATCCGGCGGCAGTAACCTGGCGGGCAGCAACCCGGAGCTGGACAAAGCCGTCGCTGAGCGCGTGGCAGCCCTGCGCGCCGCGAATCCGCAGGCCAGCCGCGAGGTGCCCGTAGAGCTGGTGACCGCCTCGGCCAGCGGGCTGGACTACAGCCTGACGCCGGCAGCGGTGGCCTGGCAGATCCCGCGCGTCGCCGCCGTCCGTCAGTTGACCGTCGAACAGGTGAGCAAGCTGGTGGCAGAGCACACGCAAAAGCCGCTGGTCAGCTTCATCGGCATGCCCGTGGTAAATATTGTTGAGCTGAATCTGGCGCTGGACGCGCTAAGGAAAAACTAAATGACCGACGAGCCCATGCGCCCGGATCCGGACAGGCTGCTTGAACAGACGGCTGAAGCCCATCGCGGCAAACTGAAAATTTTCTTTGGCGCCTGCGCGGGCGTCGGGAAAACCTTCGCCATGCTGACGGAAGCCCAGCGGCTTCGGGCGCAGGGGCTCGATATTCTGATCGGCGTGGTTGAAACCCACGGACGCAAAGAGACGGCGTCGCTGCTGAAGGGGCTGGCTACCCAGCCGCCCCGCCGCATCAGCCACCGTGGTCGGTTAGTTACGGAGTTTGATATTGATGCCGCCCTCGCCCGCCGTCCCGCCCTTATCCTGATGGACGAACTGGCGCACAGCAATGCGCCAGGCTCGCGCCACCCCAAACGCTGGCAGGACGTTGAAGAATTACTTGAAGCCGGTATCGATGTGTTCACCACGGTTAACGTTCAGCATCTCGAAAGCCTGAACGACGTGGTCAGCGGCGTGACCGGCATTCAGGTACGCGAGACGGTGCCCGATCCCTTCTTCGATTCCGCCGATGAGGTGGTGCTGGTCGACCTGCCGCCCGATGATTTGCGCCAGCGCCTGCACGAAGGCAAAGTCTATATCGCCGGCCAGGCCGAGCGCGCCATCGAACATTTCTTCCGTAAAGGCAACCTGATTGCCCTGCGCGAGCTGGCCCTGCGCCGAACCGCCGACCGGGTGGACGATCAGATGCGTGCCTGGCGCGATTTACAGGGACAGGAACGCGTCTGGCACACGCGGGACGCCATCCTGCTGTGCGTGGGCCACGGCAGCGGCAATGAAAAGCTTGTCCGCACCGCCGCGCGCCTGGCGGCCAAATTTGGCAGCGTCTGGCATGCGGTGTATGTTGAAACGCCGCAGCTGCACGCGCTGCCCGAAAACCAGCGTCGCGCGATCCTGAGTTCGCTGCGCCTGGCGCAGGAGCTGGGCGCGGAAACCGCCACCCTTTCCGATCCGCAGGAAGATAAAGCCATTCTGCGCTACGCGCGCGAGCATAACCTGGGGAAAATCGTCATTGGCCGTCGTCAGCATCGGCGCTGGTTTAGCCGAGAATCCTTTGCCGACAAGCTGGCCCGTCGCGCGCCGGATCTGGATCTGGTGATCGTGGCGCTGGACGACAAACCTACCCCCTTACCCAATCGCGCGCCGGACAGCCGTACCTTCAGCGATAAATGGCGCATTCAGCTTCGCGGCTGTCTCGTCGCCGTCGTGCTCTGCGCCCTGATTACCGTGATTGCCAGCCAGTGGCTGATCGCGTTTGATGCCGCCAACCTGGTGATGATCTACCTTTTAGGCGTGGTGGTGGTGGCGCTCTTCTACGGGCGCTGGCCGTCGGTCCTGGCGACGGTGATCAATGTCATCAGCTTCGATCTGTTCTTTATTGCCCCCCGCGGGACGCTGGCCGTCTCGGACGTACAGTACATCCTCACCTTTGCCGTCATGCTCACCGTCGGGCTGGTGATCGGCAATCTGACGGCGGGCGTGCGCTATCAGGCGCGCATCGCCCGCTATCGCGAACAGCGCACGCGCCATCTCTATGAGATGTCGAAATCGCTGGCGGTGGGCCGCACGCCGCTGGATATCGTACAGACCAGCGAGCAGTTTATCCGCTCGACGTTTCATGCCAGCAACCTGATTTTACTCCCGGACGAACACGGCAAGCTGCGCCCGCTGACCTCCGCCACAGGCATGACGCCCTGGGACGAAGCCATCGCGCGCTGGAGCTTTGACAAAGGCTTACCGGCGGGCGCAGGGACCGACACCCTCCCCGGCGTGCCCTACCAAATTCTGCCCCTGCGCAGCGCCGATAAAAATCAGGGGCTGGTCATCGTGGAGCCTTCCAACCTGCGCCAGCTGATGATCCCCGAACAGCAGCGTTTACTGGAGACGTTTACGCTGCTGGTTGCCAGCGCGCTGGAACGACTGGCCCTCACCGCCAGCGAGGAACAGGCCCGGCTGGCAAGCGAGCGTGAAAGCATTCGTAACTCGCTGCTGGCGGCGCTGTCTCACGATCTGCGTACCCCGCTCACCGTCCTGTTTGGTCAGTCAGAAATTCTGACGCTGGACCTGGCGGCGGAAGGCTCGAAGCATGCCCTTCAGGCCAGCGAGATCCGCCAGCACGTGCTGAATACCACGCGCCTGGTGAATAACCTGCTCGACATGGCGCGTATCCAGTCGGGCGGTTTTAACCTCAAAAAAGAGTGGCTCACGCTGGAAGAGGTGGTGGGCAGCGCGCTGAAAATGCTCGAACCCGGCATGGGCGGGCGACATATTGCGCTGAACATGCCCAAACCCCTGACCTTAATTCACGTTGATGGTCCGCTGTTTGAACGGGTGCTGATCAACCTGCTTGAAAATGCCGCCAAATATGCGGGCGCCAGCGCGCAGATTGGCGTGGATGCGACGGTGGACGACGGCGCGCTTCGCCTTAACGTCTGGGATACCGGCCCGGGCATTCCTGCCGGGCAGGAGTTGGCTATTTTCGAGAAATTCGCGCGCGGCAATAAGGAGTCGGCCATTCCGGGCGTGGGGCTGGGGCTGGCCATTTGCCAGGCGATCATTGACGTGCATGGCGGCTCCATTTCCGCGGAGAATCGTCCGGAAGGCGGTGCGCGTTTTTGTGTTACACTTCCTCTGGAAACCCCGCCAGAACTTAATGAATTACCAGAGGATTTGTGATCAACGTTCTGATTGTTGAAGATGAGATCGCCATTAGCCGCTTTCTGCGCGCTGCGCTGGAAGGAGACGGTCTGCGCGTCCATGATGCAGGTACGCTTCAGCGGGGGTTAATTGAAGCCGCCACCCGCAAGCCGGACCTGGTGATCCTCGATCTGGGTCTCCCGGACGGTGACGGCATCGATTTTATTCGTGAAGTCCGTCAGTGGAGCCAGATGCCGATTCTGGTGCTCTCCGCCCGTACTGAAGAGACGGATAAAATCGCCGCGCTGGATGCCGGGGCGGATGACTACCTGATTAAACCGTTTGGCATCGGCGAGCTACAGGCTCGCCTTCGCGTGGCGCTGCGTCGCCACAGCGCCACCACGCCAGCCGACCCAACCTACACGTTTGGGGATATCCGGGTTGACCTGGCCGCGCGGCGCATTGTGCGCGGCGAAGAGGAAATTCACCTCACGCCCATCGAATTTCGCCTGCTCGCCGTGCTGCTCAACAATCACGGCAAGGTTCTCACCCAGCGCCAGCTGTTAAGTCAGGTGTGGGGACCCAACGCCGTGGAACATAGTCACTATTTACGCATATATATGGGCCATCTTCGTCAGAAACTCGAAGTCGACCCCGCTCGCCCTCGCCATTTATTAACTGAAACCGGTATCGGTTATCGGTTTATGCTCTGAATAACTATTCATTTTATTTTTAAATAAAATAAAAATCTCTCAGAAAATATTTCATAAATAATCCACTCGATATTTTTTGGGTTATTTATGTCCATTTTAAACATTTGCAATACATCCTATTAACCCGATACCAACAAATCAGAATTTTGATCTGCGATATTCATCAAAAACGACTATTTATTTCTAAAATGATCGGTTAACGGTGATCTCCTTCACAGTTAATCGCGCTTTCCTGGATAAAATGACTGTGCTTTCAATTACTGAAAGGAAAATAAATCATGGAAAACAACAATCGTTTAATGCCCCATATAAGGCGGACAACACATATCATGATGTTTGCCCACCGAAACTGCTTTGACTTTCATCTCTTTAATGCCCGGTAGTCCTTCGACTTCTGGCGCACTCGCTTACAGGTTACCCTGAAACATCTTATTTTACAGGCCATTGCCTGTGAACGCGTGCGCTCATTCATTTTGATTCAGACCCATCCGCACCGGGCGGACTGAATTTCAATCATCAAAAAAGCAATGTACTGATTTTAATCAGCGGCCACCCTTTGCTTTTTTTCCGGAAAATTATCGATTTCTTTTTTGCAAGAAATCGAGGGACGCTTATTACCTAAAATAAAGAGAGAAAGATGAAAAGTTTAAAAATCGCAGCCAGCCGCGCCTGTCCTGATTGCTTTACCACCCAGCGTGAACTGGTGGATGTCCGGGCCTCGGATTATATCGACGTTGCCGCTATTGTGCTGGCGGTCAGTGATATTACCGATGGCATACTGGAAGAAATAGAAGCCACCGGATTTGGCATTCCTGTTTTTGTCGCGACGCATAAAGAAGAATTCATTCCGGCTGATTATTTATCGCGCATTCATGGCGTATTTGAGTATTCAGACACCAGCAACGACTTTTATGGACGCCAGCTGGAGGCGGCTGCCCTGAAGTATGAAACCCAGCTGCGCCCGCCGTTTTTCCGCGCCCTTGTCGACTATGTAAAACAGGGCAACAGCGCGTTTGACTGCCCGGGGCATCAGGGCGGCCAGTTCTTCCGCCGCCATCCTGCCGGTAATCAGTTCGTTGATTTCTTTGGCGAGACGCTTTTCCGCGCCGATCTGTGCAACGCCGACGTGGCAATGGGCGATCTGCTGATTCACGAGGGCGCGCCGTGCATCGCACAGCAGCATGCGGCGAAGGTCTTTAATGCCGATAAGACCTATTTCGTGCTCAACGGCACCTCGTCATCCAACAAAGTGGTGCTTAACGCCCTGCTCACCCCGGGCGACCTGGTGCTGTTCGATCGTAATAACCACAAATCCAACCATCACGGTGCCCTCCTTCAGGCAGGCGCAACGCCGGTCTATCTGGAAACCGCGCGCAACCCGTACGGCTTTATCGGCGGCATTGACGCCCACTGTTTTGAAGAAAGCTATCTTCGCGAGCTGGTGGCAGAAGTCGCACCCGGCCGTGCACGCGATGCGCGTCCGTTCCGTCTGGCGGTGATCCAGCTGGGCACCTACGATGGCACCATCTACAACGCCCGCCAGGTGGTGGATAAGATTGGGCACCTGTGTGATTACATCCTGTTTGACTCGGCCTGGGTGGGTTACGAGCAGTTCATTCCGATGATGGCCGACTGCTCGCCGCTGCTGCTGGAGCTGAACGAAAACGACCCGGGGATTTTGGTTACCCAGTCCGTGCATAAACAGCAGGCCGGCTTCTCCCAGACCTCGCAAATTCACAAGAAAGACAGCCACATCAAAGGTCAGCAGCGCTATGTCCCGCATAAGCGGCTGAATAATGCCTTTATGATGCACGCCTCCACCAGCCCGTTCTATCCGCTGTTTGCCGCGCTGGACATCAACGCCCGTATGCATGAAGGCCAGAGCGGCCGCAACATGTGGATGGACTGCGTGGTGAACGGTATTGAGGCGCGAAAACTAATCCTGGAGAACTGCCGGTATCTGCGCCCCTTCGTGCCGGAGACGGTGGATGGCCGTCCGTGGGAAAGCTGGGACACGGCGGAGATTGCGACCGATCTGCGCTTCTTCCACTTCGTACCGGGTGAAAACTGGCACGCTTTTGAAGGCTACGCCGAGCATCAGTATTTTATCGACCCGTGCAAGCTCCTGCTGACCACGCCGGGCATTAACGCCCGCACCGGGGAGTATGACGGCTTCGGCGTGCCCGCCACCATCCTCGCCAACTTCCTGCGTGAAAACGGCATCGTGCCGGAGAAATGCGATCTCAACTCGATCCTGTTCCTGCTCACGCCTGCGGAAGATATGGGCAAGCTGCAGCAGCTGGTGGCGCAGCTGGTGCGTTTCGAAAAACTGCTCGAGAGCGATGCTCCATTAAAAGAGGTGCTGCCTTCCATCTGCAGACAACATCCGGAACGTTACGCGGATTACACCCTGCGCCAGATCTGCCAGGAGATGCATGACCTGTACGCCCGTCACAATGTCAAACAGCTGCAGAAAGAGATGTTCCGCAAGTCTCACTTCCCGCGCGTGATGATGAACCCGCAGGACGCGAACTACGCCTATCTGCGCGGAGAAGTGGAACTGGTCTCCCTGCGCGACGCGGAAGGCCGCATCGCCGCCGAAGGCGCCCTCCCTTATCCACCGGGGGTATTGTGCGTGGTTCCAGGGGAGGTCTGGGGCGGCTCCGTGCTGCGCTACTTCGCCGCGCTGGAAGAAGGCATCAACCTGCTGCCGGGCTTCGCGCCGGAGCTGCAGGGTGTGTACGTCGAAGAGTGCGAGGGCCGCAAACAGGTTCGCTGTAACGTCATCAAACAACCCGCCGCTCAGCCCGCGCTGCTGAAAGGAGAGAAATTATGAGTAAGTCCAATAAGATGGGCGTGGTGCAGCTGACCATCCTCACCATGGTGAACATGATGGGTTCAGGGATCATTATGCTGCCCACCAAGCTTGCCGAAGTAGGAACCATTTCAATTATCTCCTGGCTGGTGACCGCCGTCGGCTCGATGGCGCTGGCGTGGGCGTTTGCCAAGTGCGGGATGTTCAGCCGCAAGTCAGGCGGCATGGGGGGCTACGCCGAGTATGCCTTTGGCAAGTCGGGCAACTTTATGGCCAACTATACCTACGGGGTGTCACTGCTGATCGCCAACGTGGCGATTGCCATCTCCGCCGTGGGCTACGGTACGGAGCTGTTTGGCGCGACGCTTAGCCCGGTACAGATTGGCCTGGCCACCATCGGCGTGCTGTGGATCTGCACCGTGGCTAACTTTGGCGGGGCGCGTATCACCGGACAGCTCTCTAGCATCACCGTCTGGGGCGTGATTATTCCGGTTGTCGGCCTGTGCATCATCGGCTGGTTCTGGTTCAGCCCGACCCTGTACGCCAACTCCTGGAACCCGCACCATGTGCCGTTCTTCAGCGCAGTCGGCTCTTCTATCGCCATGACGCTCTGGGCCTTCCTGGGCCTGGAATCCGCCTGCGCCAACGCAGAAGTGGTTGATAACCCTGAAAAGAACGTGCCGATTGCGGTCCTCGGCGGTACGCTGGGCGCAGCGGTGATCTATATCGTCTCGACAAACGTCATCGCGGGCATCGTTCCGAACATGGATCTGGCCAACTCCACGGCGCCGTTCGGGCTGGCCTTCGCGCAGATGTTCACGCCGGAAGTCGGGAAAGTGATTATGGGTCTCATGGTCATGTCATGCTGCGGTTCACTGCTTGGCTGGCAGTTCACCATCGCACAGGTATTTAAATCTTCGGCTGATGAAGGTTACTTCCCAAAAATCTTCTCCCGCGTCACCAAAGCCGATGCGCCGGTGCAGGGCATGCTGGCGATTGTTATCTTCCAGAGCGGATTGTCGCTGATGACCATTAGCCCGTCGCTGAACAGCCAGTTCAACGTGCTGGTCAACCTGGCGGTGGTGACGAACATCATTCCGTATATTCTGTCGATGGCGGCGCTGGTGATTATTCAGAAGGTTGCGAAGGTGGATCCGCGCAAGGCGCGTGCGGCCAATATCGTGGCGCTGATTGGCGCAATCTACAGCTTCTATGCGCTCTATTCCTCCGGCCAGGAAGCGATGCTGTATGGTGCGATGGTGACCTTTATGGGCTGGACGCTGTACGGTCTGGTGTCGCCGCGGTTTGAATTGAAGAATAAGCACAGTTGAAAAAAAGCCCGGTGGCGCTAGCGCTTACCGGGCCTACGATCGTTGTTGTAGGCCGGGCAAACGCAGTGCCGCCCGGCACACAAACCGCACTTACGCGTTTTTCAGCACTTCGCTGACAATCTCTACCGCTTCTTTCTCAATCTGCTGACGATGCTCAGCGCCGAGGAAGCTTTCGCAATAGATTTTATACGCATCTTCCGTACCGGATGGACGCGCAGCGAACCAGCCGTTTTCGGTCATCACTTTCAGACCACCAATAGACGCGCCGTTACCCGGTGCCGCCGTCAGACGCGCGGTGATCGGATCGCCCGCCAGGGTGCTTGCACTGACCATCTCCGGAGAGAGTTTGGACAGGGCCGCTTTCTGGGCAGACGTTGCGCTGGCCTGAATACGGTTATAGCTTGGCGCACCAAAGCGTGCTGCCAGGTCGTTGTAATGTTCCTGTGGGTTTTTACCGGTGACCGCGGTGATTTCCGCCGCCAGCAGGCACATGATGATGCCGTCTTTATCGGTTGACCACGGCGTGCCGTCGAAGCGCAGGAAAGAGGCCCCCGCGCTCTCTTCACCACCGAAGCCAAAGCTGCCGTCGTGCAGACCGTCAACAAACCATTTGAAGCCCACAGGTACTTCCACCAGCTTGCGGCCCAGCGCCTCGACCACGCGGTCGATCATGGCGGAGGACACCAGCGTTTTACCGACAGCCACCTCTTTGCCCCACTGTGGACGGTGCTGGAACAGGTAGTTGATCGCAACAGCCAGATAGTGGTTCGGGTTCATCAGCCCGGCAGGAGTGACGATACCGTGACGGTCGTAATCCGGGTCGTTCGCAAACGCCAGATCGAATTTATCACGCAGCGCCAGCAGGCCCGCCATCGCGCACTCGGAGGAGCAGTCCATACGGATCGCGCCGTCTTTGTCCAGGTGCATAAAGCGGAAGGTCTGATCGACGTGATCGTTTACGATGGTCAGATCCAGCTTGTAGTGCTCGGCAATACGTTTCCAGTATTCAATACCGGAGCCGCCCAGCGGATCCACACCTAGCTTCAGGCCGGCTTTCTGGATGGCCGCCATATCGACGATCTCCGCCAGCCCTTCCACGAACGGCTGAACCAGATCCTGCTCTTTTACGTGGCCGGACGCCATGGCCGCATCCAGAGAGATGCGCTTCACGCCTTTCAGACCGTCAGCCAGCAGGGCGTTCGCACGATCTTCCACCACTTTGGTGACGTTGGTGTCTGCCGGGCCACCGTTAGGCGGGTTGTATTTGATGCCGCCGTCTTCCGGCGGGTTGTGGGATGGCGTAATCACGATACCGTCAGCCAGCGCGCCACCTTTTTTGTTGTGCACCAGGATGGCGTTAGAGACCGCAGGCGTTGGGGTGAAGCCGTTGTTCTCCTGAACAATCACCTCGACGCCGTTCGCAGTCAGAACTTCCAGCACGGAGATAAAGGCCGGTTCAGACAGCGCATGGGTATCTTTCCCCACGTAGCACGGACCGGTAACGCCATTTTTAGCGCGCTCTTCCGCAATGGCCTGAGCAATGGCCAGAATGTGCGGTTCGTTAAAGCTGTGGCGAGCCGCGCTGCCGCGGTGACCAGATGTACCAAACTTCACTGCGTGTTCTGCGTTGCCCACGACCGGCTTCAGCACGTAATACTGCGCGGTCAGCTGAGCGACGTTAATCAAATCGCTTTGTTGTGCAGGTTGGCCTGCACGGCTGTGATTTGCCATTACCGGGTCCTTCTGATGCAAGGGTTAAATTGTACCGCAAACCTTCTCAATCAATTCCGCCGGGAACTGCATGGACTGCATGATATGTTCAATCATGCTGCACTTGCGGCCCGTATTGGTATTGGTGATCACCCAGTACGGGGTGCCAGGAACATGTTTGGGTTTGGTTTGATTGCCATTTTGCAGCAGCGTCTGCTCGTCGCCCGCGAAGTAGACGCGAGTACGACCGTGCAGCGACTCGGTCGCTTCAGCAAACGCTTTGTTATCCAGTGAATAAAGTGTAGACAGCACCAGCATAAAGCGGTTAACCGCCTTTTTTTGCTCCGCATATTCATCGGAAAGCAGCAGCTCGCGCATCGCGCGCACTTTATCTTTTGCCGGTGTCACGGCAGGTTTTGCTTGTGCAACAACGCTTGGCTGAGACACGACATCTTTGGTGACTGGGGTAGCAGGCTGTGAAGCGGCGGAAATTTTAAGCATGCGCCGTAAAATGTCGGACGCGCTCTCCCCGATATGCCGCGTCTGGCTGGCAATATACTGATAGAGTTCGTCATCAACTTCGATTGTTTTCATCTTAATCCAGTGCGATATCTTATCTGAATACAAGTCATTGGGATTATAAGGTCAAATCCCAACAGCGGATAGCGTCAAACCAGGTTGGCGGCAAAAGTCAGATTAAACTGGAACCTTGCAGCCGGGCGGCAGAATGGACAACATGATACCCTAACCTGACATACGTAAAAAAAGAACTTTGCCATGAAATTGAATACCCGAGCGCAAACTGCACAATCGCCGAACAATAATTCTCCCATCGTACTGGTTCACGGGCTTTTTGGCAGCCTGGATAACCTGGGCGTGCTGGCGCGCGATCTGGTTACCGACCACGATATTCTTCAGGTCGATATGCGCAATCATGGTCTTTCCGGCCGTTCCGACGAGATGACCTACGCCGCGATGGCGCAGGATCTGCGGGATACGCTGGATGCCAACCACTTGCAAAAGGTGACCCTCATCGGGCATTCAATGGGCGGTAAAGCGGTGATGGCCCTGACGGCGCTGGCCCCGGAGCGTATTAACGGCCTGGTGGTGATTGATGTTGCGCCCGTGGATTACGACGTCCGCCGTCACGACGAAATTTTTGCCGCCATCAATGCGGTCACCGAAGCGGGTGTCGCGACGCGTCAGCAGGCGGCTGCCGTCATGCGTGAGCATCTTGATGAAGAAGGCGTCGTCCAGTTCCTGCTGAAGTCGTTTGTTGACGGGCAATGGCGTTTTAACGTGCCGGTGCTCTGGAACCAGTACAACAATATTGTGGGCTGGCAAACCGTACCCGCCTGGCCACACCCTACCCTCTTTATTCGCGGCGGCAATTCCCCTTACGTTACCGACGCGTACCGCGACGCCATACTGGCGCAATTCCCGCAGGCTCGTGCCCACGTCATTGCCGGAGCCGGACACTGGGTGCATGCGGAAAAACCTGACGCCGTGCTGCGCGCCATTCGCCGCTATCTTGCTGATACTGCAAATTGATTAAAAAGAGAGCGACTGGAAGGCTGCGGGCTTCCAGTCGTTGGCGCGCCGTTTTTGGTGATGTATGATGGCGCGCTTATCGCCCGGGCATTAGCAGGGCGGCGTGTTTCCCCCGAAGTCTCAGAATCATGGCCAAAGAACAAACGGACCGTACGACACTAGATCTGTTCGCGAATGAGCGTCGCCCGGGACGACCGAAGACGAATCCGCTTTCGCGCGATGAACAGCTGCGTATCAATAAACGCAATCAGCTTAAACGCGATAAAAATCGTGGGCTTAAGCGTGTCGAACTGAAGCTCAACGCCGACGCGGTCGATGCGCTTAACGAGCTGGCCGACGCGCGAAATATTAGCCGCAGCGAGCTCATTGAAGAGATGTTGATCGCCCAGCTTGAGTTGCTGCGCAGCCAGGCATAAGTCTGAAAATTCCCTTAATTACCCTTTTCATGTAGCACAGAGTGCAGTCCTGCGCGATAGCTGTTTCCGCAGGGTTGCCAGTTCTGCTATTATTGCCCTTATCCGTGGCCGAATTGCGCCACCATACTATTAAGTTTCAAGAGGTTATTTTACTCATGGCAATCATCGGCATTTTCTTTGGCAGTGATACCGGCAATACCGAAAATATCGCGAAAAACATTCAAAAACAGCTCGGTAAAGACGTTGCTGATGTGCATGACATCGCCAAGAGCAGCAAAGAAGATCTCGAAGGCTATGACATTCTGCTGCTGGGTATTCCGACCTGGTACTACGGCGAAGCCCAGTGCGACTGGGATGATTTCTTCCCGACGCTGGAAGAAGTGGACTTCAACGGTAAGCTGGTTGCCCTGTTTGGCTGTGGCGACCAGGAAGACTACGCCGAGTACTTCTGTGACGCGCTGGGTACCATCCGCGACATCATTGAGCCGAATGGCGCTGTGATCGTCGGCCACTGGCCAACCGCCGGTTACCACTTCGAAGCGTCCAAAGGTCTGGCCGATGACGATCACTTCGTGGGTCTGGCCATCGACGAAGACCGTCAGCCAGAACTGACTGCAGAGCGCGTCGAGAAATGGGTTAAGCAGATCCGTGAAGAACTGCACCTGGACGATATTCTCAACGCCTGATTTTTATCGCGGCGCAACGGCGGTTGCGCCCGCGCACCAGGTCAAACCGATTAAATTAATTGCTACAATCTTTTAACTTTTTCGCCCAGACCTGTACAATGTCTCCCTGATAAAATGTGGTTTTCCACCGAGCAAGTTTGTTGGTGATACCCCATTTTTATAAGCATATTTTGCCTGAGACTTGCAGTTTTCATTTAGCCATGGCAGTTCTATAATGAGACGCATTATCCCGGGTGCATTTTCTGTCACTTCCTACAGAAGTGAATCGTTTAGCAACAGGACAGATTCCGCATGACTGACAACAATACCGCATTAAAGAAGGCTGGCCTGAAAGTTACGCTTCCTCGGTTAAAAATCCTCGAAGTGCTTCAGGGTCCAGACAATCACCATGTCAGTGCGGAAGACCTTTATAAACGTCTTATCGACATGGGTGAAGAGATTGGGCTGGCTACCGTCTATCGCGTGCTGAACCAGTTTGATGACGCGGGCATTGTCACCCGTCATAATTTCGAAGGTGGTAAATCTGTCTTCGAACTGACCCAGCAGCAGCACCACGATCACCTGATCTGCCTCGACTGTGGCAAGGTCATTGAATTTAGCGATGACTCTATCGAAGCGCGCCAGCGTGAAATCGCCGCGCGTCACGGCATCCGTCTGACCAACCACAGCCTGTACCTTTATGGTCACTGCGCTGAAGGCGATTGCCGCGAAAATGAACATGCGCATGACGCAAAATAAGTGAGTGTTCATACTCTGAGCCAGCCGTAAGGTTGGCTTTTTTTTGCCAGAAAAAAGCCCGGTGGCACTGTGCCACCGGGCGTAAAGCAACTTATTTATTGTTATTGCGTATCTCGTTCCAGATCTTATCGCAACGCTTCGCCACTTCCTGATCGTTACCGGTTTTACGTGCCTGGATACAGGCCTGGTAATCCATCACGCGGACATTCTCCTGCGTCGCGAACTGCTCGTGCGCTTTCTCTTTCTTCAGCACGTTCAGCACGCTCTGGCAGGCTTCAATTTTCTCCGGCGAACCTTCTGCAGTATTAATGCAGGCGCTGTAGGCCTCCTTGAGACGGGAGTCCTCTTTCGGTGCCTGAGTCTGGGCACACGCCACCAGCCCCGATGCCAACAGCGCGACGATTACGATTTTTTTCATCATTTGCAGTCTCCGGTCCGACGGGATCTAACCCGCCGGACGATTCATCAGAAGATGGTGAACGGTGCGATAACCATGAATTTCACGTCACGTTCATCCTGGAAGATGTTGCCGTAACCGCCCGCGTAGCTCGGGATATCGGAGTGGTTGTCGTACTGGGTGAAGTGCAGTTTGAACATCGTGCCTTTCGCGCGGCCATCCTGCAGGGTATAGATAGCATCCAGGCTGTAGGAAGACTCTTTCAGGCGATAGTTTGGATCGTAATAAGCATCCGGTGTTGCCATGTCGGCAGGTTTTGCATCCCAGGCGTAAGCGTAAGAAGCGCCCACGGCCCAGCCCGGCAGGTTCCAGTTTTTCAGGTCATACATCGCGCCGAAGAAGACCGCTTTCTCACCGTCGGCGTTGAAGTCGGAGCGGTTATCCCACCAGATATCAAGACGACCGTTGGAGGAAGCATAGGTCGGGGTCATACGCTGCAGGAAGTAGCCCTGCTGCCCTTCCGCTTTCACCCATGTGCCTTCCAGACGCAAATCAACCTGACCGACCTTGTAGCCGAAGGTTAACGCCTGCAGCCACGCGGTGCCGTCGTAGATATCATTGACGCCACCGTTACTGACTTTGTCGCGCGTACCGTAGAACTGGTAGCTGGTACTCAGCGGGCTACCCGCAATATCAAACTTATAGCTGGCCTTGGCAAAGTATTGATCGATATACCCTTGCGCCTGGCCGAATGCCGCTTCGAGAACCAGATCGTTTTTGAAGTCGTATTTCGCACCCAGCGAGTGGAGGTAATCGACTTTGGTTTTCTTATCGTTCTGGTAGAACTTGTCCATTTCAATGTGCCACGGTGCTTTGTACTCGTTGGTCCACATATAGGAGAAGCTCAGCGCACCTGCGTCACCGTAGTCAAAGTTAGCCCCGGCTTCTGCACCCTGATAGGTACCCGGCATAAAGCTCCAGTGTGGGGCTAACAGCGTCTGGCCGGTTGGCTGAATATAGCCCCCACGCGCCCAGACCGGGCCGTATTTGAATTTCGCTGCGGCTTTGTAGAGGCTGATACCGCTCTTATCCCCGGACCAGTCTTCATCATAGGCTTTGTTGCTGGAGGAGAAGGCGATTTCGTTCGGGTGGCCGCTGTCGCCGTTTTCCGCCATTTCGATCGCGGTGAACGCGGCGATATCCAGACCGAACATATCCGCGGCGTAGCCTGACTGGAAGTCCAGGTTGGCGTTCCAGGTGGAGTGCGAGAGGTTGGTTTTGTATTTATCTTCAGTGACGTCTTTACGGTCACGCTCACGCTGCCAGTAATAAATACCGCCCGTGAGGGTGGAATCTTCGATGAAACCCGCTGCTTTTGCCTCTGGCGCAATCACCAGGCCCGACATTGCTGTCACACCGGCAATAGCCAGCGCCAGCGCACTACGTTTGCCACTGAACGTACGCATAGATTATTCCTCTTTGACGAATTAAAACGCCTGAAACGGCGTAAATAAAAAAGACCAAATGGTCAGGGGTAGTGTTAAATACCCTCGAATTAACTACCGTCTTTAGGTTATTTTTCGCGACGCGAATTATCAATGCTTTTCAGCGGGCAAAAGTCAGGATTATGACGAAGTGCACATAATTGGTAGTGCTTTGTAACATTTACAGGAAGGCGAGGAATGACGGGAAATTCTCAGCTATTTCAGTGTCCAGGCGTGGGATCGGTTTCCTTTTTTATAACCCTTTTGAATTTCGTAATGACACAAACTTTTTTTAAAAAAATAAGTAGCACCTCATTGACCTGTTATTTTCATGACGCCACTTTAACCCCTGGCTTAATACTCTGATCGTTAAATAAAAAAACGCCGCATAATGCGGCGTTTGTTTCTCATTGACCAGAGCAGCAATATTATTCGCCGATCTTCGTCCAGGTATCACGCAGACCCACGGTACGGTTAAATACCGGTTTTTCCGCCGTGCTGTGACGGCTGTCCAGGCAGAAGTAACCTTCACGTTCGAACTGGAACGCTTTGCCTGCTTCAGCCGCTTTCAGAGAAGGCTCCGCATAACCCTGCTTGATCACCAAAGATTCCGGGTTAATGGTCGCCAGGAAGTCTTCCGCCGCACCTGGGTTAGGCACGCTGAACAGGCGATCGTACAGACGAATCTCTACCGGCAGCGCGTGGGATGCGCTCACCCAGTGGATAACGCCTTTCACCTTGCGGCCATCCGCCGGATCTTTACTCAACGTTTCAGCGTCATAAGAACAGAAGATGGTGGTGATATTCCCTTCCGCATCTTTTTCTACGCGCTCGGCTTTGATGACGTAAGCATTACGCAGACGCACTTCTTTACCCAGCACCAGACGCTTGTACTGCTTGTTAGCTTCTTCGCGGAAGTCAGCGCGGTCAATCCAGATCTCGCCGCTGAACGGCACGTCACGGCTTCCCATTTCCGGTTTGTTCGGATGGTTAGGCATGGAGACCAGCTCGCTCTCGCCCTGCGGATAGTTTTCGATGACCAGCTTCACCGGATCGATAACGGCCATCGCGCGCGGGGCATTTTCATTGAGGTCTTCACGAATGCAGGATTCCAGAGACGCCATCTCAATGGTGTTGTCCTGCTTGGTCACGCCGATACGCTTGCAGAACTCACGGATTGACGCCGCGGTGTAGCCACGGCGGCGCAGACCCGAGATGGTTGGCATACGCGGGTCGTCCCAGCCCTCAACGTGCTTGTCGGTGACCAGCAGGTTCAGCTTACGCTTGGACATCACGGTGTATTCCAGATTCAGACGAGAGAACTCGTACTGACGCGGATGCACAGGAATGGTGATGTTATCCAGCACCCAGTCGTACAGACGACGGTTGTCCTGGAACTCCAGCGTACACAGCGAGTGGGTGATGCCTTCCAGCGCATCGCTAATGCAGTGGGTGAAGTCGTACATCGGGTAGATGCACCACTTGTTGCCGGTCTGGTGGTGTTCCGCAAATTTAATGCGGTACAGCACCGGGTCGCGCATCACGATGAACGGAGACGCCATATCGATTTTGGCACGCAGGCACGCTTTGCCCTCTTCGAAGCCACCGGCACGCATTTTTTCAAACAGCGCCAGGTTCTCTTCCACGCTGCGATCGCGGAACGGGCTGTTTTTACCCGGTGCGGTCAGCGTACCGCGGTACTCACGGATCTCATCTGCAGACAGTTCGTCTACATACGCCAGACCTTTGTTGATGAGCTCTACCGCGTAGGCATACAGCTGATCAAAATAGTCAGAGGAGTAGCAGATATCGCCAGACCAGTTGAAGCCCAGCCATTGCACGTCGTTTTTGATGGACTCAACGTATTCGATGTCTTCTTTTACTGGGTTGGTGTCATCGAAACGCAGGTTGCACTGTCCCTGGTAGTCTTGCGCAATGCCAAAGTTCAGGCAGATGGACTTCGCATGCCCGATATGCAGGTAGCCATTCGGCTCCGGCGGGAAACGGGTATGAATTGTGGTGTGCTTACCACTGGCCAGATCTTCATCGATGATCTGACGAATAAAGTTACTCGGGCGGGCTTCTGCCTCACTCATCGTGGATTCCTCAAAGCGTAAACAACGTATAACGGCATATGATCTTATAAGCCGGACGTAGTGACAACCCTTAGTTACGGAAAATACGTATCAGATGAAAATAATGGGGGCATTTGCTGCAAAAAAAAGCGGCGGAGGATATCCCCCGCCGCTTAAGGCATGACTCTACTCAGGAGCGATTACTTGCCTTTAATCTCATACAGTGGGGTTTGACCCGCAACAACCTGACCTTTCGCCTGGATGACCAGACCGCTGTAGTCGTCAATGTTGCTGCAAACCACCGGGCTAATCATGGAACGCGCGTTGGCATTCAGGAAGTCCAGATCCATTTCCAGAATCGGCTGCCCGGCCACCACTTCAGCGCCCTCTTCCACCAGGCGAGTAAAGCCCTGACCATTCAGCGCAACGGTATCGATACCCATGTGGACAACGATCTCCGCACCCTTTTCGGTTTCGAGGCAGAACGCGTGGTTGGTGTTGAAGATTTTCACGATGGTACCGGTAGCAGGAGACACCACGGTTTTATCCGTTGGTTTCACCGCCACACCGTCACCGACCGCTTTGCTGGCGAACGCTTCATCAGGTACCTGCTCAAGGTCAACCACGTCACCCGTTACCGGAGAGACCAGCGCGGCCACCGTCACGGCGTTAGGCACGGCCTGCGGCTTCGCTACCGGGGCAGCCGTCGACGCAGGTGCGCTGTCGGCTGATGCTGCCGCAACCGGACCGCGGGCAACCACTTTCTTCATTTCGTCACCGATGGATTCCGCTTTGGCACCCACGATAACCTGGATAGTTTGTTTGTTCAGTTTAACCACGCCCGATGCGCCAAGGCGTTTACACATTGCGTCGCTGACGCGCGCAGAGTCACCCACCGTCAGACGCAGACGGGTGATGCAGGCATCAATGGCTTTCAGGTTGTCAGTCCCCCCGACTGCAGCGATATAGCTGGTCGCCAGCTGGGTCAGACCCTCTTCGGTGTTGCTGTTGGCTTCGTTGGTGACCACTTCGTCTTTGGTGTCTTCGCGGCCCGGCGTTTTGAGGTTAAACATACGAATAACCGCAGTGAACAGCACGAAGTAGATGACGAAGAAGACCAGACCCATTACCACCAGCATCCAGACGTTCTTGCTTGCCGCCGGCAGGTTGTACATCAACACGTAGTCGATCGCGCCTGCAGAGAAGGAGAAGCCAGCATGGATACCCAGCAGGGTCGCCACAAACAGGCTGATACCGGTCAGGACCGCATGCATGAGGTACAGCACCGGCGCCAGGAACATGAACAGGAATTCCAGCGGCTCGGTTACGCCGGTCAGGAACGCGGTAATCGCAACGGACAGCAGCATGCCGCCAACCATTGGGCGACGCGCTTTTGGCGCAGCCAGGTACATTGCCAGCGCAGCGCCCGGCAGACCAAACATCATGATTGGGAAGAAGCCAGACATGAACATGCCTGCGGTGCCGTCACCCGCGTAGAAGCGGTTGATGTCGCCGTGGAATACGGTGCCCGCAGCATTGGTGAACTCACCAATCTGGAACCATGCGATAGTGTTCAGCACCTGATGCAGACCGGTTGGGATCAGCAGACGGTTGATGAAACCAAAGATACCTGAGCCAAGTGCACCCGCTGATACAATCCACTCACCACCCGCATGGATCGCATGCTGTACCGGTGGCCAGACGTAGCCAAAGATAGCGGCCAGAACCAGACAGAAGAAACCTGTCGCGATCGGCACGAAACGTTTGCCGCCAAAGAAACTCAGGAAGTCTGGCAGCTTAATGTTTGCCCAGCGGTTGTACACAGCACCACCGACCAGACCGGTAATGATACCTGCCAGCACGCCCATGTTGATTTCTGGGTTAATGGTTACCATCGCTTTCGTCAGGATGAAATAACCGACTGCCCCTGCCAGCGCTGCGGCACCCGCGCTGTCTTTTGACCAGCTAGAGGCAACACCGATGGCGAAAATCAGCGCCAGGTTGTCAAAAATGGCACCGCCAGCCTGAGCAATAAACGGTACGTTAAGAAGATCGGGTTGCCCGAATCGCAGCAGCAGCGCTGCAACCGGTAGCACGGCGATAGGGAGCTGCAAAGCCCTACCGAGGCGCTGGAAAAAACCTAAAATATTCATCCTATTCCCCCTACGAGACCCTTTTTCAGGCTCGCGCATAAACTATGTTTTTATTGTGTCACGAACGATAGATACCGTTGATAATTCACTGGCAGTCTGAGTGTGTGAAAAATTAATTCGTATCGCAAATTAAACACCTATTTTTTGTGATTTTTGTCACCAAATATCGTATTCAGCCCTCCCTTACACTGGCTAACAGTGAAAACTTATTTTATCATTCAAAAAATCAAGACGGATTGATCCGGCCTGAAAGTTTCCAGGTTACGCTTTAGTATCAGGTTCCGAAGCCATCCGCCCACTCTTCTACTTAAACTTTGAGGTGAACAATGAGACTGATTCCCCTGGCAACTGCAGAACAAGTTGGTAAATGGGCCGCTCGCCATATCGTAAACCGCATTAACGCGTTCAAACCGACCGCCGATCGTCCTTTCGTTCTGGGCCTTCCGACCGGCGGCACACCGCTGACCGCTTACAAGGCGCTGGTTGAGATGCATAAAGCAGGCCAGGTTAGCTTCAAACATGTTGTGACCTTCAATATGGATGAATACGTTGGCTTACCGAAAGACCACCCGGAAAGCTACCATAGCTTTATGCACCGCAATTTCTTTGATCACGTTGATATCCCAGCTGAAAATATTAACCTGCTGAATGGAAACGCGCCGGATATTGACGCAGAATGCCGTCAGTATGAAGAAAAAATCCGTTCCTACGGTAAAATCCACCTGTTCATGGGTGGTGTAGGTAATGATGGTCATATCGCGTTTAACGAACCGGCGTCCTCTCTGGCTTCCCGTACCCGTATTAAAACGCTGACCCATGACACGCGCGTGGCAAACTCCCGCTTCTTTGACGGTGACGTGAACCAGGTTCCAAAATACGCCCTGACCGTAGGCGTAGGCACCCTGCTGGATGCTGAAGAAGTGATGATTCTGGTGCTGGGCGGCGTGAAAGCGCAGGCGCTCCAGGCTGCTGTTGAAGGCAACGTTAACCATATGTGGACCATCAGCTGTCTGCAGCTGCATCCTAAATCCGTCATCGTCTGCGACGAACCGTCCACGATGGAGCTGAAGGTTAAAACGCTGAAATACTTCAACGAGTTAGAAGCCGAGAACATCAAAGGTCTGTAATTGAATAACCGCCTCTTTATCAAGAGGCGGCCGCTTTTTTTAACCGGGGGTCGTTATGTACGCTTTAACCCACGGTCGGATTTATACCGGCCATGAAATTCTGGATGACCACGCGATTGTTATCGCGAATGGCCTGATTGAACGTGTTTGCCCGCTGGCAGAACTGCCGCCGGAGATTGAACAGCGCTCACTCAATGGAGCAGTAATCTCCCCCGGTTTCATCGACGTACAGCTCAACGGCTGCGGCGGTGTGCAATTCAATGATACCGCCGATGCGGTAACGGTCGAAACGCTGGAGATCATGCAGAAAGCCAACGAGAAATCGGGCTGCACCAGCTATCTGCCAACGCTCATCACCAGCAGTGATGACCTGATGAAGCAGGGTATCCGCGTGATGCGCGAATACCTGGCCAAACATCCGAATCAGGCGCTCGGTCTGCACCTGGAAGGGCCATGGCTGAACATGGTCAAGAAAGGAACGCATAACCCGGACTACGTGCGTAAACCTGATGCGGAGCTGGTTGACTACATGTGTGCCAACGCCGATGTGATCACCAAGGTGACGCTGGCACCGGAAATGACCGGCACGGACGTCATCAGCAAGCTGGCCGCCGCCGGAATTGTGGTTTCAGCGGGCCACTCAAATGCCACGCTGAAAGAAGCGAAAGCCGGTTTCCGTGCGGGCATTACCTTTGCGACGCACCTGTATAACGCCATGCCATACATCACAGGTCGTGAACCGGGTCTGGTTGGCGCGATTCTGGATGAGCCAGACGTTTACTGCGGCATTATCGCGGACGGCTTACACGTTGATTACACCAACATTCGCAACGCCAAGCGGCTGAAAGGTGACAAGCTCTGCCTGGTAACGGACGCTACCGCACCGGCAGGTGCAAATATTGAGCAGTTCATTTTTGCCGGTAAAACAATATACTACCGCAATGGACTGTGTGTGGATGAAAACGGTACGCTGAGCGGTTCCTCTTTGACCATGATTGAAGGGGTGCGTAACCTGGTTGAGCATTGCGGGATTGCGCTTGATGAAGTCCTGCGCATGGCCACCCTTTATCCTGCGCGCGCTATCGGCGTGGATAAACAGCTTGGCGGAATTGCACCAGGTATGGTTGCAAACCTGACGGCATTCACACACGATTATAAAATTATTAAGACCATCGTTAATGGTA
This sequence comes from Enterobacter roggenkampii, assembly GCF_001729805.1. Taxonomy (NCBI): domain Bacteria; kingdom Pseudomonadati; phylum Pseudomonadota; class Gammaproteobacteria; order Enterobacterales; family Enterobacteriaceae; genus Enterobacter; species Enterobacter roggenkampii. Next base: position 1,268,843 of record NZ_CP017184.1, on the reverse strand, counting down.
ACGAGGTCGTCACTGAGTAAGTAAAAGTATGACACCTGGCGGACAAGCTCAAATCGGTAATGTCGATCTCGTTAAACAGCTTAACAGCGCGGCGGTATATCGCCTGATTGACCAACACGGGCCAATCTCACGTATTCAGATAGCCGAACAAAGCCAGCTTGCTCCCGCCAGCGTGACAAAAATTACCCGCCAGCTCATTGAGCGCGGTTTGATCAAAGAAGTCGATCAGCAGGCCTCCACCGGGGGCCGCCGCGCTATCTCCATTATTACCGAAACCCGCAATTTTCAGGCAATTGGCGTCCGTCTGGGCCGTCATGACACCACGCTCACGCTGTACGATCTGAGCAGCAAAGCCATTGCGGAAGAGCACTATCCCCTTCCGGAACGCACCCAGGAGACGCTGGAGCATGCGCTGCTGAATACCATCGCACAGTTTATTGAAAGCTGTCAGCGCAAGATCCGCGAACTCATCGCCATCTCGGTGATTCTGCCCGGTCTGGTCGACCCGGAAAGCGGCGTGATCCGCTATATGCCGCACATTCAGGTTGAAAACTGGGGGCTGGTCGACGCGCTGGAAAAGCGCTTTAAAGTGACCTGCTTTGTGGGCCACGATATTCGCTCTCTGGCGCTGGCAGAGCACTACTTTGGTGCGAGCCAGGACTGTGAAGACTCTATTCTGGTGCGCGTTCACCGCGGTACGGGCGCAGGCATTATCTCTAACGGCCGAATTTTTATCGGTCGCAACGGTAACGTCGGTGAGATCGGCCACATTCAGGTTGAACCGCTCGGGGAGCGCTGCCACTGCGGCAACTTTGGCTGCCTTGAAACCATTGCCGCCAACACCGCCATCGAGCAGCGCGTTCGCCATCTGCTTGAACAGGGTTACCAAAGCCGCGTCACGCTGGACGACTGCAAGATAGGCACCATCTGCAAAGCCGCTAATAAAGGCGACGCGCTGGCCTGTGAAGTGATCGAGCAGGTGGGGCGCCATCTGGGGAAAACCATCGCCATCGCCATTAACCTGTTTAACCCACAAAAAGTGGTGATCGCCGGTGAAATTGTGGAGGCGGAAAAGGTGCTGCTCCCCGCGATTGAAGGCTGTATTAACACCCAGGCGCTGAAAGCATTCCGCCAGAATCTTCCGGTGGTTCGTTCAAAGCTTGACCATCGTTCGGCGATTGGCGCGTTCGCGCTGGTCAAACGCGCCATGCTCAACGGAATTCTGCTGCAGCATTTGCTGGAAAGTTGATCGGACCTTATAGTAACGCCTTCTTTTTTTGATGTCGGACTGTCCATGACCATTAAGAATGTAATTTGTGATATCGACGGCGTGCTGATGCACGACAACGTTGCCGTGCCGGGTGCTGCGGAGTTTCTTCACCGCATCATCGACAAAGGAATGCCTCTGGTTCTTCTCACGAACTACCCTTCTCAGACCGGTCAGGATCTGGCAAACCGCTTTGCCACGGCGGGAGTCGACGTCCCGGACAGCGTGTTTTATACCTCGGCGATGGCCACGGCGGATTTTCTGAAGCGTCAGGAAGGAAAAAAAGCCTATGTGGTCGGTGAAGGCGCGCTGATCCATGAGCTGTATAAAGCGGGCTTTACCATCACCGACGTCAACCCGGACTTTGTGATTGTAGGTGAAACGCGTTCCTACAACTGGGAGATGATGCATAAGGCATCCTTCTTTGTGGCTAACGGCGCGCGCTTTATTGCGACCAACCCGGATACCCACGGTCGCGGTTTTTATCCGGCCTGCGGCGCGCTGTGTGCCGGTATCGAGAAGATCTCCGGGCGCAAGCCGTTCTATGTCGGCAAGCCCAGCCCGTGGATCATTCGCGCCGCGCTCAACAAGATGCAGGCCCACTCTGAAGAGACCGTGATTGTCGGCGACAACCTGCGCACCGATATTCTGGCCGGTTTCCAGGCCGGTCTGGAGACGATTCTGGTGCTCTCTGGGGTCTCTCAGCTTGATGACATTGACTCAATGCCGTTCCGCCCAAGCTGGATTTACCCCTCCGTCGATGAAATTGACATCATCTGATACCAAACCACGCCTCAGGGCGTGGTTTTTTATTTTCTCACCTGCAAAACACGACTACATCTAACGAAAAAGCACTTTCATTGCATAATCCTCAATAAAAGCGCTAATCACATACGCGTTTTTCACCGATCCGCAACCGCCATTGCACTATTTCCGTTTTCACCCGTAAAACGCTTGCGCGCCCTGCCCCTTTGCGGCATTTTCATAAGCAAGCAACATTACAAAGCAACAGGGTTAACGGAGAAGGTTATGTGTTCAATTTTTGGCGTACTGGATATTAAAACTGACGCGGGCGAACTGCGTAAAAAGGCACTCGAACTGTCCCGCCTGATGCGCCATCGCGGCCCGGACTGGTCAGGCGTTTACGCCAGTGACAAAGCAATTCTGGCTCACGAACGTCTGTCTATTGTTGACGTCAACGCCGGTGCACAGCCGCTGTATAACGAGAAAAAAACGCACGCGCTGGCTGTCAACGGTGAGATCTATAACCACCAGGCGCTGCGCGCCGAGTACGGCGACCGCTACGCGTTCCAGACCGGGTCCGACTGTGAAG